>DATEHB010000142.1:0-25909 GCA_035279805.1 Candidatus Acidiferrales bacterium
ACTTGAAACTCGATGTGCCGCGGACGCTCGATCAGTTTCTCAAGGTACACATTCGCGCTGCCGAACGCCTGCTGCGACTCGTTTCGCGCCGTCTGGAAGGCGGAAAGCAGTTCTTCCTTACGGTGGACCACGCGCATGCCGCGTCCGCCGCCGCCTTCGGCAGCCTTAATCAGCACTGGATAACCAATTTCTCCCGCAAGCTTCAACGCCGTGTCTTCGTCAGGAACCACGCCCGGGCTGCCGGGAATGATCGGCAGGCCTGCCGCAGACATTTCGCGGCGTGCGCGGTCCTTTTCGCCCATCATGCGGATAACTTCTGGCGACGGACCGATAAACGTGATGTGCGAGGCCTCGCACACTTCGGCGAAATTTGCGTTTTCTGAAAGAAAACCGTATCCCGGATGTATCGCGTCGACATTGGTGATTTCTGCCGCGCTGATAACGTGTGGAATGTTGAGGTAGCTCTCCGAGGAGCGCGCGGGACCAATGCATACCGCCTCGTCTGCAAACCGCACGTGCAAGGAGTTACGATCTGCCTCCGAATACACTGCGACCGTGGGGATTCTCAGTTCCCGGCACGCGCACAAAACGCGCAATGCGATTTCACCGCGATTCGCGATTAGAATTTTGCGAAACATCGTCTCTTGAAAGACAGGGGCGGGCGCTACTGCTTCCGACTGGGATGAATCGCGAATAGCGGCTCGCCATATTCCACCGGCTGCCCATTCTCAACGAACACGCGCATCACTTCGCCCGCCACGTCCGTCTCGATTTCGTTCATCAGCTTCATGGCTTCAATGATGCAGAGAACCCGCCCCGCGTCCACATGGTCGCCGGGACGAACAAACGGGTCAGCTCCCGGAGTCGGTGAAGAATAGAAGGTACCCACAATGGGAGACTTGATGACATGGAGGTTTTCGCCGCTGGACTCTGCCACCGAACCTGCCGGCTCCGGCGCGGCCGGCGAAGCGGTTGCTGGATAGGCCACGACGATTTCGGGCGCTGAGTGCATCGCGCGGAACGGAGCGCTGGAATGCGATTGTGCTTTCCGCAGGCGGATTCGGACATCCCCATTTTCATATTCGAATTCATCGAGGTTGTGGGCCTCCATGAATTCGAGAATTTCAGAGACTTCGCGCAAGTCCGGCGCGGAACGGCGCACGCCCCTTTTTGCTTTGCCCTTATTAGACTTCAATTAGCTCCCTCTTTGCGTGGGTCAAGTATTCGGCGCCGGAGTTCGTCACCAAGGCGTCATCTTCGATGCGAATGCCGCCGGTGCCTTCGATGTATACGCCCGGTTCGAGGGTTACCACAGCTCCGGCACGCAGTGTCGACCGATCCCCTCGCCCAAGCCGAGGCGCCTCATGAACTTCAAGGCCCAGGCCGTGGCCGGTGCTGTGAATGAACTTTTTCTCGAGGCCGGCTTCCTTCAAGACGCGCCGCGCCGCAGCATCCACCTGTTCCGCTGTGACTCCGGGACGCAAAGCCTGCCTTGCAGTCTGCTGCCCTTCGAGGACGGCCCTGTACCAGCGGCGCATCTCCGGAGTGGCCCGCCCCACATAAACCGTACGCGTCAAATCGCTCGAATAGCCGCGGAGTATAGCACCGAGGTCAAACACGACCAACTCGTTTTTCTTCACCAGCTTCCGGCTCGCCTGGGCATGCGGCCACGCTCCTCGCTCGCCCGAAGCAATGATCGTATCGAAAGCGGGACCGGCAGCGCCTTTTCGCCTCATCCGGAATTCGATTTCGGCAGCGAGGTCAATTTCAGATACGCCGGGACTCACCAGCGGCAAAGTCTCTTCCCATGCTGAGCAGGCAATGTCCGCAGCCTCCCGCATTGTAACTAGCTCACATTCGTCCTTGACCATCCGCAGCGTTTCGACCTTGCCGTCCCAAGGAATCCAGGAGGCTTGCCGTCCCACCGTACTCCCAAGGAGGCCCTTCTCCGCAACTGTCAGGTGGGCCGTTTCAAACCCAATGCGCCGCCGTCGTGAGGACTTGGATTGTTTGCCCGCTTCCTGAAGCAACGGGCCCCGGACGATCTTAATCTTCGCCGCTGTTACTTCCTGCTTGCTTTGATTCGTGTAGCGCGGGTCGGTAAACAGAGTCGCGCCGTTCGCAGTAATCAAGAGGATGCCAGCACTTCCCGAAAATCCTGTCAGATAGAAAATGTTGGGAACGTGCGAAACAACGAATGCATCCAGTCGGTCCACCTGCATCGACTGCTGCAAGAAAGAAAGGCGGGACGGCTGTCTCGTCCGCCCCGCCTGTTCGGATGCCTTGGTTGTTGCGATCTTCCCCTCCGCTTCCCGGATTACATGGGAAGAATACGGGGAGTGATGAAGAAGAGCAACTCCTGAGAGTTTGTACTGATCGACGTATGACGGAAAAGCTGTCCGACGATCGGGATGCTTCCAACGAACGGTACTTCGCTAATCGTCGTTTGCTGGTTTGACACGATAATCCCGCCGATTCTGATTGTTTGGCCGTCATTCACCAGCACTTTCGTATCCTCCGACTGTGTGTCGAGTGCCGGGATCCCCTGAATTCGCGGAATCGCTGGGTCAATTTGTGTGTTTTCAACGTGAATGTTCATGAAGATTGTGCCCGCCTCGGTGATCTGCGGAGTCACTTGGAGCTCCAGCACGGCGTCCACGAACTGCACGGAGATTGTGTTGTTGATAACCGTCTGAATCGGAATCTTGGTGCCCTGTTTAATCGTCACCTGCTCGTTATTCTGAGTGATCTCCGTCGGCTTCGAGAGCAGCTTGCCGACGCCCTTTGCTTCGGCGGCGGAAATGATGTAATCCAAGGCGAAATTCGCCGAAGAAAAAGCATACGACACACCGCTGGTCGGTACCGCTGCGCCTAGATTCGTCACGAGCGGCATTTGCACGGCTGTCGAGCTCGTGCCCGTCGGCGGAGTCGATCCGATAATGATCGGGGGTGCTGGAAGCGGCGGAACGAAGCGGCTGATTGGGCTTGTTCCGACAGCGCCCGCGCCACCAAACAGGTTGCGACCGCCGGTCGCTGAGCCGGCGAAAGCAAACTGCGAGCCGAGGTCACGCGCAAAGTTGCGGTTCGCTGCGACGACACGCGCTTCAATCTCGACCTGTTGCGAGCGCTTGTCGAGTTCGCGGATCAGATTATCGACCAGTGGAATGACCGTCGGAATGTCGCTGATGATCAACGTGTTGGTTCTCGCGTCCGCCAGTACGTCGCCGCGCGGCGAAAGAAACTTCTTGATCGTGTCGGAAAGATCTGACGCTTTCGCGTAGCTCAGCACACGGGTCGTGGTCACGAGGTCTGCAGCCTCAACTTGGGATTTGGCCAGTTCCTTCGACTCGTCTGCTTCCCTCTTGACTGTAGCTTTTGTGGCGATGCGAAGCACATTGCCGTCCAGTTCTTTATCGAGATCGTTGTTCTTCAGGACGATGTCGAGCGCCTGGTCCCACGGCACATTATCGAGAACCAAAGTCAGTGTTCCCTTGACTCCCGGATCCACCACTACGTTCAATCCGCTGATTTCGTGAATCAGACGGAAGAAATCCTGCAAATCAACATTTTTCAAGTTCACGGAGATTGGCGCGCCGCTGTATCGGGCGCCGCCCGCAGTCTGGGCTTCCTGGGACGTGATGGGCGCAGCAGCGCCAACCGAGGATGCCTGGGCCGGCAATGGGTTGCTTTGCGTTGACGCCGGATCCGGAACAACAGCTTGTTGTGCGGGCGCCACTGCCGGCAAATTTGCCGGAGTCGTTGCAGGCGGCGTCACCTGTGGCGTTGCCGCTGACGTCCCTGATTGTTGTGTTCGCTGATCGAGAGGCGCATTGAAACCTGCCGGCTTCGGCGGTTCTGTCGTCGGCGAAGCGGTCATGGGCGCGGTCGTTTTCGGAAACGATGGCGCCGCACTCTGCGATGCCGTTTGCGCGTCGTCGGAAGGCTGGGGGGGCTGGGCAGAACTTGAACCGGTTTCAACTCCGCTGTTGTCAGTGACTGTTGATTTCTCTTCTGATGAAGCGCTGGTATCCGATGACTTTGCGGCTGCAAATTCAACCGCGATTCCGCCGTCCACATGCTTTACCTGGTAGGGGGCATTCGTCGACAAATCTATCACTATGCGCGCAACCTGCGGCGAAAATTGGCCGGCGCGAACTTCACGAATTGGCGCCAAGGCACTCGGAGTCTTTTTCGGCGCAGAAATGTGCACGCTGTTGAAATCCAGCACCAGACGATCTGGATTGCTTAGTCGAAGCTCATGATAGCTGAATGTTCCCGAGCCCAGCACCAGAACCTCCGGGACATCTCCGTCTTTGGCAATTGAAATTTGGCGGATGGCCGCTAAGCCTGGTTTGCTGATCGGCGCGGAGGCGTGCAATGCTGCGTTCACCATGCGCGGAGAAGCTGAAGTCTGTTTATTCGCCGAGAGGTGGCTGTGCTTCGAAACGACAATGTGCAATTCGTTGCGACCCTGGCGACTGACCTTTGGCGTGGCTCCGTCGCCAAGCAGAATTTCAAGCCGGGAAATCGTCTTGGTGCCCGACTCATATTGTTCGAGGCGGTAACTGCGGACGATATCTGTTCCCAGCACCTGCGTGGCATCTGTCGCCGTCGCCGTTACGCCGGTAAGGTCGATGTAATACAGATTTGTGCTCGGATGATGGACTTCGTAATCGAATGGACCGCTCGCTTTTGCGTCGAGGCGTACTACTCCCTGCCCAACCGCGGAGGTGACCTTGACCGACGCTCCGGAATCCGCGCGGAGCGCGCCAGTCGGAATTAGTAGGCTCGCTGCCGTCAGGCAGGCAAGCCCTAACGGCCGCCAAATCTTGCTCATTGCTCGTCTCCTGCTATCGGGTAGAGTCGTTTGCTCACTTCGCGTTCCATTGCCCTGCCGAATGCATCTTTGCTTTCTTGACGGAATACAATGTCGTCCATACCGATTTTCTCGACGACGCCGTCATACAGATGGTCTCCGTCGTGCAAAAAATAGACACGGTCTTCCGGATTCGCCACCACGGCAACCATGCCCTCCGGTGTTCGAACCATGCCTTCCATGCGCAACGTTGAAATCTGCAACCCGGCAATCCCCGGGGGCAGGTTCAAATGACCCCCTCCCGTCTGGCCCGTCTGGATCAGCGCAGCAAAAGGGTCCCGCTCGCGGCTCACAGCCGGCTTGGACGAAGGCGTGCTCGCCGCAGCCCTCCCGCCCGGCGTCTTCGCGGGCGGCTTCTGGCCTTGGCCCTGGCTCGCCCAGGAGAAAGAGACGCACCAGGTCAGCAATCCCAAAAGCGCAATCGCTCGTGCGAATATTTTCACGCGTTCCATAGCTCCCTGCCCCATCCGGTTAACGCTTTCCGCCCGGAGCTGCGGCCTTCGTACTTGCCGCGACTTCGTCAGCAGCCTTCGAGAAAAATGTTACTATCGTGAATTCGCCGCTCACCGTTGACCCTGGTACCATTCGAAACTGCGTTCCGCCAGCGGCAGCCTTGATCTCGCTCAACTTCAGGTCGCCGACATTGATGATGCGGGACAGCCGTCCCAACCGCGCGAAAAAGTCCAACACTGAGTAATAGGGACCGTCCGCTGTAACCTTAAATGGCATCTCGTAGTGGTATTCCTTGGTCACAACCGGCTGCGTTTCGATTTTGCGGATCATCACTCCCGAACCCGACGCTGCGCCTTGCAACATAACGATGAATTGGTCCACTTCCTTGTTTTCCGGGACAATTGCCTGCAGCGTGGCAAGCTGTTTTTGCAACGCTTCCATCTCACCTTGAAGCTCCACGCGCCGTTGCTGGTATACGCGCAAAGTCTGAACTTCAGCTTCGAGCGGCTTCAACTGCGCGTTGGCATCGTCAACGGCCACGCGTTCTCTTTGCACAGGAGATCCGGGAACGTACAGCCCGCCAAGAACCAGGACCACCGCTAGGAATAGAAACGCCAGTGCCTGAACGGGCCACGACATTTCGCGAAACGAGGTTGCCATTGCTCCTCCCTAGCTCTTTCCCGGCCGCGCCGGCGCTGCAGGTGTCATTCCACCCACCGGCTTCGACTGGCTGACTTGGGCTGACATGATGAATCCATACGTCTGCGCCCCTTTTACGATGTCGTTCTCGGTCGCAGACTGAATTTCAATTTTGTCGAAATACCCTGAACGCTTCATCTGCGTGATGAAGTTCGCGATTGCGTCAATCGACGCGGCTTCGCCGGTAATGTTCAGCATGTCGCCCTTGCGCTCCAGTGAAGTGAGCCACAGAGAATCCGAGCGCCCAACAGTATTGGCGACCATCTGTAACAACTGCTGTCCGCCCGAACGGTTGGCCTGCAAGGTCTCGATCACGTTAATGCGCTGCTGGAGCACCGTCTTCTGCTGCTCGAACCTTTCCACTTCTGCCTTCGTCTCTTGCAGCCGCGCACGCTCGGACTGCAAACTGCTGATGTGCGCATTGATGCTCGCGAGTTCGTCCGACTTTTGGTGATACATCACGAACAGAACCACCACAGCCAAAATAACCGCGGCAGCGAAAAGCACCAGTCGTAATGAAGACTCGAGCGGAATCGACGGCCCGGTTGTCTTTGGCCGTTCCTGGCCGAGGAGGTTGATCCGAATCATGGGGTATCAAAACTCCTTAGCGCCAGCCCCACAGCAATCGCCAGTCGCGGCGCCATTTCGCGAATTTTGTCTTCGTCGTGCCGCCCCGGATTTACAACAATCTTCCGGAACGGGTACAGTTCTTCCACCGGCATTCCAAATTCTTCTCGCAGCAGATCGAGCAGTCCCGGAACCCGCGCTGTTCCCCCCGCCACCACAATGCGGCGTATATTTTCACCGCTCGCCGTGGCGCGGAAAAAATCAAAAGTCTTTTGGATTTCGAGCGTCAGGATGTCCGAGACCGAGCGCAAGATTGAAGCGCGCTGCTCATCGGTAACTCCAGGAAGGGTGCCGCCCATTTTCAGGCGTTCCGCATCCTCGTAATTCAGGTCCAGCTCTTTCTGCAATGCGTCGGTGTATTGATTCCCGCCAACGGAAACGTCGCGCGTGAACAACGGCGTCCAGCCCCGGATGATATTGATATTCATGACGCTCGCGCCAATATTGAGCAGCGCCACCACCTGCGCGGGATCGGGGTCGTAATTGACCTCGAAGCAGTTCTCCAATGCGAACGCGTCGATATCCACCACTACGGGAGTTTTTCCCGCCTGTGCCAGTACGTTCGTGTGGTTCAGAATTTTGTCTTTCTTCACCGCGACCAACAAAACGTCCATCTGGCTGTCCGTCGTCTCCAAAAGTTGATGGCTCAGGTTTACGTCCGCGATATCAAAGGGGATATGCTGGCTGGCTTCAGCTTGAATTCGGTCGTACAGCTCATCTTCGGCCATCAGCGGCATGGGTACGCGCTTGACGATGACCGAGTGCCCTGAAACCGATGTGGCTACATCTTTGATTTTGATTTTTTGCGAATCGAAGATGGAGCTAATGCGCTCCGCAACTGCGGGTGCATCCATGATCGCGCCATCGACCACTGTGTCCTGGGCCAGCGGCTCAATCCCGAAACTAACGAGCTCGTAACCCTGTTTGGTCTTTTTGAGTTCGACCGCTTTTACGGAGCTCGACCCGATATCCAGACCAATCAGAGATTTTGATTTCCCCATCCCGAACATCGTGTCGCCCCTCGCTCGCGGACTTGCATCACCCAACAATGTCGGCTGGCAAGCCCACCATCGCCACGGCAAATCAATTTGTCAGTTAAATGACACTCGCTGGTGTTCGATCACCCGGTCGAACCAGCAGCGCCCCTCGAAAAACCGCGTTACAGTACTGCTGTACCCTTATGTCATTCCGGCGATTCAAGTGTCAAGCAACTGTGCCCGTCTGGTGTGCAGTTGGTAATCGTGAGCACTTTGAGATTAAAAAGTAGGATGCGGAGGAAGTCCACAATCATTCGAGAGGAGCGTGCGAAAAGGGAACCTGTTCGACCGGGCAGGATTTGTTACTTCCGCGGACGTGAAAGGTCAATTCTCAGAGATTGCCATAATGCGTCCACACGCGATTTCGTTGCGGCATCCATACGAATCTCATCCGGCCATGGACGCGCAAATCCTTCGGATTTCCACTTCCGCGTTCCGTCAATGCCCATCTTCGAGCCGAAGTCCTGCATGCGAGACGCATGTTCCAACGTATCAACCGGGCCCAGGACGAATTCAATATCGCGCTGCGGATCAATCGCGCATAGCGTCTTCCACACAACTTCCCGCGGATTCTGAATGTCAACGTCGTGGTCCACGACCACGATCACTTTGGTGAACATGGCCTGTCCCAGAGACCAGATAGCGTTCATGATTTTTCGTGCCTGACCGGGGTACGTTTTTCGAATCGCTACGATCATTAGGTTCTGGAAGATGCCTTCCGCGGGCATGGCGACGTCTACGATCTCCGGATACTGCATCTTCATCACGGGCAAGAAAATGCGTTCAATCGCATGGCCCATGAAAAAATCTTCTTGCGCCGGCGGCCCAACGATCGTCGTCAGGTAAAGGGGCTCTCTCCGGTGGGTGACGCAAGTTACATGAAACACAGGGTATTCGCCTTCCAAGGAATAAAAGCCGGTGTGGTCGCCAAATGGACCTTCGGTGCGCGCCTCAGAAAGATCCACGTACCCTT
The DNA here is from genome assembly GCA_035279805.1 of Candidatus Acidiferrales bacterium. Taxonomy (GTDB): domain Bacteria; phylum Acidobacteriota; class Terriglobia; order Acidiferrales; family UBA7541; genus DAHUXN01. Next base: position 8,666 of record DATEHB010000142.1, read on the forward strand.
CCAGCACTATCTCGGCGTTGGCGGGTACTTCCAGATCCACGGTTTCACAGGGTACCAACTCCACTGCCTCGCGCCGCAGAAAGCCGGAGAACATGAATTCGTCCAGGCCCGGCGGCACGGGGAGGATTCCTGCAAGCGCTGTCGCGGGATCGGCGCCAATCGCAACTGCCACTTCAAGCCTCCCGGCACCCTGGCGGCTTCGCGCGCTGCGAAAGTGCTCCGCGCCATGCTTCTGCGTTTGCCAATGCATCCCCGTACTGCGGTCATCGAACACCTGCATCCGATAGCACCCCACGTTTCGCTTCCCGGTTTCCGGATTCTTCGTGATGACCATGGGCCAAGTGATGTAACGCCCACCGTCCTGCGGCCAGCATTTCAGTATTGGGAAAAATGACAGCGAGAAATCGTCCTTCCGAACCACTTCTTTGCATGCACCCGACTTCACCGTCTTCGGAAAGAACGAACCCAGCTCCGCCAGTTTCGGCAACATCTTCACCTTGTCGAGAAAACCCTGCGGCGTCTGCACGTCAAGGAACGATCGAACGCGGTCGGCGACCTGACTGATGTCGTCAACGTCGAGCGCGAGATTCACGCGCCGTTCACTCCCCAACAAATTGATGACAACGGGTACGGTTGACCCCTTCGGTCGTTCAAAAAGCAGGGCGGGACCGCCGGCTTTCGTCACGCGGTCGGTGATTTCCGTGATTTCTAGTACCGGATCCACTTCCGCGCTGATTCGTTTTAACTCGCCTTCGCGCTCCAGCCGGCCGAGGAACGCTCTCAAATCTCGATAGGACAATGCTTCCCTCTCTTAATCGCCAATTCAGGCGGCCCAATGTAGCATAGGGAGATGCCACCGGCGAAGTTTGAAGACAACGTGAAGTTCAAACCTCGGCGGGTGAAACCAGAGGCGCTCCCGTTGCGTCTTTTATAGTGGGAGCGGCGTGAACAGACGCGAAGGAATCGCCCAACTCTGAGAAAATTTCGAGGTCACGAACCCAAACATGCCCGTCCGAGAATCCTATCAAAAACATAAAGGCTTAACCTGGCTTATTGGAATTGCCATTGTCGTGCTGCTCGTAGTTGGGTATGTGATGAAAACCCGGACGCCAGCCGTCCGCTACATCAACATGCCAGTTAAGCGCGGTAACATAACCGCAGTTGTGCAGGCAACGGGCACGATCAACCCGCTCACTACAGTTCCAGTGGGCTCTTTTGTTTCCGGAACCGTGCAATACATCTTCGCGGATTTCAACACGGAAGTTCACGCGGGCGACGTGTTGGCGCAGCTCGATCCGACAATCTACGATGCACAGGTCACCACGGCTCGAGGCAACCTGGCTAACGCGGTTGCCAACGTTCAAAACATCGAGGCCAGCATCGTGGCCGACCAGGCTAATGTCGCCAAACTCAGAGCCAACGCCCAATACGCACAAGTGAATGCCAAGCGAGTTGCGGACCTTACCCAACAGGGCATCATTTCCCACGACCAGAACGACCAGACGCAGTCGAACTTCATCGCCGCGAACGCTTCTGTCTCGCAAGCGGAGGCCCAAGTCAATCAAACGAAGGCCCAGCTCGCTCAAGCCAGGGCGCAGGTCCAGTCCGCCCAGGGCAATTTGAAGATGGCCGAGACTAATTTGAAATATACGACCATCGTTTCCCCTGTTGATGGCACAGTGGTCGCTAGAAACGTTACAGTAGGGCAATCGGTCGCGGCTTCCTTGCAAGCCCCACAGGTTTTTACAATCGCGCAAGACCTGACGCGGATGCAGGTATACGCAGCCACCGATGAGTCCGATACGGGCCAGATTCACGTCGGGCAACCGGCGACCTTTCAAGTCGACGCGTATCCCACCGAGTCTTTTCATGGCCGCGTCAGCGCGGTTCGCCTGAACGCTTTCACGGTTCAAAACGTTGTGACATATAACACGATCATTGACTTCGAGAACCCTGACCTCAAGCTCTTGCCTGGCGAAACGGCATACATCACAATCCCGACGGGACACGCGAATGACGTTCTGCTCGTGCCGAATATTGCTCTCACGTTCACGCCACAGTTGACACCGTCGCAATTGCAAGCCCTTTATAAGCAGTACAACATCCCGCGGCAAGCAACTGTCTCGCACGTGGGGGGCTGGCAGTTGGTCTGGAAGCTGGATGTGAATAAGCATCCCGTGCCAGTTGCAATCCAGACGGGACTCACCGACTACACGAGCACGGCTGTTCTTGGAGGCAATCTGCAGCAGGGCGATCAGGTCATCACTGGGGAACAAAGCACAGGCAGCCCCAGCGGCACTCGGTCTCCGTTTGGCGGCCCGGGTCGAGGACGGTAAGCACTTGGAAGTTCGCGAAATCCTTCGAGTGTCGATGCGAGCGTTGGCGCGCAATAAGATGCGCACAATACTCACCATGCTCGGCATCATTATCGGCGTAGGAGCCGTAATCTGCACTGTCGCCATAGGCCAGGGTGCATCCAACCAGGTTCAAGACCAAATCAAGAGCCTGGGGGACAATATTATTTTCATTTCCGCCGGCAGCATCAATAAAGGCGGCGTCCATATGGGAAGCCAGGCTACCAAGACACTGAACGAAGGAGATGCCAAGGCCATCCTCGCAGAAGTGCCATTTATCAAATGGGTTTCGCCGAGCGTCGGCTATGGCGCGCAGGTCGTTTACGGCTCCAACAATTGGTTTACACACACGAGCGGTGTATCTTCCGATTACCTCAAGATTCGACACTGGGCGCTTGCGGCAGGCAGCGTTTTTAATCAACGCGATGTTGATGTCGCGTCCAACGTGTGTATTTTGGGGCAGACCGTCGTAAAAAGTCTCTTTGCTCCTGGCGATGATCCCGTGGGTAAGACCGTTCGCATCTCGAATTTGCCTTTTCAGGTTGTGGGCGTACTCGCCACCAAGGGCAGTTCACCCTTCGGCGGCGACGAGGACGACACCATTTTGATGCCGTACACCACTGTGCAGAAAAAACTATCGGGCATTAACTGGATTCACTTCATGATGTTGTCCGCCGATTCGATGGACGATATACAGCCCGCCGAAGACCAAATCACGGCGCTTCTTCGCCAGCGGCATCATTTGCGGCCCAATGAAGAGAACGATTTCATTATTCGCAGCCCCACGGATTTTGCCCAGGCTCAAGCGCAGTCAAGCCAGGTCATGACGATTCTTTTGGCGAGCATCGCGTCCGTTTCCTTGCTTGTGGGCGGCATCGGCATCATGAATATCATGTTGGTCAGCGTCACCGAACGCACCCGCGAAATCGGTGTACGCATGGCCGTCGGCGCCACTGAATCCGACGTGCAGGGGCAATTCCTGAGCGAAGCCATCGTACTCAGCCTTCTTGGAGGCAGCTTCGGCATTGTTTTAGGGGTTGTCGGCTCGCTGTCCATCGCTCGCGCTTTTCACTGGCCAACGCTCGTGTCTCCGTCTTCGATCGTCATCGCCGTCATATTCTCCGCAGCTGTGGGAATTTTCTTCGGTTATTATCCGGCGCGCCGCGCCGCACACTTGGATCCCATTGAGGCCCTCCGATATGAATAGAATTTATAGATTTACACTGGTTGCCTTTGCCATTCTCCTCACTGTGGTTCTTTCCATGCCAGCCTGGGCGCAGGCGCATCCCAAGAACGCCCAGGGAGAAGAATTTTTTATCATATCGTCAGTCGATCTGCAGAAGCGTCAGGTTGTCCTGATGCGCCCAACTCAGCTGACCGTCGTTGCAACGATCGGCCCGCAAACGAACTATGTCGGGGAAAAAGGTCGGGCGCTCAATGTTAAAGCAATGAAGGCGGGAGATACCGTCTGGGCAATCACAAAACCAGCGCCCGACGGCTCTGTCACAGCGGTCCGGCTTCGTCAAGGGGCGATGACGCCCGCCGAACTGCACAAACTCTATATGCAATTGCCGCCGAGCAGTGTCACGAGCACGCCACCTTTGCCGGTAACGCCGATGACGCCCCGACCGCAGAGCGGCGTGCAGAGAGTTCCTTCGGCCGTCTCATCTGGCGCGGCGCCATACTCCAGCCAGTCGGGCCGCCCGAGAACTCGCCATCATCGCCCCGACGCCGTGTAACCGCCCAGCATTCGGACAGCCTTGTGGTAATAAGACTCCTCCGCGTCACTCGAAATCGTAAAAGTGTTCCATTTGAAGCGTTGCTATTTCGGCGTGTCTGACGGCGGCATCGCAGCAATCGCCGGAATATTCGCCCGCTGGATTTGTTCGTTCAGCGCTGCCAGATCTTTCGTTTTGATTTCTTTCCATTGCGCAACGAATTTTGCGACCTTGCCGCTCAGGTCCGCGTACGCCGCATAATCGGCAGCGGTCGGCGCGTTGTCTGAACCTTCCATGAACTCCGCGATGCCTTTCAACTGATCGTTGATCTCATCGGGATAGTTCAAGTCTTCCTCGCTGGCCTTCATCTGTCCTTGCCATAATTGATCGTCAATCGGCTTCATCTTTTTTTCGATCGCATCGGCGCTGTCGAGGATCAGTTTGTACCGCGCGTTCGAGCCAAGCCGCTTGCGCAACGCCGCGATTTGCGTCTTCACGGAATTCATTTCGTTCACGGTTTCATCCGCAAGCGAAATCTCATCGCGAATCTTGAGCGACAAATCGAATTCCTTCTGCAAATCTTCTGGCGCATTCTTGACCCGCGGATCAAGTTTCACCGTCAGCGGTTCGTTGAACGTTTTCCCGTCAGCCATCAACCGCACTTGGTACGTTCCCGGCAGCGCGAGCGGTCCCTTCGGCATATCCGCGCTGTCCCACACTTGGCCCGGAATCAACGTCGGCTTCTCGTAACGCAAATCCCAAACGAACCGGTTCATCCCTGCCTTAGCCGGAATCGCTTCGGCCGGATTGAATTCGTCGCCCGCTTCCGAAGGCTGCTCGTCTTTTTTCTTGGATTCGCTTGTGTACTTGCGAACGACCTTACCCGCGCTGTCCAAAATTTCCAGCGTTACGTTTTCTTTGTCTTTCGGCTCCGCCTTCAGATAATAATTCATCACCGCGCCGTCCGGAGCATTCTGCCCATCCCACGCGAAGTTTCGCGGATTCGCCGAGCCGAGCCGCGTCCGCCACGCCACGCGTGGGCGGAAGAGATGCGCAGCATCGTTGGCCATCTCACCATTCCACTCGCGCAATGGCGACAGATCATCCAGTATCCAGAACGAACGTCCCTTCGTCGCAATCACAAGGTCGTCATTCTTCACCACCATGTCCGTCACCGGCACAGTTGGCATGTTCAATTCCAAGGGCTGCCACTTCGCGCCATCGTCGAAGGAAACGAAAATCCCCGTCTCCGTGCCGCAATACAGCAGCCCTTTGCGCACCGGATCGGCAGTCACCGCGTGAACGTAGCTCCCCGCCTGCGGCAGACCAGCCGTGATCGCCGTCCACGTCTTCCCGTAGTCGGTGGTCTTATAAACATACGGATGAAAATCATCCAGGCGGTGCCGGTCCGCCGCCACGTACGCCGTTCCTGCGGCGAAGGGCGAAGCAGCGATCAAACCGATCCGCTCCCATTCTGGCATTCCCTTGGGGGTTACATCGCTCCACGTCTTGCCGCCGTCGCGCGTGACGTGAACCAGCCCATCATCGCTGCCGACCCAAATCAATCCCCGCTCCAAAGGGGATTCCACGACGGAAAAAATCGTGTCGTAATATTCCACGCTGGTTTCGTCGATCGTCAACGGGCCGCCCGAAGGCAATTGCTTGCTCTTATCGTTTCGCGTCAGGTCCGGGCTGATGGCCGTCCAATTCATTCCGCCGTCAGTCGTCTTGAAGAGTTTCTCGCCGCCGATGTACACAGTATTCGAGTCGAATGGAGAAATCGCAATCGGAGCTGTCCACTGGAACCGGTGCGGTAACTCACCTGCGCTGTAACCGCTCGGATTCACCGGCCACACGGTCACATCCTGCGTTTGCCCTGTGTGCCGGTCGAGCCGCGTGATAATTCCCCAGTTCCCGCCGGCGTAGACGATGTCAGGATCTTTGGGGTCCGCGACGATGTATCCGCTCTCGCCGCCTGCTACGTCGTACCAGTCCTTGTCCGTAATCAGACCGTGATCCGTACGGCTCGCAATCGCCACCGTCGAGTTATCCTGCTGCGCTCCGTACACGTAATACAAAAACCGATTGTCGACGCTGACGTGATAAAACTGCGCCGTCGGCTGATTGTCCTCCGCCGTCCATGTCTTGCCGCCATTCACCGAAATCGTTGCACCGCCGTCGTTGCCCTCGATCAGCCGCTTTGGATTCTGCGGATCGATCCAGAACGCGTGATCATCCCCGTGCGGCGCGGCAATCGGCGCGAAGTGCATGCCGCCATCGGTTGAGCGGTACGTTCCAGTATTCAAGATGTAAATTGTGTCTGTCGCTTTCGGGTCTGCGAAAATGTGCATGTAGTACCACGCGCGTTGCAAAAATCTTTGGTCGCCGTTAATAAACTCCCAAGTTTTTCCCGCGTCGTCCGAACGGTATAGACCGCCCTTCTTCGCCTCGATCAACGCATAGACGCGATCCGAATCAGCTCCCACTGCCAAACCGATGCGTCCGTAAATTCCCTCCGGCAATCCGTGCCCCGTAAGTTGTTTCCACGTTGTGCCGCCGTCTTCGGATTTATAAATTCCGCTGCCCGGGCCCCCGCTCGTGAAGCTCGACGGCGTGCGAATCTCCTGATACATCGCTGCATAGAGAATGTGTGAATTCGCCGGATCGAAAACCAAATCCACGGCGCCTGTTTTGTCATCCTTATATAGGACTCTCTGCCAGGTCTTCCCTGCGTCCGTCGAGCGAAATACGCCGCGCTCTTCATTCGGCCCAAACGCATGGCCGATTGCCGCAACGAAAACCGTATTCGGATCCTTCGGGTCAACCAGCACTTTCGAGATGTGCCGCGTATCATCCAGCCCAAGATGCGTCCACGTCTCACCACCATCCGTCGACTTGTACACGCCATTGCCGAAAGAAATATTCCCGCGCAGGCACGGCTCACCGGTCCCGGCATAAATCACATTCGCATCCTGAGGATCCACTGCAATCGCGCCGATCGACGCAATCGGCTCTTTGTCGAACATGGGCCGCCAGCTTCGTCCCGCGTCCGTCGTCTTCCACACGCCCCCCGTCACCGCGCCAAAATAATAAACGTCCGGATTGCCCGGAATTCCGGCGACGGTTTCCACGCGTCCGCCGCGATATGGCCCGATCGACCGCCATTTGATTCCGGACCACGTGCCTTTGTCGAGCGTCTGTGCGGATAATACGGATGCTCCCAAAAGCACTAATGCGAGTAAGCCGAACATAACCGTAATCAAATTGCGGCGAGCCAGCATGCTGAATTCCTCCCTAAAATGCACCGATTATAGTGCGAGCGGGCAATCCTAATACTTTCGCGTCGAAAAGCGAAAAAAAATATGTTGGTCACGGGGGCACTCGACATAACTGTAGTGCGCCGATGTGGATTATGCGTTTCAGTCCGGTGCAAACACGCACGGGAGTATTTCGCTGATTAAGTACCAGTCAATTCTTGTACGCTTGCGAGGTCCCGTTGGATACGTGAAGGTTGGCTGAAGGACAATGAAAAGTTTTCGTAGTACTCCGCCGCGTGGCTGTCCACACCGAATATGGCCGCGCGCTTGCAGTTACAGTCGGCGGAACCTTATGATCCCTGTACTCATGCTCATGTTCTCGGCAGTCGCGCTCGTGCGCTTCTTCTTGTCATATTGTCGTTCAATTCTGGCGACATATGCCACAGTCGAGCTTTCGTTTGCCACTCGTGAAGTTATCGGCCTTGAACCCGGCGAAATTCGAGGCGGACAATTCGGGCGCTTGTGCGCGCTTCTGCGCATCGCCCCGAACCCGGGCGCTGACAAATGGCACTTGCGGATTGTTTTCGCCTACTTTCGAATCATCTCAATGATTGATATGTCGGTAGCGCGACTCGCCCCCATCGCGCGAGGCTGGACGGAACGCGAATCCACGCGCTGCGCCTACTTCGCCGCAGCAGCTCTCGAACGCCGCATCGCTAGCATCACGCCATGAATTGAGCCTGCTCGACCATCAGAGTTACGATAGGCTCTTGCGTCCCAAGTGCGTTATCTTCGCTTTCGGAGGGCGCACATGAAATATCGCCACATCGCCGGGATTGGTCTTGCGGTGATTTGCCCGCTGAAATCACAATGAACTACTATCGTCCGACACTTTATGGTGCGAAATGGTGCATTCTGGTGTATACTTTCGTCATGACAACCGCCGAAAAACCAGTGCGCCAAAGCGTATCGCTTCCTTCCCGGCTGGCTCGCCGGGTGCGAACACTGGCGAAGAATCAACACACGAGCACAAACCGCGTGCTGGTCGAACTGATCGAGAGTGGAATCGAGTCGAAAGAATCGGAAAAAACCAAATTCTTCGAACTGGCAGACCAGTTGAGCGTTTCCGCAGACCCTGCCGAGCGCAAACGCATTAAAGAAGAACTGGCCCGCATGACGTTCGGAGAATAGATGCCCAAGATTCAGTGGGCGGATTTGCACCTGCTTTGCGAGACCACCTGTTTGAACGGCTTAGGGATCGCAAGATCAGCGTTGAGGATTTGTATCAATTGAAATTGTGGCGTGAATCAGGGCCGGATGCGCCTGACACGCTTGGTATAAGGACTTCGGGTCCTTTAAGGTCTGTGGTGAAGGGAAATATCCAAAGACTTTCCTTCTCCGGGGCCAGCCCGCAAGGGGTAAGAAGCTGTGATGCCTCAGTAGTTGTAGATTGACTTTTTCATATTAGGCCCGCCTCGCCCGCTAAAGTTCTACGCGTTCTTGGTCTCGCAGACCCGAATTGGAAAAAATGGAAAATGAGCGGTCTGTACTTGCACTTGCTTAGGCTAGTATAATCAGCGAGCTAGAAAGAAGCGCGGGAGTGGTTCAGTGGCAGAACGCTAGCTTCCCAAGCTAGAAATGAGGGTTCGATTCCCTTCTCCCGCTCCAATCAATTCAACAAGTTAACTTCTGTTTTGAGTCCATTTGAGTCCAAAATCACGGCCAAACGGTCAACTGCATCGCGCTGACTTTGCGGCATAACGTGAGTGTACGTGCGAAGCGTCGTGGACAAATCGCTGTGTCCAAGTTGTGCTTGCGCGACCGTCACCGCCGCACCAGTTTCGACAAGCAGCGAACTATGCGAGTGCCGGAAAGCGTGGAAACCGGCGCGCTCGATACGGAGCTTGTCGAGAAGTGGATGCAGTTTTCGTGGGACAACGTGGTTTGGATTTATCGGCGTGCCGCGACGCGACGGGAACAGCAAACCGAGCGCGTTCGGACGCCACGTTTGCAAATAGGTTTTCAGTCGCAACGCAAGCGGTTCCGGCATGTGAAGTGCTCGCACGCTAGACTCGCTTTTCGGCGATTGAATCTTGCCACGCCACACAGACCGGCGAACGTGAATCAGCTTGTGCTCGAAGTCGAGATCGGAAACTTTCAATCCGAATAGCTCGCCTTCGCGCATTCCTGACATTGCCGCCAGAAAGCAAATAGTGCCGAGCGGCTCCGGCGCTGCTTTCACGATCCGGCGGATTTCGTCGGCTGTGAAAAATCGGCTCCGTACTTTTTCCGTTCGGCGTGGCAACGCAAGTTTTTGCCGATTGATTCCTTCGCAGATGTAGCCCCACGAGATCGCGGTCGAAAGAATGCTGCTCAAGGTTCCCAAAATGTTGAGCAGTGTCTTGCGACCTACCTTCGCGGAAAGACGCGAAACAAACACTTGCTGGCGTTCGACAGAGAGGTCATCCAACCGCACCTGTCCAAGCTCAGGCAAAATGTGTTTCGATAGATGTCCTTCCGCTGCCATCACGGTTGAGGGTTTGCGCTGCGTGAGGACTTCAGCGCGCCATCGCTCCGAAAACTGTGCAAGCGTGGCAACACGACCGGGACGATAGCCGGTTGAGTTGACGCGCGCAAGCATGACTTCCAGACGGCGACGTGCCAGTTTTTTGGTGGGCAACTCAGCAAGCGTGCCAATGGCCTGTGCTTTGCGGATGCGCCGCACAACACCATCGGTTTCGATTACGTCCTCGCGCCATCGAGCCGTCCATGTTTTGTTGCGAAGCAATAGACTTCCTGTCTGAAACCGTTTCCGAGCCAACGAGCCTCCGTTCCGCTCGTTGTTCCGTTGCTCGGCGTGAATCATAGCACTCGCGTCAATCACTTGCGGACACGTCGCCACAGCGCACCTTCTTATTTTCGGATTTTCGTGCTGTGGGTTTCGGCGTTGATCGTTCCGCATCGCCGATTCGACCGCACCGGATGCGCCGGGTTTGCTTCGAGGTTAGGACTCGTTTTTTGCTTTCCGTAAGTCTTTTAATTTGTTGAGCCGCTGTCACGCTTTAATAGGCTTTTGAAAAAAAGTGGCCGTTTCCATAGGGGGTGAATAAAGCGTGACAAAATCGCGTTTCTCGGCGCGATACTTACGCTGCCTCTGCGCGGCGGTTTCGCGTTTTTCGTCGGACGATTTCGTAGGGCGGCCACGGCTGGCTTTAACGTCGCGGGCGTGCTGCGCGAGCCTAGCTCCGCGCGGATCGGCATATCTGAGTTCGGGCGTCACGATAAATGGATTGAGCGCGAACAGGGCATCAGCGGTCAAATCAGGAATCGTGTCACCGGCGGAGCACGCAGCAGCTTCGCGCCACCATACGCGCGCACGTTCGCGTTCGGTTTTCGCGGCGGACAATCGCTGATTCAACGACGGGATTCCGAAACTGCGAATGATAAGCGCGCGGTGACTTCCATTGTCGATGACGCGCTTGCGGTCGTGCGACATGGAGATTCCTGTGCGGCGCAAAAACACAAGCCAAAGTTTTTCGGCATTAGGATCAAGCGCGCGCAGTTCGGGCGGGCATTGTGTTAAATCTGTTTCGGGGGATTTTTCCGTCATGCTTGCTTCCTCGCTTTGGGGGTGCGAGTGGGCTGCCGTTTTTAGCGACAGCCCGTAGCCTGTGACGGCTGCCCGCGTTGGATGACGCGGGAACTTGGGGGAAGAACTTTTTTTGCAGCGTCACAGGGTTTCTCGCGGAACTTGCGGCTCCATAGATGGCGGCTAGAGGGGCACGGCGGCCAGTGTTTTCCAGCGCGTCAAACGTGCAAGGAAGTAATCGACCGTTTCTTGTTTCGCGCCAACCGGACAGGCAACGTCTGGCAGATCAACGGGCGCTCATAAAACACTTGTTTTTTGCGCGATTATTCAGGGGCCGTAAGCCCTTTGTTTCGGCTGTTCACTTTGCGGATTTTTGATGAGGTTTATTGAGCAGCCGCGCCATTCTCCAGCGAGATTTCGACGGAGCGATCCGCGCGTCCGCGTTTCTGCCTTGCCCACGTGCGCGGATCACGCTTCCAATGCGCGATACTTTGCAAGCGTTCGGCGTCGTTAAAACGTCGCAAGCAGTTTGAGCATAAGATTTCGAGATTGCCTTGCTTTTTTCCGCCACTGCATCCGGTGCAGGCTACTTTTTGCATTCTTGTGCCTCGTATTCCGCAACCGAATCGGCGACAATCTGCGGATCAACGGCAATCCATGCCTGGCCGGGACGAATCGGCGGCCCGAACTTCGTGACGAGCAGAACTTGGTCAGCGAAAAATGTTCCGCCGCGCAGAAGCACGGAGCCACCCATCGGGCGCGTTGCGTATCTTGCGTCTTCGTTCGTGACGCAAAGTTCGCCCGCGTAAGTTTCGAGGTCGATGTGTTCCCGCCACAAGGGCCTAACACGCACTGCGGCGGGCCTGCCTTGCCGGTCGTGGCCAAGCTCGAACTCAACCGGTTCGCCCTTAACTAAAAAAATGTTTCCAACTTCGTCCTCGGCGATGTCGCGGCGCAGAACGTAGTGCAGACGACCGTCGTCGCCGCGCACCTTGCCGACGCACCTTCCCGGATTCCAAAAAACGGCAGCACCCGTCACGCTACACCGCGTTTCGGGTTCAGCAGATTGAATAGTCGCGTCAGTTCTTCCGCTTCGCTTGCAGCGGTTTTGATTCGCTGCATAAGTTTTCCGCAACCTTCGCAGAGTGGCGGGCGCGCGGAGTGGTTAGCGCCCATAATCGTTGTTTCATTCTTGCACGTCCCACAAATAAACCTCTGGGGCTTCGGCTTCATATTTTTTTCACCTGTTCTGAGCGCGAGCGCGACACCCCACGTGAAAGCGCCGCGCGCGCATTCTCAGTTTTTCTTCGCTGTCTTAGGCGAGGAAATCTTTTATTTAACGTTTTCGAGCACGGCGACGCCGGGGCTAATCTGAATGTCCCATTGATGTATGCCGCGAACTTGCGTCGAGTTCGTATCGAAACCTACGCCGTTTTGCGCTGACTCAATGCCGTAGGGCATCGAAATCAAGTTGAAGGAATGCGATGGCGCGCCGAACGCGATGTATGACTGATTTGTGCTTGCCCCCATATTGTTTGGGACGCCCGCACTGACAAAAAGATCGAAACCCAGCATCTTGAAATGCAAGACGCCGGAGTTCGCATCTGCCGCATTCGTGCTGTTGAGATCAACCACGGGATAGCCTCCCGCGTTCGTCATCGGGAGCAACAGATCACAAAACACGTGTGGTGACGCAAAAAAACAATAAGGGCCGTTTTTAACGATGCCGCCAGCGACCACGCTCTTAACGAGCGCGAGCAGATCGGAAAACGCAAGGGAAGCACCCGCTTGGTTTATCGTGACGATGTTCGGACTCTCCAGCAGATTTAGCGGAGCATTCGGCAGTTGCGAGCTGCCAAAAAAGGCAGCGTCGAAATCTTGGGCAAAGGCTAGCGCAACCATTTGGCCAATCAATATGTCGGCCTTGGGGTGTGAAACCGCCAAAAGTTCGTTACTGATTTGCGTCAACGTTCCGCGTACTTTCAAGTCGAAAGTGAGCGAACCAAGCACCGGATCGCTAAGGCTCATTTGCCCAGCGTCGGTATTCGCGTACTGCGTGGTCAGACCCCCCGTCGGATCGACCAGCTTTGTCTTTTTCGTTCGGGGCGAAAATGTCCATTCACGGGGATTTGACGCGAGGAGTGCGGAATAGTTTTGCGTAAGCGCAACTATAAAATCGTTGACTTCCTGCGGAACCAAGTTCGCGCCGCTCCCGCTCTGTGTGTCGAGGGCGCGCTGCGCGTACATTATATCAGCGCTCGCCGTTGCTGGGTTCAACGTGCGTCCCGCGCGGGCACATTGGCCGCGAAGAAGTTTGCACAAGCCTGCGGGCGTAGCTTTTTCTGTGCGCTTTGACACGCCGCTTAGCACGGCCTGACGAATACGAGAAACAGAATCTAGATCGACTGAAACTGGCATTGTTTTTCTCACTTTTTTGCCTGCACTTGGCGGCGGGCGTGCCTGCGCGATTATTTTGCGTCGTTGGCGCTCGACGTACTTCAACAAAAATCAGCGCGGGTTGTGGAAGAGGGGCGGTGAAGGGCCGCCCGACACGATGTCCCGCGCACCGCTTCGTATCCCAGCGGTGTCAACGCTTGCCGGTGTGCGCGGCGAGCGCGACAAACTCGTTAAACCTTGACGGTTGTTCCGTTGGCCGTCGTTACCCACGTTTCTGATTCTTTCGCATATGGCTCAAACGGCTTGATCGTGGGCAACGGCTTAATGTCTATCCAGACTTCCGCCTTCTGAACAGGTGGCGTCTCAGCGAAAAACTTTGCGATATACTTCTTGATTTTTCGGAACATTTGATTCCTTTCGCTCAAAAGCGGAACGTGCCGTTTCGTGGCTTTGACAAACTAACCGGCTTTGTATGTTACAGATTGTAACACTTCCGATCTTGGCTGCGGCGTTCCGATGGGAAGAGGTCTATGCCAGTCCAAGTGCACGCGCCGCGCGCTCCGACGCCGCGATTTCCTCACCCTCTGCCTGTGCTTGCGCGGCATTTTCGCGCTTGACTCTCGCAACCTCGGACCGGACGTATGCCTCAACCTCTGCGGCTTGCTTTGCATTCTGTTCCGCTATTTCGAGGTACGCCTGAAACTCTTTGACAAGGATAGCCGCCGGGTGACTCAGCCCCGCGAATCCTTGCGGTCGACCTAGCCACGCGAGGAAGGCGGCGCGCACGATCTCGGCGGCATATCCGTTGACCGTCTCGGTCAGCACGGCCTGTTCACTTTCCGAACAGCCGAGCGCACGGCCTTGCCTTTCCATGAAAATCCGTTCCAGCCATCCGATCTTTTCGCAGAGGTTGGATGGAGAGTTCTCTTGAAGAGTTAGGATTAAGAGCTTGTCTGCGTATACGCACCCTTTCTCGGCATCCTGTGCACCCTTTTGCTCGTCGTTGTGCACCCTTTCTTCTACGTCTGTGCACCCTTTCGCAGTATCTTGTGCACCCTTTTTGTGCACCCTTTCGAGAAACTCCGATAGATGCTTTGCGTCTTCGTCGGGCAAAAGTGGCAAAAAGTTTTCCAGCACTGGCTTCCAATGAGTGGCCTGGTGCCTGCCGCCTTTGGTTTTATCGTTAACAGCGACTACGAGCTGACGCGCGCAGATTCCAACGAAATCTTTGCCATCTTTGCCACGTCCGTGCAAACCGTATTGCAACTTGCGGACTGCGTGTCCAGTCTCGCGCGCGAGCGTGTCCAGTCTCGCGGTACAAACAGCGCTCGGCGTTCCGGCATGATCGCAGATGGCCGCTAACACGGCGACCTCAGCGGGAGCCAGCCCGCGAAGTTTTTTTGCAAGCCGAAAGCAAATGAAGGGACTCCTCTCGCGCAGTTTCTTTCGGACTTTGGATTTTTCATTTGGTTTTTGCATCTCTTGTCCTCTCGTTAGGGAAACGAGGGGGGCTGCCGTTTTTGGCAGCCCCTGAGAGATGCAGCGCGACATTCAGCGTTTGACGAGGACGCTGAAACTTTTTGGAAGGAAACTTGGGAATGTTCGCGGTTTGCATTTCTCTCGTTTCTTGATCACCCAGTGTCAGTGAGCGTGAGGTTGTCGTCCTCATAGATGGCGGCTAGAGGGGCACGGGCTAAGTCAACGCGCGTTGGAAACTCGACACTTACGGCTCTCCGACATTTTTTGTCGAAAAATATATTCGGAAAACGCCGCTGCAAACAAAAGACATACAAAATTGTTGTAAACATACAACACTTTTTGCCCGCCGAGCGATTCCGATATGTCGAGATGGTTAATAGGTATCGTCAGAGTTAACGCCCGCCGTTCGGAAAGTGAATTTCTGCAAAAAAAGACTTGACATAGTGTGCCATACTGTGTACACTTAGACCATGAAAAAGATACGCACGGTGTTCTACATCGACGAAGCAGACCGGAAGGCATTGGAGCGGCTATCGGCAAAAACTGGTGCGCCGCTTGCCGAGCTACTTCGGCGTGCAGTCACCCTGTATCTGAAGCATCAAGAAAAGCAGTAAGCGGGACGCCACGGTGTATCAGCACCGCGACGCCCCTAACCAAACCAAATCCTGACAGGAGGATTCAGATGGCTATCGCAAAAGTAGTTCAATTCCCCGCACCAAGCAAGGCGCAAACCGTAACGCAATCCACGCTTGCCAATCTCCAGTTTTGCCGGTCCACAATCGAATCACTCAAAGCGGAACTTGCGGAAACCGAAGTCGAAGTTCTCGCCGCGTTGAAGTCAGGCGCGGAGATTGAAAGCGGCCCACTCAGCGCATCCATCCGCGTGTCCGAACGACGCAACGTAAGTTGGAAACACGTTTGCGAGCGTGAGCTTGGCGCGCAATATGCCGCTCGCGTTCTGGCAGCAACCAAGCCCGACAAAAACGAGCGCGTAGAAATCGAGGTGGGGCGGTGACGCCCCGCCGTATTCTCGCAATCAAACTTTTCGTGCTCGGCTGCGCCGTCGTTTTGTTTTTCGTTTTGCGTGGGTGCCGCTGATGCGGGTTGCTTTGTACGGTCGCGTGAGCACAGCGCACGGGCAAAATCCAGAGATGCAAATGGCAGAGTTGCGCGAGTTCGCGGGTAAGCGCGGATGGGCGATTGCCGGTGAGTTCGTGGATGTCGGCGTTTCCGGCTCGAAAGATCGGCGTCCACAACTAGATGCCATGATAAACGCGGCGCGGACGAGCAAGCTCGATGCAATCCTGTGCTGGAAACTGGATCGGTTCGGGCGGTCACTCAAACACTTGGTCAACGCGCTGGATGAACTCGAAAGCCTCGGAGTTGCGTTCATTGCCTTGCGGGACAATCTCGATTTGACCACGCCTTCCGGCAGGTTAATGTTTCACGTTATCGCGGCGATGGCACAGTTCGAGCGGTCGCTGATTCAGGAGCGCGTCAAATCAGGCTTGGCGGCTGCGCGGGCGCGCGGCAAGGTGCTTGGCCGCCCTAAAGTAACCGTGGATGCGCGTAAGATAGCCAGTCTGCGGCGTTCTGGCGGCTCGTGGCGCAAGATCGGTCGTGAACTAGGCATCGCCGCCGCGACCGCCAAGCGAATCGCCCGTAGCCGCTGAAAAAACCTGCTTCGACTTTTTGAGCACTGCCGCTCAATAAACCCTGAAAATCCTGCTCCCGCAAGTCTCGTAGTTCCGCCGTCCGCAAAGTGAATTTTTGCCGCTCAACAAACGGATGTTTAATGAGCAGCGTGATATAACCGTCGCCTGGAGGTTCGGATGCCAACAAAAGAAATCGTGGTTGGACTGGATGACCTGAAGAAGATGGAGATCGAATGTAACGAGTGCGATGGTAGTGTGACGTTTCAAATCGAGACCAGCGATGTTGCTCCGCAGTTTTGCTCCGCTTGTGACGCAAAGTTCCCGGACGCTATCAAGGAAGCCATGAAACACTATCACGAATCCCTAAAGTTGCTGCGCGCGAGCAAAGCGCATATTCGATTTCGCATTTCACAAACGTAACCACGATTTTTGAGTCCAAAATGAGTCCAAAACCACCCTGTTTGAGACCATAATCTAGGGTGCGGGAGATGGAAGAGCAACGGAATCAACAAGACTTAGTGAATGGTGGTAAAATTCGATTCCCTTCTCCCGCTCCAGTCAATGCAGATGATACCTCGCGCCAAATGCCACGCGTCCTGTTGTGCTGTGGTGCTGGCGATCTTGGCGGCGCAAAATGTGTTCTCTAAGACGGCCATCCCGAAGTGTGTCGCCCGGTGTATGCTGGCATCTGAATCTCTTAGCGAACAATCCCGTATGGCTGCAAAGGCGTCACCATTCAGCAAAGTCCTTGAATACATTCATGCCGGGTGGGACGAACTCAGCCGTTCGGTCGAC
>DATEHB010000143.1:0-12166 GCA_035279805.1 Candidatus Acidiferrales bacterium
TCCGGCAAACCGTCTTTCGTGTACGCCACGTAGAAGAAAGTCGCCTTCGGATTGCCTTGATCGTCCTTGATCACGTACGTGCCCGCTGTGGCCGTGTAATTGATTTCCTGCCCGCCGACGCGCGCGCTGTGATGCGTCACTTCCGTCTTTTCCACCGGCGGCGGTGGAGGCGGATGGTGCACCGGAGCCTTTTCACTCTGTTCCTCGGTTTGCGGCTGTGTCATCGCAGGGATCGCACGCTGTCCTGGGCGCTGCTGGTCTCCCGGGCGCCTCTGCTGCGCCGCGGTAATAAATGACGTGACGAAAATCGCCACCGCTCCAACAATAATGCGGTTTATTCTCATGGCATCCTTTCCGATCGCGCAGGCGTTTTTTTCTGCCTTCCGCCTCGCGGGATTTTTCCTGTCAGGGAACATGCTCTGAGACGTGCGCATCGCTTTCGCAGTTTCACGCGAACACACGAAATTCTGGCTCTTCATTTGAATTCCAGTGGATTGACGCGTGGATACCGGTGCGGCAATGGCGAGCGCCGCACCACTTCAGGTTCACTTCTAGGCGGAGAGCAAATCGCTCTGTGGTGCGGCCGGAACAATGTCGGCGGCCGCGATCGCGCCCGGCAATACCGCCGTCTTCGCTCTGCGAATCTGCCGCGCCAGGCCAAGCTTTTTCAGCGTCCAAATACCATACCAGTTCAGATCAACTTCGTACCATCGAAGCCCGTGGCGCGCCGAAGTCGGATGCGCGTGATGATTGTTATGCCAGCCTTCGCCAAAAGTCAGCAGCGCGACCCACCAGTTATTCGTCGAATGATCGTGAGTGGCAAACCGGCGGGAACCCCACACGTGCGTTGCCGAATTCACGAGCCACGTGGCGTGCAGACCGACCACGGTGCGCAGGAAGATTCCCCACAGCAAAAATGGGAGGCCGCCAATGGCAAAGAGCACAACACCCAGCACAATCATCGGGACATAATTATATTTCGTGATCCATACCTGGAATTTGTCCTTCGCCAGATCGGGGACGTAACGGGCCAAGGTCGACGTATCGTGGTGCATCGATTTTCCCACCAGAATCCAGCCCACGTGCGCCCACCACTTACCGTCGAGCGGCGAGTGCGGGTCTCCTTCGCGATCTGAGAATTGATGATGAATCCGGTGCGTCGCCACCCAGAAAATCGGGCCGCCTTCGAGCGCCAGCGTCGCGCATACCGTCAAAATGTACTCCACCCACTTGGGAGTTTTATAGGCGCGGTGCGTCAGCAGCCGGTGATAACACATGCCAATACCCAGGCTCCCGGAAACCCACCATAGAAAAAGTGCGACAAGCAAAGCCTTCCACGTAAAAAAGAAAAGGGCGGCCACGGCGCCCAAATGAAATAAAATCATAAAAGAAGAAGTCACCCAGTTGATGTCGTCCTCGCCCGGCTGTCTCCGTCGCAAATTCTCGAGTTCCATTGATTTCCTTCCCTGTTTTTCTTTTCCCTCTACCGGCGCTTTACGGCGCGGCGTTTACGCCAGGGCCAAAATGTTTGCCGCGTTCAGGGTCTTGCAATTCAGCGAAGATTTAAACCAAACGGCGGAATTCACTCAAGCGAGTGGAGTGCACTCTGGAATGAGTCGCTGATATGATTGGAATCTCCGTCAGAAAGTCTACACTGACACAACAAGATTAGCTGTGCAATAACAGACATTCGTGGACGCACTCGTACGATTACTTGCACTTAAGTACAGGCCCCGGGCCTTTCGCCTTTGTAGGCCGGCGGACATTGCCTTCGTCGGGTCCGATCGGATTTATCGGGCCGTCGTGGCTTTGACCATGTAGCTTTTGATTACGCTTTTCAGGTGCTCGACCCTGAGCGACGTCTGCGAAGGGTGGGTTTCAGTGCCCTTTGTAACCAGCAGGACTTTCCCCTTCGAAGGCCTGATCGGATTATCGGGCCGCCGTGGCTAAACGAATCGCCAGGCGTGTTGGATGCGTCGCGGAATGCAATCGTTGCCGTTATTTCGTTGCAAGGCGAAAAAATATGTGCGGCGTCGCGCGAGCTTGTTGCCCTCAATTCGCTCGTGATCGCCGGCGAAGGAATTCAGCTTGGACTTGGACTGGTTCGGCGCTTGCCGGATGATTTTCAGCTGTGACTGGACTGCGCGGCGCGATCTGCGCTACTCGCCGTGCGGTCTCGTTGGAGCCGGCCGGCCAATTGCTCGCGTTTCCCATCAATCACGTACAGATCGTCCTCGGTCAGTTTCCCCCAACTTTCCTTGATCTTCCCCTTATAAAATTTCCACGAACCTTCCACGCGGTTCCAGTCCATGTTTGTCCTCCCATTTCTTAGATATCATGGGCATATGCAAAGTGACATTCGGCGAACCGCACCTCTGTACTGTTGAGATGCTCTGCTATAAGATTCCGTTTTCGTTGTGGCTGAACGTCGATCGGGAGTCGATAACCACATGAAGAAACTGTTCCTGCTCTGCATAATTCTGCTGATTGCGTTGCCGGCGAAGGCATCCGACCTCGAGAAAAAACTTCAGGCGATGGCGGCGGCATATCACGGCCACGTAGCCCTGTTCGCGAAGAATCTAACGACGGGCGAAACCGTTTTCTTGGACTCGGCGCGTCCGGTTCAAACCGCCTCAGTCATCAAGCTGCCGTTGATGCTGCAAGCGTTCGAACAGGTGAAGGCGGGAAAGTTGAAACTCTCGGCGCCCGTAGTGCTGACGAAAGCCAATCAGGTCCCCGGCTCCGGCATCCTCGATCTCTTGGATCCCGGCCTGACGCTGAGCCTGAAGGATACGATCACGCTCATGATGACGCTCAGCGACAACACCGCCACCAACATGGTGATCGACGCCGTCGGACTCCGCCCCACCAACGAAATGCTCGCGCGCATGGGAATGAAAAACACTTATTTCTACAAAAAAGTTTTCAAACCAGCGGAAGGCCCGATGCCACCCGATCAGAAGCAATTCGGTTTGGGCAAAACAACAGCGGAAGAAATGGCAAAAGTGATGGAAAGCATCTATCGCTGCGACATGGGCGACCGCGATCTCTGCCTTCAGATGATCACCATCATGCGCAACCAGCAATATCGCGCGATGCTGCCGCGCTACCTCCAGCAAGCCGACGCCAGTGAAGACCTTTCGCCGATCGCTGACAAGATCGGGGCGCTTGATGACGTGCGCAACGATGTCGCGCTGGTCTACACGCAACGCGGCCCGCTCATCATTTCCATCTTTACCTACGACAACGAGGACAAATCCTGGACTCCCGAAAATAAAGCTGAAATATT
Source organism: Candidatus Acidiferrales bacterium (assembly GCA_035279805.1). GTDB lineage: Bacteria > Acidobacteriota > Terriglobia > Acidiferrales > UBA7541 > DAHUXN01. The sequence goes on from DATEHB010000143.1 coordinate 3,290, forward strand.
GATCGGACGCCTGGCGCAAGTCATTGTGAATACTTGGTCACCAGAAGGCCTGGCCGCGAGAGTGACACAGCCCGTCGGAACCCCCAGCAAATAAACTCAAGACACATAAAAACATCCCTGCTCGCAGCGAGTGGAGATTCGATCCGTCGCCCATCTCCCACCTGCCCCGACGCAGAGAGGCTTATCGGCATTTTTGCCGCCAATGGCTGAGCGCGGGCCGCTGCTAATCAGGGGTAGAGCAGATACTTCGCGCGCATTTTGCGGAAATTGTCGAGGGCCGGCTGCCAGTCCCAGACAATGCGAATTGGGGATTCGCCGGATTTCAGTTTGGCGATGGTTTCCGCATTGCCAACAAGCGTAATCATTTTGTCGAGCGCGAAATGGTCGGGATAAAGTTTGTTGAGCGCGGCGGCGATTTCGAGCCCCATGAGCATGGAATCCAGCGAGCCGCGGTCCGTGATGACCAGCGCGATTCCGTGGCAAAGCTCACCTCTATATAACGCTGTATCGGGAGTGAAAAAAGTCGCCACGAAGCGCACGCCGGGAACGTAACGCCGGTTCAGCTCGGCGGCGAGCTGCGGCGCATCAATCCACGGCGCGCCGAAAAGTTCGAAGGGCGTGTCCGTGCCGCGTCCCACGGAAATTCCCGCCGCCTGCAGAATTTCGATGCCGGGATAAAGCACGGCGGCGTTGAGCGAGCGCAAATTCGGCGACGGCGCGGACCACGTCAAACCGGTCGCCTCGAAAGAATCTCCGCGACGCCAATCTTTCATTTGCACGACGTGCAGCTCGACGCCGATTTTATTTTCGGCGTTAAACATCTGCGCGAGCTCGCCAAGCGTCATCGCGTAACGCGTGGGCATCGGGAAATAGGCGACGAAATCAGTTTTATCGGGATCAAGAACGGGGCCTTCGATCGTGATGCCGTTCAGCGGATCAGGACGGTCCAGCACGTAAAACGAAATATGATGATGCGAGGCCGCTTCCATCGAATAGCCCATGGTGGTGGTGTAGGTGTAGAAGCGCACGCCGGCGTCTTGAATATCGTAAACGAGCGCGTCGATGCCCTGGAGCATTGCATCGCCGGGGCGGCGCGTGTCTCCGTAGAGGCTGTAAATCGGGAGGCCGGTAGCCGCATCAGTGCTCGATGCGACGTTCGATTCTTCCTTGCCGGCAATGCCGTGTTCGGGGCTGAAAATGGCGACGAGTTTTACGCCGGGCGCTTGCGCCAGAACGTCGATGGTGCGACGTCCCGCGCTATCCATGCCAGTTTGATTGGTAATCAGGCCGATGCGTTTGCCCTGAAGCGGTGCGAAATTCTCCTGCTCGAGAACGTCGATGCCCGTCAGAGTGTGGTCGGTGCGGTGGTAAATGCCGTCCAGTCCGTAGGGACGCTCGGCGTCAATGCTGCGTTCGATCTTCGAAGTGAAGCCGGTGGTGTCGCCGGCGTTGAGCGCGGCAGCAACGGCAGTGGCAATCTTGGCGCGAACGCTCGAGGTGGCCGCCCGAACGTAGGGATGCACACTGTTCGTCAGAAAAACGATAAAAGTCTGGCTGGCCGGATCGATCCAAACGGACGTGCCGGTGAAACCGGTGTGCCCGTAGGAGCCAAGCGGGAAAAGATCGCCGCGCGGAGAGGAATACGCCGTGTCAATGTCCCAGCCCAGGCCGCGAATGTTCGGGCTCCATGGCGGCGTTTGCGGCGTGGTCATCTTGTGAACCGTGGCGGCGGAGAAAATACGGCGCGCGCTGCCCGTAACGCGCCCATTGTCGAGGAGCATCTGGCAGAAAATCGCCAGATCGTCAGCGGTGGAGAAAAGTCCGGCGTGGCCGGCAACCCCGCCGATGGCGCGCGAGCGCGGGTCGTGCACAACGCCCCGAAGAACGTGGCCCAAACCGGAGCCGGGTTTCGCGCCGGGCGGCAAGTCGATTTCCTCGGTGGGCGCAATATTGGGGATCCACGACGCGGGCGGTAGAAAGCGCGTGTGCTTCATGCCGAGCGGGCGATAGAAATTCTCGGCGGCGTATTCGTCGAGTCGCTGGCCCGTGATGCGTTTCACTAACTCGCCAAGCAAAATGAAATTCGTGTCGCTATAGACGAAGCGGTCGCCCGGCGGATACATCAGCGTTTCGTTGTCGATTTCCTGCATCAAAGCGGCTTCGCCGGGAAGCGCCGCGGAAAGCGGCGGATCGGGCGCGAGTCCGGACACATGCGTCAGCAGCATACGAATCGTGATTTGGGTCTTCGGGTCATCGGGGCCGTTTCCAGCAAACTCGGGCATATAGCGCACCAGCGGATCGTTCAGGCGAATTTTTCCCTCTTCGAGGAGGCGCATGATCGACGGCGTGGTGGCGAAAAGCTTGGTCAGCGAGGCCAAGTCGAAAATCGTGCCGATGGTCATCGGTTCGCGATTCGGAATCAGCGCGCGTTCGCCGAATGCTTTGCGGTAAATCACGCGCCCGCGATGGCTGACCAGCAGAACGCCGCCGGGTATTTCGTCGTCCTTCACGGCGGCTTCGACGATCGAGTCGAGAGCCGAGAGATTCGGCGCAGAAGACGTCCGCGGTGCGGCGGAATGTTTAGCGGATTGCGGCAGCGAAAGCGGCGCGAGTACGGTGAATAGCAAAATCGCGAGGATGCGAGTGAGAAACAGGCGAGACGCGCTTTGGTTGTGCAGCATCGAACCGTGTGCTATATACAGCCGCGAGATGAAAGCGTCAACTCTTGATTATTTTCCGCGGACACATGCGTGAACGCGGAATCGCGGTAATTTTACTTCTTCTGCTCATGACTCCTGCCTTGAAAGCTCAAAAAAAGAAAGCCGCGAAGCCGCGCCGCACGACCATCGACAGCGGTTGGGTCGAAAAAACGCTGAAGAAAATGACGCTTGAGGAAAAGCTCGGGCAACTGGTGATGGTTTACTACTGGGGCCGGTTCACCTCCACGGAGAGCCCCGACTATCAGGAGTTATTGCGCGAGGTAAAGGACAAACACATCGGCGGAATCATTTTGCAGGCGCAGCGGACTCCCACGGGCGTCGAGCGGAGCCAGGTGTATCCGAGCGCGGTCCTCGCCAATCAATTGCAGCGCGCGGCGAAGATTCCCCTGCTTGTCGCGGCGGATTTCGAAACGGGGACTTCGATGCGCCTCGCGGACGGAACAGCCTTTCCTTCCGCGATGGCCGTGGCGGCGACGGGCGATCCGCGTGACGCCTACACGATGGGAAAAATCACGGCCATCGAGGCGCGTGCCGCGGGCCTGAATTGGATTTTTGCGCCGGTCTCGGACGTAAACGACAATCCGGATAATCCGATCATCAACACGCGGTCGTTTGGCGAGGATCCGCGGCGCGTGGCCGAATTTGTGACGCAATTCATTCACGGCGTGCAGGACAATGGCGCGCTGGCGACCGCGAAACATTTTCCGGGGCACGGCGATGTGGACGTGGATTCGCATGTATCCGTTCCGATCGTTTCGGGCGACATGGCGGAACTGAATCGTGTGGAGCTGGTTCCCTTTCGCGCGGCAATTGCCGCAGGCGTGGGCGCGGTCATGTCTGGACATCTCGTTGTGCCGGCGCTTGAACCGGATACAAGTGTGCCGGCGACGCTTTCGCACCGCGTGCTGACCGATTTGCTGCGAAAGAAACTTGGATTCGAGGGAATTGAAGTGACGGACGCGCTCGACATGGGCGGCGTGACGACGATTGATTCGCCCCCGAACGTCGCGGTGCGCGCCATCAATGCCGGAATTGATGTGCTGCTGATTCCGCCCAATCCCGATGCAGCAATCGACGCGCTCGACCAGGCCGTGAAATCCGGCGACTTGCCGATTGCAATAGTAGACGACGCGGTGCGCCGGATCTTGCGCGGCAAAGCGCAACTGGGCCTGGAAAAGAGCCGGCTGGTGGATTTGAACAGGATAAACAGCGTGTTCGGCTCGCCGAAATTCAAATCGGCGTCGCAGGACATTGCGGATCGCGGCGTCACGCTGATTCGCGACGATCAAAAAATCCTGCCGCTCGATGCAACAAAGCCCCTGCGCGTGTTGCTAGTCGCAATCTCAGGCGATCCTGATCCTTATCCCGGTTCCGTGATGGAAAGTGAATTGCGCGAACGCGCGGATCCGGTGCAGGTGGTGCGCCTCGATACGAATTTTGTAACGGCGAGTGCGGTCCGGCTGCCGCCGCCAGAGAGTTACGACGTCGCGATTGCGGCCGTGTTTGTGCGCGTGGCGGATCGCAAAGGCACGGTAGGTTTACCCGACGATGAAGCCGCGCTGCTGAATCGGGTGATTTCGACCGGAAAGCCGGTGATTGTCGCATCGCTGGGAAGTCCGTATCTCGTGAGCCGATTCCCCAACGCGAAAACATGGATTGCGGCGTTTGCCACGCAGGACGTGGTGCAGCGCGCCGTGGTGCGCGCGATCTTTGGGCAGAGTGCAATTGGCGGAAAACTTCCCGTGACCGTGCCGGGAGTCGCGAAACTCGGCGATGGATTGCGCGTCGCGGCGAATCCGATGAAGCTCGTGCCGGCCTCGGATGCGGTAAGCGAGAAGCTGAAGCCTGCCTTTGACCTGCTCGATCGCGCTGTGAAGGATCATGCGTTTCCCGGCGGCGTGCTCGCCGTCGGATGGCGTGGGCAATTGACGGAACACGCATTTGGGCGCCTAACCTATGACGTGAAATCGCCGAAGGCGCGCGACTCGACGATTTACGACGTGGCTTCGCTGACAAAGCCCATCGTAACAACTTCCGCAATCATGATGCTGGTTGCGGAAGAACGCGTGGATTTGGATGCGCCCTTGTCGCGCTATTTGCCGGAGTGTGCTGGTGGCGCGAGTAAGGGTCAGCAATCAGATTGGCGGAAAGAAATGACCGCGGGTGAATTGTTGCTGCATACAGCGGGGCTTCCGGCGCATCGCGAATTTTATAAAGACGCGAAAGGCCGTGATGCAATCTCCAGGCGCGTATGCGCGGAGCCGCTCGTCGCGGAACCAGGAACGAAAGTCGAATATTCCGACCTGGGATTCATCCTGCTGGGTGAAATTGTGGAGAGGTTGACGGGCCAGACGCTCAATCAATTCGCGCACGAAAAGATTTTCGCGCCGCTCGGAATGAACCATTCCTATTTCAATCCACCGCGGGCGTTGCGCGCGCAAATTGCTCCGACGGAAAACGATACGGCATTTCGGAAAAGGCAGTTGCAGGGCGAGGTTGATGACGCGAATGCGTTCGCGATGGGAGGAATTGCCGGACACGCAGGATTGTTTTCGACGGCGCAGGATATTTCCGTATTCGCACAGATGATGCTGAATGGCGGAATGTACGCGCAGGAGCGGATTTTTACGCGCTCCATCATTGATCAGTTTACCGCGCGCGTGGACGCGGGAAATTCGGCGCGAACCCTGGGTTGGGACGTGCCGACCGGGAATTCGGCGAGCGGACATTACATGTCCCAGCGGGCGTACGGCCACAACGGATTCACGGGAACTTCGATCTGGATCGACCCTGAAAAGGATCTCTTCATTATTCTGCTGACGAATCGCGTCTACCCTTCGGCGGCAAACGATAAAATCCGCCAGGTGCGTCCCGCGCTGCATGATGCGATCATTGACGCGCTGGGACTCGCCGCGCAGCACGCCTCCACACGATAACTGCCACGGCACAAACTCCGCAGATCAGCACACGTTGGGGCTATGGCGCGGAAGTCTCCGGCTATAATCCTTGATGATGAGAAAAGCTCCTCCGCGAATCGCCGCGACCGAGCGGCAAAATCCCCGTTCGCGAAACATCGACCAGAAATCGGCGCGAGAAATTCTTCGCGTCATCAATCGCGAGGATGCGCAGGTTGCGCGCGCGGTAGCTCGTGAAATTCCGAATATCGCGCGCGCCGTCGATGGGATTGCCGCTCGAATGCGCAAAGGCGGCAGACTTTTCTACATTGGCGCGGGAACCAGCGGAAGGCTCGGCGTGCTCGACGCTTCCGAATGCCCCCCTACGTTTGGCGTGCCGCCTACGCTGGTGCAGGGCGTCATCGCGGGCGGCAAGCCTGCACTGACGAAATCGGCCGAAGGTGCAGAAGACCACGAAGAGCAAGGCGCACACGATTTGCGCGCGCGCAGGCTCACGGCACGCGACGCGGTCGTGGGCCTGGCGGCGAGCGGGTCAACTCCCTTTGTGCTGGGCGCGTTGAAATATGCGCGAAAACGCCGCGCATACACCGTTGGCGTCACCATGAATCAACACACGAAGATTTCGCGCCTGGCGCAAGTGACGATCGTGCCGGAAACAGGGCCCGAAGTGATCGCAGGGTCTACACGGATGAAAGCGGGCACGGCGCAAAAAATGGTCCTCAACATGCTCTCCACAGCCGTGATGATTCGTCTCGGCCACGTTTACGATAACTGGATGATCAAAGTGGCGAAGACAAATCAGAAGTTACGCAGGCGGGCGCTAAGGAATCTAAGAGAAGCCACGGGAGCACAGGTGTTGACCGCGCAACACGCATTGCGTCAAGCGGGAGACAATCTGCAAGTGGCGCTGATAATGTTGAAGGCTGGCTTGAACGCCCGGCAAGCCCGCCTGAGATTGGCGGCCACACATGGCGACTTGCGCAAAGCCGTTGCAAGTGCAAATAAGCCGGCGCGCGGCAACAAGAGAAAGTAAAACCAGAATGGACAAATTTAAGATTCAGGGCGGCCGGCGGCTCGAAGGCTCGGTCCACATCAGCGGCGCGAAAAATGCGGCGCTGCCCATCATGGCCGCAGCTCTGCTGACGTCGGACAAAGTGGAACTCGACAATATTCCGCGCGTCCGCGACATCATCACCATGGCGAAGCTGCTCGCGCACATGAAAGCGCACGTCGTTGCGCAGGATTTGCCTCCTTCGGCGATGACCATTCAGACGGAACAAATCTCCCACACGGAAGCGCCCTACGAACTCGTAAAAACAATGCGCGCGTCCGTGCTGACGCTCGGCCCGCTGCTGGCGCGGTTTGGTTACGCGCGAGTGTCGTTGCCCGGAGGTTGCGCCATTGGCGCGCGGCCGATTGATTTGCATATTCAGGCGCTCGAAAAAATGGGCGCAAAGATCGCCATCGAACATGGCTACGTCGAGGCGCGAGCGGAACGCCTGCGAGGCGCCGAAATCCATTTCGACAAAATCACGGTAACCGGCACGGAAAATATTCTGATGGCCGCCGTGCTCGCGGAAGGCGAAACCGTGCTGACCAACGCCGCCCGTGAGCCTGAAGTCACCGACCTGGCCGAGTTGCTCATCAAGATGGGCGCAAAGATCGAAGGCGCGGGCAGCGATACGATTCGCGTTCGCGGAGTCGAAAAATTGCACGGAACAAGCCATCGCGTGATTCCCGATCGCATTGAAGCCGGAACGTTTCTCGTGGCCGGAGCCATCACCGGCGGAGAAATTCTGCTTACTGGCTGCGAGCCGAAACGCTTGACCGCGGTGATTAAAAAGCTGGCTGCCTGCGGCGTGGAAATCCGCGCCGAACGCGAAGGCGAACTTCGCGTTCGTGTGCCCGGCAAATTGAGCGGTGCCGACATCACAACCGAGGAGTACCCGGGCTTCGCAACAGACATGCAGGCGCAATACATGACGCTGGCCACGCAGGCTACGGGAACTTCGGTGATTACCGAAACAATTTTCGAAAACAGGTTCATGCACGCGAGCGAAATGGTGCGCATGGGGGCCGACATTGAAGTCGACGGCCGAAAAGCAATTGTGCGCGGCCCAACTCCGCTGAGCGGCACGACCATCATCGCCTCTGATTTGCGCGCGAGCGCGTCGCTGGTGCTCGCCGGATTGGTCGCCAACAACACCACGTACGTGGACCGCGTCTATCACATCGACCGTGGCTACGAGCGCATTGAAAGCAAGTTGTGCGCGCTGGGAGCGCAGATCGAGCGCGTCTAGCCAGGCGCTTCCCTCCTCCGCAACTCCGCCAAATTCGCCGCCCCGTTTCTGAAAAAAATTATCTTGACAGTCCGCCGGGACACGACTAGATAGATAGGCTAGTTGTATAGACAAGTAGGGGTGTTGTGATCCTGGAAGCGCTCGACCGGCAAAGTGTGGTGCCGCTCTACTATCAGATTCAGCAGCATCTGCTGGGACAGGTGCGTTCCGGCGCGCTGAAGTCTGGCCAGCCGGTTCCCTCCGAACAGGCCATCTCCGCGCGACTCGGCGTCAGCCGCATGACGGCGCGCCAGGCCTTGAAATCACTTTGCGAATTGGGTGTCGCCTACAGCCAGCGCGGAAAGGGCACTTTCGTTTCGGCGATCAAGCTGGAGAAGGATTTCCGGCAAGTATTATCCTTCAGCGAAGAAATGCAGAAGCGCGGGGCGCGGCCGCGCTCCAGAGTCCTGGCGTTCGAGGCTTGTTCCGCGAGCGTGGAAGTGGCCGAGGCGCTGCGCATTTCCCCCGCGGACAGAGTGATCCGCTTGCGCCGCATACGAATGGCCAATTCCCTGCCCCTCGGCATTGAATGCAGCCATATTCCCATCGGCTTGTGCCTCGATCTCATCGAAAATTTCGATCCGCGCACTTCTCTCTATCGCGCGCTCGCGAGCCGCTACGGAATCGAGATCGCCATCACCGATGAAGTGGCCGAAGCAGGATTGGCGAAAACGGAAGAGGCGCGGCTGCTTCGAATACCAAAGGGCAGTCCCATATTTTTGTTTACGCGCACGTCGTACATTCACAGCGGCAAGCCCGTGGAATTTGTTAAGTCAATCTACCGCGCGGACCGCTACAAGATTGTCAACCGGTTAACACGATCGAGAAAGATTGCTTCTGAGGGGAGAAACTAATGCACAGAAAATTGATGATGTTCGTTCTAGCGGGGCTGCTGTTGGGATT
>DATEHB010000144.1:0-9469 GCA_035279805.1 Candidatus Acidiferrales bacterium
TCCCAGGACGATCGGGAAGTTGACGAAGGGAAACGCACCCGCCTGGGCCATAAGATCGCCATGACAGACACCGCAGGCTTTCGTCCTGATCAGGATTTCATCGTTTGCAGGATTAGGTCTCGCGCGTTCTTCCAAAACGAGTGCGCTTTGTGGCCTTTGGCATACCATTGATCGCATGGGACACCTCGCATCAAATGCCAGGGAATCTCCAACAGCGATGTGGCCCTGTCAAGTTTATTTGCGTGCTGCGCTACGGAAGGTCGAGAATGACGTCACTGCGTTTGTTAATCCGTATCGAAGCGCTCTTCTTTGAAGGGATCACCGTACATGTGGTAGCCGTTCTGTTCCCAGAATCCGGGCGCATCCTGCGGCAAAAACTCAATGCCGCGAACCCATTTCACGCTTTTCCACGCGTAAAGCTGCGGAACAACGAGCCGCACGGGATATCCATGATCAGCCGGAAGCGGCTCGCCATTGTGGCGCAGCGCGAAAAGAGTTGTCGGGTGCGTCAAATCGTCGAGCGGCACATTCGCGGTGTAGCTCTGCTCCGCGTGCACCATCACGTAGCGCGCCTCAGGCTTCACGGTCACCAGCTTCATCACTTCGGTAAATGGCACGCCTTCCCAGCGCACGTCGAATCGGCTCCAGCGCGTGACGCAGTGCATGTCGGCCGTAATTTCCTTCATCGGCAGGCGATTGAATTCGTCCCACGACAGGCGCAGCGGTTTGTCGATGAGTCCCCCGATGCGAAAATCCCATCTGGCCGGATCGAAACGTGGCACGGAACCATAGTGCAGCACAGGCCACTTGAGCGTCAGCGACTGTCCAGGCGGCAGCCGTCCCGCGCGCACCATTTCTTGTTCGCGCTCTTTGCGTTCGTTGCCCTCAAAAAACATTTCTGAAATTCCCCGTTCAGAATCGCGCCACGACTGTTCTCTATTGTACCGGCAGGGCGGCGAAATCGCGCAGTCGCGAATTCAAAAGGCGCGCTGGCAGCGAAACAACGCATCGGCATGCCTGCAAAGTTACTCCGCAATTCCCTATGTTATGATGGCATTTCGCAACGATTTGATCCTCAAAGGGAGAAAATTTTGTCGGCACGTATACTTAATGGGGTGGCAATTCGCGATCAGATTTACGCGGAGTTGAAGCAGGAAATCGCCGAATTGGCATCAATGGGAATTCGCCCGGGCCTTGCGGCTGTCCTCGTTGGCGACGATCCCGCGTCGAAAATCTATGTGCGCAGCAAAATCGCCGCCTGCGAAGAATTGCGACTCGGCAACGTTCACCTGACTCCTCCGGCAAACACGACTACCACGGAACTGCTCGCCATCGTTCGCGAATTGAACGCGCGCGATGACGTGGACGGCATTCTCGTGCAATTGCCCCTGCCGCCGCAAATCGATGCGACCAAGATCCTGGAAGCAGTCGACCCGGCGAAGGACGTTGACGGCTTCCATCCGATGAACATCGGGAAATTGATCGAGAGGCGCCCGGGCATGGTGGCGTGTACGCCCCTGGGCGTGATGGAAATTCTGCAGCGAAGCGGAATCCCAGTGGACGGCGCTAACGCGGTGGTCGTGGGACGCAGCAATATCGTCGGAAAACCTATGGCCTTGCTCCTAATGCACGCGAACGCCACGGTCACTGTTTGCCATTCAAAGACGCGCGGCCTTAGACAATTTACGCGAGAAGCAGACATTGTGGTCGCCGCCATCGGACGTCCGGCGATGATTACGCGCGATGATATCCGTCCGGGCGCGGCGGTAATTGATGTTGGCGTCACGCGCATCACGGACCCGCAACTCGCCGAACGGATTTTCGCGAAGCTGCCCGAGCGTCTCGAGAAATTCCGGAAGACCGGCACAGCGGTGGTCGGCGACGTCCATCCCGATGTCGCAGAAATCGCCGGCGCAATGACGCCCGTTCCTGGCGGTGTGGGACCGCTCACGATCGCGATGCTCATGAGCAACACGGTGAAGGCCGCGCGTTTGCGGCGTGGATTGCGCGCGCCGGAAACTGCTGCGTCGCGTCGTTGACGCCTGCAAGATGCTGAAAACATGCTGACCGTCGGCCTCACCGGTGGAATCGCCAGTGGGAAATCTATTGTTGCGAGACTCCTGCAAGAGCGCGGCTGCGCCATCATCGAGGCCGATTTACTCGCGCACGAATACCTCAAGCTGGAAAATCCAGTCTCCCAGGAAGTGATCCGCGAATTCGGCGCCGGAATTCTGGACGCCGGCGGAAAAATCGACCGCGCCAAACTTGGCGAAATCGTGTTTGACAGCGCCGGGAAAATCGCACGCCTAAACGCAATCATCCATCCACGCGTACTGAATGAAATAGCGCGACGGTTGCAGGAGCTGAAGCGGATTGGAAAAACGGACATCGCGGTCGTCGTTGCCGCGCTGCATATTGAGGCTGGTTATTACAAAACTTTCGACAGGCTGGCCGTCGCATGGTGCCGGCCCGAACAGCAATTTGAGCGTCTGATAAGTCGGGGATTCACTCCTGAGCAAGCACAACGGCGCATCGCGTCGCAAATGCCCATGGAAGAAAAGCGCAAATTGGCCGACGATCAGATCGATTGTTCAGGGACGCTCGAAGAAACATCTCGTCAAGTCGATGAAATACTCGCGCGCTGGAAGCAAATCGCCTGAAACGAAACTTTTCGCGCATGCCTGCGTAGACAATCGGGCGCTATGGCGAATTCCATTCCTCCCGGATACGAACGCGCTCCGCTTCGTTCAGGCTGAACCACCCTTCCGCAGTGTCCCTGACGCGTTCGAGCGATGATTGCATCTCGGCATGTTTTTGTTCCATCAACTCGCGAGACGCATTTGGCGCAACGTAAATGAGCGGCGCGATTACCATAACTGCGCGAGAGAAAAAATGCGGAATCTGAAACGAGTCCCACGATTTTTCCAGCGTGAACGCGCGTTCGAGCCCGATGTGGAACATGAAGATCGGCTGGCCAGTTCTGCGTGCCAGCATTACTGGTCCAGGTTTCGCGACGTAGCGCGGCCCCCGCGGGCCGTCGATGGTGAACGCTACATCATGGCCTTCTTCCAGACGCTGTGCCATCACGACAAGGCCTTTTAGTCCACCACGCGACGAGCTGCCTTGAGCCGTTCCAAATCCGAGCCGCTCGATAACCCGGCGCGTCCATTGACCATCAAAGTTTGTTGTGTTCATGACCACGGTGCCGCGATTGCGCCACCACCAGATGGCCGAAAAAATCGACCGGTGCCAGAATGTCCCAATCAGGTGCTCGCCGCGATCGTACGCACGTTGCGCATGCTGCCAGCCCAGGATTTCGAAGCGCATCGTTGGCCCAATTACGCGGATAACGGCGTAAACGGCCCACGCAATAACTGGGATTTGCATGCGCCGCCAGCGCGAGAGTTCGGGTAAGCGCGTGTCGTAATGAATATTGACTGGCTCTACGGATGGCGTATCACGGGGATCGAGATCCGATGGGGCTGTCTCGCTCATCGGCGTATAGTATAGCAATCGTCAGCGCGGAGCGGTCCGTGCGCGGATGATTGTGCGAATCCAGATGACCATTTCTTTGCAAGAAGAAGTTGGAACATTCGGCGCAGCGTTGTTGCTGGTGTGCGGGATTTTTGTTGTGCGCGCGGGCGCACAAGCGGTCACGCCGATTCTCGGAGAAATCGCCGGAGACGATATTTCAGTGCTCGGACCGTCGCATATCGTCCAGGGAGGCGTTTCGCGCGCAATCTCATTTGGCGGCGGCAGCGCCGTTATCGTGCATGCGGGTAAAGCCCGTGTGCAATTCGTGGGCGGCGGCGAGCTCGAAATCTGCGGCCCGGCAAAATTTAGCGTCCTTGCATCCGGCGAGGCGCTCACCATCGCGCTGAGCTTCGGACGCGTGCACGCAAAATTCGATTCCTCGCGTCCGATCACAATCTATACGCCGCTTATTGTTGCAACGCCGATGGCCATTGGTGACCAGCCACGTGATACGACGATTGGACTGATGAACACCGGAGCGATGTGCGTTCTCGCCTCGCGGGGCGCGGTACAACTCCAACACCAATTGAACGGCGAGACGCTGATAGTCCCGCAGCCAAGCGAAATTCTGTTGCAAGGAACGTCGCTCGGCGGGGCCCGCGCTACCTCAGGAAGCTGTCAATGTGATTTCGACGAAACTGGCGCGCAAGAGTCTGTTTCGCCCGTGGGCGATGTTGCCAATCAGCAAGCGCCGCCCAAGTTGACGCCCAGCCAGCCGAAACCAACGCCACGCGCCGTGAACAAAGCTCCACGGACGGTCGAGACTGATTCCGCAGCTTCGCAAACTTCCGCGTCTGCGCAGGGCGCGATCGCAAAGAAAGACGAAGGGACAGAACAGGCTGCATCGCACGCAGCAATTTCTCCTCTGCCGCCCGCCAAACAGCCAGTTGCGACAATTGACTTGCCCCCGATCGGCTATGACGCGAGGAGTGGCACAGCGTCAGCAGAACCCTTAAGCGTGGCGACACTAATGCTTGCGAGAGAAGCGAAAGTGGAACCGGAGTGGATATTTCATGGCACCGTTTCCGAACCCTCGCGGTTCACGAAACCTGGCATCGCGGCACAGCGACGCCAAACCGCGTCGGCGAGCCAACGATCTGGTCAACGCGCAACGAAAAAAAGCTTCTGGAGAAAACTCCGCGATTTTTTCGTGGGATCGCCGGCAAAGACGAGTTGCGTCGATCAAGGATGCAGTTAGCCGCTCCGTGCGACTTGTAAGCGGGAATCACATGCCTTCGTAATTCGGCCCCCCACCGCCTTCCGGCGGAATCCAATTCACGATTTGATACGGGTCAGCAATATCGCACGTCTTGCAGTGAACGCAATTCGACGCATTGATCTTCAGCCGCGGCCTGCCCTTTTCGAGGACCATCTCATACACGGCCGCGGGACAATAATATTGGCAGGGGTTGCCGTACTCGCGAACGCATCGGTCTGCGCAAATGTTCAAGTCCGCGACCACCAGATGGCACGGCTGATCTTCTTCGTGGCGGGTGCCGGAATGGTAGACGTCGGTGAGCCGGTCAAACGTAAGCGCGCCGTCGCCCTTGAATCGCGTGGACTGATCGACCAGTGCGAGCGGGCGCTCGAGTTTTTTGAAATCCTCGTAGCCGGCGCGAGCGCGCATCGGGTCCACAAGCCCGCGACCGCCGGTGATGAATTGGAGTCCCGCGTTCAGAGTGCCGCGCCACAGCCCTTTGTGAAATCCCTGGTGAAAATTTCGAACGGCCCAGAGTTCCGGTTTGATCCAGCTCGAATCGATCTTTTTCTGAAATGCGCTGAGCGTTTTCGCGGAAGTGTCGCCCGCGACGAGCGCTTCGTAAATTGTGTCGGCGGCGAGCATCCCGCTCTTGATTGCAGTATGAATGCCTTTAAGGCGCTGTGAATTCAACAGGCTCGCGGAATCGCCGATAATCAGGCCGCCATCGAAATAAGTTCGCGGCATCGAATACCACCCTCCATACGGAACGGTCTTGGCGCCATAGCGCACTAGCTTTCCGCCGTCGAGAATTCGCCGAATGTAGGGATGCGTCTTGAATTTTTGAAACGCTTCGTGCGGATCGAATAGCGAGTCCCTGTATTCGAGGGCGATAACCATCCCCAGAGAAACTCGATTGTCGCGCAATCCGTAAATCCAACCGCCGCCATATTTGTGCGAGTCGAGCGGCCAGCCTGCTGTATGCGCGACGAAGCCGGTTTTAATCTTCCCGGGCTGCACGTCCCACAATTCTTTGATCCCTATGCCATAGGACTGCGGATTCATGCCGTCAAGATGCAGATGATTGACAAGTTCCTTTGTCAAAGATCCACGCGGCCCTTCTGCGAGCACAGTAATTTTCGAGCGCAGCTCGTAACCCGGCGTGAAGTTGTCTTTGGGCTTGCCGTTCTTGTCGACTCCTTTGTCTCCCGTAATCACGCCCGCGACGCGGTCACCCTCGTAGATCAGCGACGCGCCGGCAAATTGCGTGAAGATGTTCACGCCCGTCTTTTCGACCAATCCGCCCAGCCACCTCACCAGCTTGCTGAGCGAGATGACGTAGTTGCCATGATTCTTGAACGGCGGCGGAGTGATGGGAAGCTTCCACTCGCGGCGCGCGGTAAAAAAATAGACGGCGTCGCCCGTGACGGGCGTGTCGAGCGGCGCGGACTTTTCAAAATCTGGCACAAGCTCGCGAAGCGCGCATGGGTCCATGATCGCACCGGAAAGTTGGTGCGCGCCCAGTTCGCGTGCTTTTTCGAGGACGTAAACGTTGTCGGAAGAGAGTTGTGGCGCGCGTCCGCCGGCATTGTGCTGCTCAATCAGGCGGGAAAGGTGCAGCGCGCAAGCGAGTCCGGCAGGCCCGGCGCCGACGATAATCACATCGGCTTCGAGCGTTTCGCGTTCCACGGGCATACGCGATTATTGTAGCAGACGGATGAACTCCAATCGCTGCAGCGCCTTTGTTCTTGCTTCGATCTCTTGCGGTCGTGTTTCGCCCGTGTCTTTCGTCTTTCGACTATGAACTCTCAGCTATTCATACCTCAACGCAACCATGGGATCGACGCGGACGGCTCGCCTCGCCGGGATGTAACACGCCGCGCCCGACACAATCACCAACAGAATCGCTACCGCGACAAACGTCAGCGGATCATTGGCGCCCACGCCGAAAAGCAAACTCGACATCAGCCGCGCCAGCGCCAGCGCCGCTACAATGCCCAACACTCCTCCGATCACTGTGAGTTGCGCACCCTGCCCCAAGACGAGCCGCAAAATATCTCTGCGCTGCCCTCCCAAAGCCATGCGAATCCCGATCTCGCGCGTGCGCCGCGCCACCACATAGGCAAGCACGCCGAAGAGTCCCAGCGCTGCAAGCAGAGCCGCGAGCAGCGCCAGAGATATCGAAAGAATCGCGACCAGGCGGTCATTAAACATCGTGTCTTGGATTTGCGCCGTTAGCGGCCGCATGTCATTGACCGGCAAGTTCGAATCAAGCTGCTGTATTGTCGAATGCAAAGTCGCCGCCATCTGCGCGGGGTCGCGTTCCGTGCGCACGTAAAAGGTCAGTCCGCCGAGCTGTGGATTTTGCGCATAGGGCATGTACAGGAACGGCACAATGGCGCTGCGCGGCGTATCCCATTTGCTGTCCGCCACCACGCCGACAATTTCCATGTCCGGATGAACGCTGCTTCCTCCACCGCGCGCGATGTGCAATCCAATCGGGTTGCGTCCCGCAAAGAAACGCTGCGCCAGTTTTTCGTTGATGATAATGACTTTCTGACTCTTCGCCGTATCAGCCTCGGTAAATTCGCGCCCGGCCATCAGCGGAATACCCATGGTCGAAAAAAAATTGGGTCCGACGTAATCCGCAAGCACGTTGGTGTCCTCGTCCGTTCGCACGATGTAGCCTTCCGGAGTGATGTTGAAGCTCATGTCATCATGTGCGAACATCGGCATCGCCGAGGCCGTCACTGAGCGCACTCCCGGCAGCGCGGCAATTTCCTGCCGCGCGCGATCCGCGAATTGCTGCGTCTGCGCGGGCAAGTCGCCGTTCAAATCCGGCTCAACGGAAAATTGCAGAATGTTTTCTGTCCTCACGCCAAGATTGGCGTGCTCCAGATTCGCCAGCGTGCGCGCGAGCAAACCTGCTCCCGCCAAAAGCACCGCGGTCAGCGCCACTTGCGAGATGATCAGCACTTTCCGCAACCGGATATTCGACCGCCCCTCGGAAACGCTCGAGCCCTGATCCTTCAGCGTCGACTGCAAATTCACGCGCGTCGCGCGCAGCGCCGGAGCCAAGCCAAAAAGCACGCTGGTCACAATCGTGATTGCCGCGGCAAACCACAGCACGCGCGGATCCAGCTTCGCGGTCAGCCCTGTCATTCCTGCATCCGAAGGAATCGCGCTCACCATCGTATTCAGGCACCACGACGCGAACGCCAGTCCTGCCACTCCTCCTGCAATGCCGATCAGCAAACTTTCGGTCAGCAGTTGCCGCACCAGCCGCCACCGGCCTGCGCCCAGCGCGAGTCGCACAGCAATTTCACGCTGCCGTGCTTCTCCGCGCGCCACCAGCAAACTCGCCAGATTCGCGCACGCAATCAGCAGCACCAGGGCAACCATGCCCAGCAAAACCAGCAGCGGTTCTTCCGCTCCTGGCTGCACCGCCTGCCTGCCCTGCGCGCCCTCCGTCAACTGCAGCGGCTTATCGAGAAACTGTTTTCTTCGCGGGCTCGTGCTGGATAATTTCAGCAGCTTCGCGTCCTCTTCCAGAAGAGACGCGTAAATCGGTTGCAGCGAGGCCTGCGCTTGCGCGCGCGAGACGCCGCGTTTCAGCCGCCCGAGAATCGCCACCCAGTGGTGTGTGCGATTTGTCAGTTCCAGTCCGCTGGTCGGCGCCATCTGATTCAGCATGGTGATGGGAATGAAAATGTCCGGCAGCGATCCAACCTGCACGCCGTCGAATCCCTTGCGCGCTACCCCCACCACCGTTAGCGGAACGCCATTCACCGTCAGCGGCCTGTTCAAGATGGACGAGTCTGCGCCGAATTGCCGCGTCCAGTATCCGTAGCTCAGCACGGCAACAGGATTCGCACCCTGTGCCGTTTCATCATTCGCATCGAAGACGCGTCCCAGCGCCGGCTGCACTTCGAGCGTCTGAAAATAGTTCCCGCTCACCAGCTCGCCTGACGCGCTTTGCGTCGAACCGTGCCCTGAAACGTTTACGTCCACGCCAAAGCACGCAAGCAGGCCCGAGAAAACTGAGCCGCGCTCACGCAAATCCTTGTACATCGGATAAGAAAATATCTGCGCATTGTCAGACAGGTCGCTCGAAGTGCGGCCCGGATTCGGCCCCGGCGATCGCAGCACGACGAGCTGCTCGGGATTCGGCACGGGCAACATTCGCAAAAGCACCTGGTCGGTGAAGGAGAATATCGCCGTATTCGCGCCGATGCCCAGCGCCAGAGTCAGTACCGCAATCGCGGTGAACGCCGGGGACTTTCCCAGCATTCGCAATCCGTAGCGCAAATCCTGCAGCAGCGTGTTCATTCTTCACCCCGTTTCGAGTCGATAGTTAATAGTCGAGAGCTGAAAGCAAAAACGCCAAAGTCAATCTCGAATAGCTCCACAGTAGGTGCTCTTACTCCCAACTTTCGACTATCAACTCTCAACCATGAACTATTCATAACGCAGCGCGACCATGGGATCGACGCGCATCGCCCGTCGCGCGGGAACATAGCATGCAACGCACGCCACAATCAGCAAGCCGGTAGCGATCGCCGCGAACGTCGCCGGGTCGTACGAACTCACTCCGTAAATTGCGCTGCTAATCAGTCGCGTCGCGCCCAGCGCCGCTCCGATTCCGACCCCCACGCCGATCAGCGTCAACCGGATTCCCTGCGCGATTACCATCGTAAGCACGTCCCGCGGTTTCGCTCCCAGAGCCATGCGAATGCC
>DATEHB010000145.1:0-8980 GCA_035279805.1 Candidatus Acidiferrales bacterium
GCGCGGCTAAAGCCTGCCTGCGGCAGGCAAGCCGTGCCCTGACAAAAATCCGAACTCAAACACTTACGCCGAGGCCGCAGCGGAGCGACCGTTGACGGCGGCCAGCCTGCCACGGCAGGCAAGCAAAGCGCGCTTTACCGATACGCGCACGAGTTGCACTTTGTAACCGTTGCGGCTGAGCGGCGTTGCGCCCTGAGCGGCCGCATCTCCCGCTTTCTCGGCGTTTTCTTCATTGATGGTCTTGCCTTCGAGCCACTTGCCGGCATCTTCGGCGGGCCACGGCTTTGGCGCGACGTGGCCGAGCACGACTCGCGCACTTTCGACCGTGTCGCCGCGCATTTTCAACGCGACGGCGGCAGCGGCGTATGGCCAGTCCATGCCTTCCTTGTGGCGGACTTCATACGTGGCGCTGCGCATGCCGCGCGACGACGCCGGAATGGTGATCTCCGTCACAATTTCATTGGGACTCAAGGCATGTTCGCGTTCGCCCTGCTTTTGGGGAATCACGAAGAAATCGGCCGCCGAAATATCCCGCGCGCCGCTGCGTCCCTCGACGTGCACCTTCGCGTCGAGCGCAATAAGCGCAGGCGCGAGGCTAGAAGGGCTGACGAATTTCGCGGGACCTGAATTGCCGAAGATAGCGTGATAGCGATTGTCGCCCTGAGCGACGAGCGACTTTCCATCTTTGTCGAGAGCGAGCAGGCCGAAACCGCTGCGGTAATACCAGCAGCGCGGCCGCTGGCAAATCTCTCCGCCAACCGTGCCCATATTGCGGAGCTGCGGGCTGCGAATGCCATCGGCGGCATCGGCGATGGCGGGGAAATTTTTGCGAACGTCAGAGGCCGAAAGCAGTTGCTCGATTGTAACCGCGGCGCCGATGCGGAGACCGCCGTCAACATTCTGGACAGCGTGAAGCTGGCCGACATGTTTGATGTTGACGAGGCGCTTGGTTTCCTCGATGTCGTCTTTGAGCAGAGAAATCAAATCGGTGCCGCCGGCAAAGACGGAAGCGTCTTCCCAATCGGAGCCGAGCAGACTGATGGCTTCCTTGATGGTTGATGGATTCGCGTACTCGAATGAGTCCATTAGGCCACGCCTCCTTTGCCGAGAGCCGCGAGGACGCGGTCAGGCGTCAGCGGCAGCTCCGGCACGCGCACGCCGATTGCGTTTGCGACGGCATTTGAAATCGCCGCGCCCGGCGAAATCACCGGCGGCTCGCCAAGTCCGATGGTGCCGCGGTCGTCATAGCCCGGCCCGGTCATCATGTGCGGAATGATTTCGCCAATGTCGCCGATGCCCGCGAGCTTGTAAAATTCCATGTTTGGATTCAAGCAGCGGCCGGTCGGCTGGTCCATGATTTTTTCTTCGAACAGCGCGTAAGTGATGCCCATGATCGCCGCGCCGTAGAGCTGGCTTTCGGCGGTTCTGACGTCGATCACCAGGCCGCAGTCCTGCACCGAGACGTGCTTGACAATTTTTACGACGCCTGTTTCGGTGTCGACTTCGACTTCGCTCATCTGCACGCCGCCCACGCCGCTGGACATCAAGTCATTCGACGTTTTGCCGGTGCCTGTGATGGATGATGCGCCCATTTTCGCGCATGCCTGTTTCCAGGGAATTGATTTTCCCGGATTGCCTTTAACTTGGATTTTACCGTCCCAGGCTTCGAGGTTGTCTGCCGGAGCGCCGAGCGAGGGTGCGACTTTGGCCAGCAGCGAGTTCAACGCTTCGGTAGCCGCGCGCCGCGTGGAGGTGCTGACGCCGCTGACAGTGGTTGAGCCGCCCGATGCGCCGGCCGGCGGATACTTATTGTCGCCAATATTTACTTTTACCGCTTCCACAGGAAGCCCAAGCGTCTCCGCCGTTACAATGGCGATGACCGTACGCGTGCCCGTGCCGAGGTCCTGACTGCCAAGCGAGGTTTCAACGGAGCCGTCTGGATGAATAGTTACCAGAGCGTTGCTCATATTGCCGCGTCCGCCCCATGTATGGAGCGACACGCCGAGTCCGCGTTTGAGAGGGCCTGCATCGCCCTTGCCGCGGGGATGCCATTTGCTCTTCCAGCCCATGAGTTCCGAAGCCTTCGCGAACTCTTCCTGATAAGTCTTGGCGCGGCCGGGCGCCGCCACCAAATTCATGTTCTTCAACATGAACTCGACCGGATCCATATTCAGCTTAGCGGCCAGGTCTTCCATTGCTGCGTTGGAAATCAACGCCATCTGTGGATGGTTGGGAGCGCGCCATGCGCGGGCTGGGCCGATGTTCGTTAAGATCGCGGTGTGTTTGGCGCGCACGTTGGGGACTTCGAAGATATAAGGAAATCTGGGCGCACCGGCGTCACTTGGGCCGCCCGTGCCCCACGATTCCGACTCCCAGGCAACCAGCGTGCCGTCGCGCCTCGCGCCGACTTTCACATGCGCATGCATTGAGGGCCTGGCTCCCGCGACCAACAGCTCATGATCGCGTTCGAGCATCATCTTCACGGGCCGTCCGGTTTTCTTCGACAATTGCGCGCACGCAATGCCCCACGTCTCCGCTGCGAACTTGCTGCCGAATCCGCCGCCCATGTAATGCGAAATCACATGGACGTTGTTCGCTGCGATTGTGATTCCCTGTTCCTTGAGGCCGTCAACGTATTCGCCAGCCATTCCGCTGACGTTCTGCGTGGAGGACCAGACCGTCAAATCGTCGCCATTCCATTCCGTCACCTGGCCGTGAGTCTCGAGGCAGCAATGCGTGATTACGGGCACACCGTAATGTCCTTCGCTGATCACTTGGGCCTGTTGAAAACCCTGATCCGGATTGCCGTCAGCGCGCTGTTCGAGCTGCTTCGAATACTGCGCGCCGGCATGTTCCGGGTCGGTATCGGTGACGAGATAAGGCAGCGGTTGATAGTCAACCTTAACAGCTTCCGCCGCCGCCTCCGCGCGCTCTTCGGAATCTGCCGCGACGGCCACAATTTCCTGTCCGGCCCAGAATACTTCCTGGCCTTCGGGGACAATTGTCACCACTCCCCTAACGCCCGGCATCGCTTCGGCGGCGCTTGTGTCGATCTTGGTGATTTTCGCGTGGGCATAGGGAGAAGTGGCCATCTTGCCCCACAACATTCCGGGGCGATTGATGTCGTAGGAATATTTCGCACGGCCGGAAGACTTGACAGGGCCGTCGATTCTCTTCGTGCGCTTGCCAATCAGCGAGCGACGATCCGCGGGAGGCCAATGATAGTCAGCCATTATGCTCGCCCTCCTTTCGTCTTCATGGTTTTCGCCGCTTCGACCACGGCGTGTTTGATCCCCATGTAGGTGCCGCAGCGGCAAAGGTTGCCGCCCAGCGATTTTTGCAAGCCTTCATAAGTCGGATTGGGCTCATGGTCAACATATGCGGCGCAGGCCATTACGAATCCCGGCGTGCAGAAGCCGCACTGCTGCGCGTCGTTGTCCCAGAACGCCTGGGACATCGGGTGCAAACCTTCCTTGGGCTCGAGTCCTTCGATGGTGGTGATGTCGTGTCCCTGCGCATCGATTGCAAGCGTTGTGCATGAATAGACGGCGCGGCCGTCCAGATGCACAGTACAAGCGCCGCATGTGGCGCGATCGCAAACTTTCTTCGAGCCTGTGAGGTCCAGACGGTTCCGCAGCGCGTCGAGAAGCATCACGCGCGGTTCCACGTTCAGTTTCCGTGCTTGTCCATTGATGTTCAATGTTATCGGCACTTCGCCGGGACCCACGACGACGCCGCCCATGCCGGTTTGCGGTCGCGGCGCAGCTTCGAGAACGCGGTCGGCCAGGAGGGCACCGGCTGAGGCAGCCACACTGGCGATTCCAGCGCCTTTGATGAAACTGCGGCGGGATAGATCTCGCACTTTGTTGTCCGGTGCGCCATTCGTATGTTTCTCGCCAGGCTGTTCCGCGCCATCCGGACGCAGCTTATCTTCATTCGACATCAGTGCACCCCCTGCGGTCAGAAATCAGGATGATATGGATAGCGTTTCGGTAGGAATAATTCCGGAGCCGGGTCCAAGCAATCGTTCGAGTCATGGCCTGAGTCACTGGCGGGTTCCCTCAGAACGTCGCGGCTATGATAGTTTCAGGGTGCAGCGAAAGTCAAAGGCTTAGACGGGCGTTTGCGGAGTCCCGTTGGCAATGCCGGAGCGCAGGTGCAAAATGAGCGCAAACGAATTCTCGAGCACGGAGGAATGACAATGATTGAGCCAAGGAAATGGCTTCTTGGGCTGCTCGTCGTCGCGATGTTGCTGATTCCAGGATCCGTAATTCCGAAGATCCGCCAGAACGCAGCTCCCGCCAAGGTTGATTCGACGAAGCCCGGTGCGGCACATGCGGCGCTCGCAAAGCTCGCCGGTGAATACACCAGGGTCATAAAGTTCGTCGGACAGACGGGTGCGAATGCCGCGCCGTCATCGGGGACAGCGAAAATCTCTGTCGTACTTGGCGGCAGATTTCTTCTCGAAGAAAGCAAAGATACGGTTTTTGGCCGCCCGGTTGAAGGTTTGCGTCTCTATGGCTATAACAATGTGACGAAGCAGTATGAGATGGTTCGGATGTACACGATGTCCACCGGCATTACAATGATGACGGGCACGAGCGCCGACCAGGGGAAGACGATAGACTTCACGAGCGGCACGGATACGTCCGGGGCGAACAAGATGCCGCTGCACGCGCAACTTCGCCGAGTGAGTGAGGATCAGTTCACAGTTACGCTATCAACTGCCGGGCCGGACGGCAAAGAATCGGCATTTCAGGAAACTGATTACACGCGCAAGAAATAAGTTTGCCCGGGGCACCTCTCACGAATGCGCGAGAGAGTTATGCCAGCCATCTTATTGTTTGCGGACGTACACAAAATCGTAGTCTGTTTTCCAGGTTTTGCCATCGTCAGTTGAGAATTGTTGGAATTGGCGGACCTTGTCCGGCCCCAGCTTCGAAAAAGTGAGATTCTGAAGGAGCTTTCCGCCATTTGCCGCCGGCAGTTCGGCGTGATACCGCATTTCGCCATCTTCCAAATGCCCGGTGTAAAGAGTGGTAGAGCCATTGTCGGCAACCCAATACTGTTGCCAATTCTTATTCGCGGGATCGTATTTATTGAAGCTTTTGCCGGCTCCGCCAAGCGCGGATGTCCAATTTTCGAAGACTACACAGTCTTTCAAAATCAGCTGTACGTTGCTCTCACCCCCTTTTTGATCACCGCTGAAGACGTTCCATTCGCCGACCCAGAAATCCAACTGGCGAAATTCAGGATTGTTCTTCGCATCACGACACGGTTCCCGGATGAATTTCGCGCGTTCGGCCAAAGGTGCGAAACGCGAATCGCTGTGCAGGCTTTCAAGGTCATTATCAGCAGCCATCTGCGCCGCTACCGGCCACCGTTGATCCACCAACTCTGTAAGGAGGCGGATCGAATCATCCGTACGGCCCAGCCTGGCATAGGCGCAGGCCAAATTGTATTTTCCGCCTCCGGGCGTGAAGCCCTCCTTGAGAGCCGTTTCAAAGGAGGCTGCGGCCAAGTCATACTTCTTGCTTGCCTGATAGGAAAGCCCGAGACGTTCCCAGGAGTTGGCGTCGTGAGGGTTGGCTTTCGTGATTGCCTCGTAAATCTCGATGGACTTCGCATAGTCACCTCTTGAAAAGGCATCTTCAGCCTGTTTCAAATCCGGCTGCTGGGCAAGGACTGGCATAACGCCGAGCAGCACAAGAGCCAGGAAAAACGAGTCTCTTACCATCTGACCCTCCTTAGGTTGCGGCGTTTCTCAATTGATGAACTGGCCCGACTGGATTCGCTTGCGAAGTCCTGGCGCCCCTTCAAAGGGCGTACAGTAGAACGCAGAGATGCCAGTCTCTTGAGAAGTGATGCCTTGCGAGGAGCGCCCAGTGCCAACTGGATTCTCACGTCGCAACGGATGGTTTCGCGCATGCGTCCAAGGATTTGTGCGCGGCATCTAAAGATAGTAGTGGGAATTTGGGCTTGTCGAGGGCAAGACTTAGCGTGGAGACAGGAATGAAACCGGCGTTCCGGCAGTCGATCAGCCGCGGATTGCATTTTCGATGTCCGAAATGCGGCCACGGGCGCGTGTTTTCGAGTTTTTTTAAGATGCGTGATGAGTGCGTCGTGTGCGGGCTGTCTTTTTATCCGGAGTCTGGCTATTATGCGGGCGCGATGTATTTGAACTATGGGCTGTCAGCCGCGATTTTTCTGGCGATCTTCGTGCCGACGCTGTTCATGCCGGAATTCACGCACCTTTCGTACCTGACAAAGAATCTTCTCTGGGTCGGATTTGCAACAGTATTGTGTCTTGCGATGGCGCGACCATCATATAGCCTGTGGCTCGCGGTGGACTACTGGATCGCGCCGTGGGGTCCGCCGCCAGAAAAAACCGAGGACACAATCGAGCTGCCGCTGGTCAGTTTGATCATCCGCACCGACGGCGACGATCCGCACCAAGGCACGAGAAACCGCTGGGAAAATTGAGCCGCCATTAGAAATTCCACAGTTATTGAGCCGGCGGTTCTGGAATTCTCTTTTCGCCGCGCAATTCCGCGTCGGTATATTTGATGTCGCTCTTTGCGAATGCGAAGAAACCCCACGAGCCATACTTCAGCTGTAGCTGTGGCAACACGGCATCCACGAGCGCGTCGCCGGATTTGCCCTCTTTCTGAGCCTTCTGGATCATCGCGCGCAGGTCCACAAGGTAGCCTTGGAAATCACGAACGTCCTGCACGTGGCCAACCTCGCCGTGCCCCGGGACGAATGTTGCAGACGGGTAATCCGCGGTGAGTTTGTCGAGCGTCTCAATCCACGGCTTCGTGGAAGCGTCGATCAGATTCGGCAGCGTGTGATCCCAGAACAAATCGCCGCAGTAGACAACATTCGCGGCGGAATCGTAGACGACGGAATCGCCTCCCGTATGTCCGGGCAGCGAGCGCACCATCAGTTCGCGACGGCCGAGATACAGCGTGACGCCGGTCTTATAGGTGATCGAGGGCAAGCCGAGAGATTCGACTTCCTCCTTTTGCTGCGTCGTGATTTTCGGGCCGAAGAATTTCGCGTTCTCGGTGCGCTCCCACGATCGAACATTTTCCTGCGCGAGGATCGTTGCCCCGGCATTAGCGAAGATGCTGTTGCCCGCGACGTGATCGAGATGGTAATGGGTGTTGACGACAAATCG
Source organism: Candidatus Acidiferrales bacterium (assembly GCA_035279805.1). Lineage (GTDB taxonomy): Bacteria > Acidobacteriota > Terriglobia > Acidiferrales > UBA7541 > DAHUXN01. Next base: position 7,181 of record DATEHB010000145.1, read on the forward strand.
GATCGGCAGGTTTGTTTTCTTATGAATTTCGTCAAGGAGAGCCTGTGCCGCGCCGGTATTTTCGAATGTGTCCACCAGTGTCACTCCGTCGACGCCAATCACGAAGCCGGCATTTGCTCCGGCGCTTGCGGCCTTGGCGGCCGGATTATTGATCGCAGCCCACGCGCCATTGCCCAGGTCGTGAAGGGTGAACGGCGAGGGCGCTTGAGCCGTGGTGGCGCAAACGAAGACACAGATCGAAGTCGCGAGCACTGCAAACCTGGATCGCATCGCTTTCTCCTCATCACTTGCCGCGCTTGTTGCCCGGCCGTGTTAAAGATTCTTCAGAAAGAATTGCGTGATGCGCTCGAAGAGCTGGATACGCGCTGGACGATCGGCAATCGGATGGCCGCGTCCCGGGAAAAGCATAAGCGCCGCCGGATACTTACCTGCGGCAATGAAACCGTTCAGCATTTCGGCAGTGTTGGCGAAATGGACGTTGTCGTCGCCCGTGCCGTGGACTTCCATCAGCATGCTTTGCAGATGTGAGGCGTAAGTCACCGGCGACGAATTCTTGTAGCCGTCGGGATTTTCCTGCGGCGTGCCCATGTAGCGCTCGGTATAAATCGTGTCGTAGAGCTTCCAGTCAGTAACAGGCGCTACGGAGACTGCAGCCGTGAACACGCCGGGCGCGTTCAGAATGGAATAGAGCGTCATGTAACCGCCATAGCTCCAGCCCCAGATGCCGATACGCGCCGGATCGACGAACGATTGCGACTTGAGCCAGCGCACGCCCGCGATCTGATCTTGCAGCTCGATCTTGCCGAAATTATGGTACACGGGCGTTTCGAAAAGGTGGCCACGGCCGTAAGAGCCACGATTATCAACCGTGAAAATAATGTAGCCCTTCTGAGCCATCAATTCATGCCACAGAAAATTCGCGCCGCCCCATGCATTGCGTACTTCCTGGGCGTGCGGGCCGCCATAAACGCTTATCAGCGCCGGATACTTGCGCGATGAGTCGAAATTGCGCGGCAGAATCATCATGGCGTGGAGCGGCGTGCCATCGTCCGCATTCAAGGTGAAAAATTTCACCGGCGATAAATTGTAATCGGCCAGCTCGGCGACTTTGTTTTCATTGAGCAGGGCAACGCGCGTGCCGTCGGCGCGGTCCAGATCCTGGCGCGGCGGCGTCATCGACGTGGAAAAAGTGTCGACGAAGTATTGCGCGGTGGGCGACATTTCAATGGAATTTGTCCCGGCGTCGCGCGTGATCCGCATGAGGCTCTTGTCGGCGAGCGAAAGGCGGTAAAGTTGCGACTCGGTGACGTTGTCTTTGTTCGTGACGAAATAAACGTAGCCGCGAGCTTCATCGACAGCCAGGCCGTTCTCGCCTCCCGGGCCGAAGCCGGAAATATCCGAAATTTGCCAATCGCCGCTGGTGAGTTGCTCGAGTTGCTTGCCTTCGATGGTGTAGAGATACAGGTGGCGGTAGCCGGAGCGCTCGCTGGACCAGAGGAACTTCGATCCGTCGGAGAAGAAATAGAGGTCTTCGCTGAGATTGATCCAGTATTTGTCGGTCTCGGTAAGGATTGTCTTCGAAGCGCCGCTAGAGGCGTCAGCGAAAAGCAAATCGAGGTGATTCTGCGCGCGATTCAGCCGCTGAATGGCGAGTTGCTGCGAATTCGGCAACCACTTCACACGCGGAAGGTAAATGTTCGTGTCCGAGCCGGTGTCCATCCACGTGGTGTCTCCGCCATTCACGGAAGTCACGCCGACTCGAAGAATGGGATTCGGGCTGCCGGCTTGCGGATACCGGGT
>DATEHB010000146.1:0-4489 GCA_035279805.1 Candidatus Acidiferrales bacterium
TTTAAATTCAATGATATTGGGCACCGGAAGAGGCTGAACTCCACCGGGCCAGACGCAGCCGCTGCAAGTTCGCGTAGCGTAGGTATCGACATGCGAGTCCTGGCCGATGGAATTGAACTTCCACGATTTGGCGCGCTTGAGTGTCTGCCAGCCCCAGTTGAAGCCAGCGTCTCCATACTTCGCCACGTAAACCGTGCTTGCGTCTCCGTCAAAGGCGCCTGTGCCGAGCACGGTGGCGGCTCCGGGATTCGCGGTCATGGCAAAGGTGACGCTGTCTGTGCCCACGGCGGTGATTTTGGCGTCGGTGAGGTTGTATCCGGAGGGCGTGAATCCGGTCGTCACCAGACCGCTGCCCACAATTGCAATGGCTGGAACCGAGGCGAAGGTGTAGGTCGCCGATCCGCTTGTCCAGGTGACGCCGCTGGTCGCTCCTGCCGGAGTGCGGAGGCAATCATAAGTAGGACTCGAGTTGGGCGCGTTTGTGGTCACGCTCATCGAGACGTAAACATGTCCCAGCGGCGTGCAGAACCACCAGCGCGCGCCGACTTTCTCCAAAATAAAGTGGCCAGTGCTGTTCGCACACGCAATGTCGGTGCGCCCGCCGTAGAGATCAAGCGTGGGCAGCGATTGCGCGGGCTGCGTGGCGATAAGCAGCGCCAGGATCGCCGCTGCGCCAGTCAGTAAAATTGCGATGGCAAAAAAAGCACGCAGAGTTTGTCTCATTTATTTATTGTACCGTGAAAGTAATCGCATAGATTGCGCTCGTGCTCGCTCCCGTCTGTACCGTTTGCCAATCGACGAAATCTCCGGCCGACACGGTGAATGCGTCGGTCGTGTCGCTGCAATCCGCCGCGCCGCTGGCAATCGTGCACGTCACGGCGCGCGATGCGGCGGTACACGCCAAAGGCGTGCCCGAAGGCGTGCATGTGCGAAGAGTGATTTGTAGCGTGGAGCTCGCGCCTTGCGTCCCTGTATTTTCGTGGACGTGCAAATTTCCAATTGTTCCAGGTCTGGGAATGACTCTCGCTGCTGCCGCATCGGTCGCGACAGCGGTGCCGCTTCCAAATCCGGGCAATAATTGCGTGCCGCTTGGCGTGAACAGTGCGGCCTGGTCGGAAGATTCCATCGTCGCATTTGCGCTGATGGTTGGCCCATATCTCCCGCGCGCGATAGTGATACTCGTCCCCGCGATCATCGGCAAGTCATCGCAATTCGTGTCCCATACCGTTCCGCCCGGATCAGCCGTGATTTTGCACTGCTGCCCTTGCGCAATTGCGAGCGTCGTTGTTCCCGTCCGGTCAAATGTGAGCGTCGTCGCGGTAACGGTCACAGCCGTTGACGCGCCGGAAGTGTTGTTGACCAGCAGCGTCGAAAATCCAGTATTACCAAGCGTCGTCGGAGTCGGCAAGGCAGTCGCCACGGCCACAGACCCTTGGTAGTAGACCGGGTTCAAATTGTCGCCAAACACAATCGTGTCGGTGGCGGTCGTGCCCGTCACGTCGCGCGGCACGACGCCATCCAGCGTCACCGTCGGATCAACGGCGATCCCCGCCGTCACATTGTAGCCCAGCGAATACTGTCCATTGGCCGTTGGAACGGACGTTCCGCCAAAGGCTCCCGCATTGTCGAATTGAACTGCATGCGTTGCCCCGCCTGGAGCTCCTCCGCCTCCCGCCGCAACGCACGAAGCGCCGGACGAAGTATGACAATCGAGCAAATGCGTCGTGCTGTTGAGAAATAATCTATCGTTCCCTGCCGCTGGATTTGCGGGTGCGGCGATTTCAGTCACGTCCTGAAAACTCGCGCCCAACCCGCCGCCAAATGCGTTTCCTGAGCCGCACGCGCTCGCCGCGGCGGTCAGCAATCCTCCCGCGCCTGCCTGCACGCAATTCCCCGGAGTCAGCGTCGACACCGTAAGGTTTCCTGTAACCCCAAGTCCAAAAAATACGGGCGTTCCCGGCGTCAGCGACCTGCCGTTCAAGTCGCTTTCCACAAATCCCGTCGTCGAAGTAGCCCACGCCAATGGCGCCGCGTCGGAAATATTCCCCAGCACTTTGATCGTCGCGCTCGCGCCGGCAAAATTCGCAATAATGTTCTGGTTGCCGCATTGCGAGAACGAATTTTTCTCGATGTCGACCGATGCGACCGTATCAATCACGATGGGAGCCGGCGGATACGCCGTCAAATTACACTGCATGAAGTTGCCGTCGATGAAAATCGCCCCGGGCGTCGGCGTGAATCCTTGCGGCGGGATGGACGTGTCGCCCACCTGCACGTTGTACGATGGCGGGTTAGTTCCCTGCTGCTCGAAATAATTTGCGTTCAACGTGTAGGGCGACCCGTAGAGCATCTTGATGTTCCCCACCACGTTGCCTTCGAAGTCATCGCGCGTGAAATTGATGTCGGCCCCGTTCACCACAAACGCCCCCACGTTGTTCGACTGAATGTAACTGTCCGTCACCGAAAAATCGTTGTTCGCTCCCGCTCCCGCGATCCCCACGCCAAATCCAGCCACATACACTTCGTTCAACTTCCCGCAGCAGCCGAAGCTCGTATAGCCATTCGCCATATTCGCCGTGCCCGTGGAAATCGCCGCATCCGTGAAGAGTTTCACGCCCTCGAGCTGCGCACCGTTGTTGTCGTAAATCGCCGAGTACGCGGTCGTATTGAACGGAGGCCGGTACGCCAGATTCACCAGCGTGCCGCCGAACGTCCACGAAGTTCCGATCGCGAGCGGCACGGAAGTCTGTTTCGTTTCGTTGTTGGGATTCGCCGAAACGTACACGTTCCATCCTGTTGGGCCCGCCACCGCGGAGGGCGATTGCACCTGCAAACAATTTCCGCTTGTGGTAGTGATCGTCCCTTCCGCGGAATCGGAAGTTTCGCCCTGCGGGTTTACGTACGTTACTTGAACGTAGTATGGCTCTGCCGGACAGCCGGCCCCTGCGACTTGCGTCAGCGTCGGAAGCGTCGGCGGAGGCAGCGGCCCGCCAATCGTCGCGGGATATTTCACTCCCACGTCCTGCATCTTGAATCCCTGAGCGGAAACCAGAATCGCGTTCCCCGTTGTGCCCTGAAAATCGAGATACGTCACGGGCGCATTTTGCGTGATGAACTGGAAGTGCCCTTTGCCCTGGATCGTCACGTCCGGCTTATTGATCACCAGCGTCGAAGTGAATTTGCACACGCCGGGAATCATCACCAGCCCGCCCGTGGCGGGAACCGCGGCGAGCGCGGCTTGAATCGCGGCCGTGTCGTCGGTCGAGTCGTCACACTTCGCGCCAAAGGCCTTCACGTCAAACCAGGGATCGCCCGATTTAAAGTACGCGTCCGCTCCGAATATGTTTGTGCCCGTCCACGTATTGTTTTGACTTGTTCCCGTCGAGCCGCAACCTGCCGCCGTTGCGTTCGGCACGCAGCCCAGCGTGATCATCTCGGTGAACGGCTCGGTCGCAACGCTGGGCGAGTAGAACTCCAGAAAATAAGTTCCCGGCGCGGCCCAGAAAGCGAAATTTCCGTTCGTGTCCGCGAGGATCGGATTCGCCGCGGCCGTCAAAAGAGTTGCGTCGGTATAAATTGTCGTGAGTGGTGAGCATGGCTCGCCCACATTCCCAGGATCCGTGGGGTTCGAGACGCAGACGGCCACCACTCCGTTGCGCAGTGGACGATTGTCCTTCGTGCGCGCCACGTCATTGTAATGAACGCCCTGCGCCATTGCCGTCGCCACGCAAATTATCAGCGCCATCGCCGCGCCAAAACACACCAATGCAATAATTCGTAGGAATTGTTTCATGGGATTGTCCTTGATTGCTTAACCCTTGATTGCGTAACCGTTGATGCGTCTTTCGCGGGCGCGATAAATGCAACACGCCTCAATGCGCCATTCGAAACGGCGCGATGTGGGACCACACGTCAACATGCCGTTCCGGGGCGCCCACTACAACGTGCGTGTCATTCTGAGGGCCGTGTTTGCCCCGAAGAATCTGCTTTCGCTTTTGGCACTTTCGAAGAAGAAGCAGACTCTTCGCTATCCGCGGCGCCCACCGACGCAAATCGCGGCCGCGCTGTTATCCAAATAGCGACGCCGCGCCCAAGGCAAGCCCACCCAGGAACGTCCCCACGCCCGGCCCCTTCGACGCTTGTTCCTGCACGTTGAGCAATTCGGGCGGTACGCCCATCGCGCGCCCCAGCAAATTCGTGTCGACGCCGTACGTTTGTCCCAGAGCATTCAAGCCCGCCATGCGTTGCCCGATCTGCTCGTTCGCAAACTGAATCTGGTTCTGCCTCGCCTGCTGCGAAAGATTCTGCGCTTGTTGCCGTCCCAGTTCGGAGTCAAGCGCGTCGTATCCCGCGGCATTATTCGTCCGCGCTACGCGATTCGCAGCCGTTTCGCGCAACGCATCAAACGCCGTCCGCGCGGCGCCCATCCCTTCCTGCTCAATCGCCGACTGCTGCGCCGGCGTGTAGCCCGGATTGTTGATCAGCTGCT
>DATEHB010000147.1:0-7034 GCA_035279805.1 Candidatus Acidiferrales bacterium
CGAAGCCATTTTCACGGCCGTGAGCAAGCCGTCGCCGGTGGTTGAATCGTCGAGGAAAATAATGTGGCCGGATTGCTCGCCGCCGAGATTCGCGTCGATGCGAAGCATCTCTTCGAGGACGTAGCGGTCGCCAACCGGCACGCGCGCAAGTCTTAGGCCGTCGCGTTCAAGCGCGCGCTCGAGACCCAAATTCGACATGCTCGTGCCGACAATCGAGTTCCCCTTGAGCTGGTTGGTTTTTTTCATGAAGCGGCCAGCAGCGAAAAGAACCGCATCGCCATCCACGTAACGGCCACTCGAAGTCGAAAAAACGGCCCGGTCAGCGTCGCCGTCAAATGCGACTCCTATGTTGGCTCCCGACGTGACGGTCTTTTCCTGCATTTTCTCCGGATGAAGCGAACCACAATGGGCATTGATGTTGCGGCCATCCGGGTTGTCGAAAATCGCAACGGCTTCGGCGCCCAGGCCGCGAAAAAGCTCCGGAGCAAGAGCGCTGGCGGCACCATTGGCGCAATCGAGCACGATTTTCATTCCGGCAAGATTTGCTCCGGGAAACATTTTCCCGCGCAAGGCCGAAAGATAATCTATATGCAGGGTATTCGTGGCGGGCAGGCTATTGGACACGAGCTCCGGGATCGGCGACTTATCTCCTTGCGCAGCGAGAATGCGCATTTCGATCTGCGCCTCGGCGGCGTCCGGGAACTTCATCCCATTTCCGGAAATTAATTTGACGCCATTGTCGTGATAAGGATTGTGGGAGGCGGAAATGACAACTCCGGCGGAGAAATCCTCCGTGTGTACGAGCCATGCAACCCCGGGCGTCGTCACAACGCCCGCGGAGACAGGGGCGACACCCGCGACGCGAAGGCCTTGCGCAATGCGACTGGCAATTTCAAGGCCCGATTCGCGTGTGTCCATCCCAATGAGCACTCTCGGCGATTTCGCGGCGTCGCGATGGTCGGCGATGTACTCGCCGAGCGCGACGCCAACGCGAAAAAGCGTCGCTTCATCGAGCGGGTATTTGCCGGGGAGGCCGCGGATCCCGTCAGTGCCAAAAAGCTGTTTGGGCATGCGTCTTAAGAAAAATCAAAAGTTCGAACAGAGTCGAGAAATTCAGTTTAGCACAGGCTGTAAACTGCCCGCATGGGAAGCGGCCTGGCCGCTTGCAGCCGCCCGCGCGGAACGTGTTATACTTCATGGCCCGTCCATCCGACGGGCTTTTCTGTCAGGTGGCCGCGGATTAGCTGTGCCTGGAGGTGGGTTTATCGCCGAACGAGCAGGAACAAGCAGTGGTCCGCGCGTGAACGAACGCATTCGCGCGCGCGAATTGCGCGTGATCGATGACCAGGGGAATCAGCTTGGCGTGATGACTTATTTCGACGCCATGAAGGCGGCGCGTGAAGCGGGTCTCGATCTGGTCGAGATTTCGCCGAACGCAGTTCCCCCAGTTTGCAAAATCGCCGATTTCGGCAAGTTTCTCTACGAGCAGAACAAGAAGGCTCATGAGACACGCAAGCATCAGAAGGGCACGCAGATCAAGGAAGTGAAGTTCCGCCCTTCCACCGCCGAGCACGATTATCAGGTGCGCAAAAACCAGATTATCGAGTTCCTGGGCAAGGGCTACAAAGTGAAGGCCATGATTTTCCATCGCGGGCGCGAAATGGCCCATCAGGACGTTGGCCGGGGGAAGATGATGCGTCTGCTGAAAGATATCGAGGAACACGCGCTGGTGGAGTTCGGGCCGCGCATGGAGGCGAACATTTTGCTGGCCCTGTTGGCGCCGAAGAAGGGCTCAGCAGCAGCGAAGCCGGTTCCTGCGCCGGGCCAGGCTTGAGATTCGAATTGTATTGCGTTTAGCGAGGGGACTGTGCCGAGAAAACCAAGAAAGAAAATCAAGCTGAAGACCCACCGGGGGGCGGCCAAGCGTTTCAAGATCACCTCGACGGGAAAAGTCATGCGTATGCATTCCGGCAAGCGCCATCTGCTGGGAACAAAGAAGCCGAAGCGGATGCGCCGGTTGAAAAAACAGATTCAAGTAACGCCGGGCGACGCCGCAAAGATCCGGCTCCAGTTGCCCTACGGCAGCTAGCATTTGCGATAATTCGAAGGATTTTTTACCGCGCCAGGCAGAGCTCCACGGGTGCCTGCCGGCCGGTACACCCTAGGATTTTGGGGTGCACGGCAGCAAGCAGTTCCTAAGAGACAAACCCGTTGCGTCACGCTGAAGTTTGGCGTGTGGCAACCCTTTGTCTCCCGTTATTCCCGTGAATTTTTCGTTGCTGGCTGTATTGCCGGGCAAATCTCTACAACTTCTTTCGAGGAGCTTTTTCGATGCCTAGAGTCAAACGTGGAACCAAACGCCGCGCCAAGCGCAAGAAGATTCTGAAACACACCAAGGGCTTTTTCCTGACGAAGAGCAAGTTGTACCGCTCGGCCAAGGAAGCCATGAACCGGTCGCTGCGCTATTCCTATCGCGACCGTCGCACGCGCAAACGCGATTACCGCACGCTGTGGATCCAGCGCATCGGCGCGGCCGCGCGCAATAATGGCATCTCGTACAGCCAGTTTATGCACGGACTGAAGGTCGGAGGCGTGGATCTCGACCGCAAAATCCTGGCGGACATTGCGGTGCACGATGCGGCAGCGTTTACGTCGCTGGTGGCGCAGGCGAAGGAGCATCTCGCCGTCACACCAGCGTCCGCATCGGCCTAGTAGCGGGTTGTGTTCTAGCATGCAGCATCGTAGCTTACGCGCACATTCTCCGTCGCGTTTCTCGATGCGCCTATCACATGGCTCACATTCTCGAAAAAACGAATCTTGCTTTCAGCAACCTGGGCGTGTCGTCGGAGCCTGACGTTCAGACGCTGTTCGATGACTTGCTTCGCATGGCCGAAACCGAATTGAGTAGCCTAGCAAGCGCCGAAGAGCTGGAGATTTTCCGTGTGCGCTGGGTGGGAAGAAACAACAGCGTCAAGTCGCGAGTGCAGGAAAACTGGCTGAAGGCCGCCTCCACAGACGCGAAAAAATGGGTGGGCTCAAACTTCAACCTTTGCTTTGGCAAATTAGAAGAAGCTCTTGCCAGCAAAAAGGCGACACTTCAGATTACTAGCACGGTTGGCCGGATTGATCTTTCGCTTCCCGGTGTGACGCGGCCGATTGGCACGCGGCATTTGATCTCGCAAACATATGAAGAGCTGTATCGCATTTTCAATTCGATTGGCTTTTCGATTGTCGAGGGTGCGGAGATCGAAACTCCGTATTACAACTTCGAGGCGCTGAATATTCCCGAGCATCATCCCGCGCGGGACAATATGGACACGTTTTATCTGGGCAACGCGCCGGGATATCTGCTGCGCACGCACACTTCGCCGATGCAAGTGCGCACGATGGAAAGACAAAAGCCACCCGTGCGTATTGTCGTGCCGGGCAAAGTGTATCGCCGCGACAATCCGGATGCGACGCACTCGTTCATGTTTCACCAGCTTGAGGGGCTCGCGGTCGACACAGACATCACCTTTTGCGATTTCAAGGGCACCATCGAATATTTCGCGCAGCAGTTCTTCGGCCCGCAGACGCGCGTGCGCCTGCGCCCCAGTTATTTTCCGTTCACCGAGCCTTCGGCGGAATTCGACGCGTCATGCCACGTCTGCGGCGGCTCGGGCTGCCGCACCTGCAAATATTCCGGCTGGATCGAGCTGTTCGGCGCGGGGATGGTCGATCCGGCCGTTTATGGATTTGTTGACTACGATGCGAAGCGGCTGAGCGGATTCGCATTTGGATTGGGCGTGGACCGGCTCGCGATGCTGAAGTACGGCATCGACGATTTGCAGCAGTTTTTCAGGAACGACGCGCGGTTCCTGCGTCAGTTCCCGTAAGACCGGGTTCATCTGGCTGCTGACGGAGGTCCACGGCTTTAGCCGTTGACGTGAGTGATTCGCGGCATGGCGCAAGCAACTGAACCGAAATGAAAGTCCTCTACAACTGGTTGAAAGAGTTCGTGGAATTCGCCGCGCCATCAACGGAGTTGCGCTCACGTCTCTCGATGGCCGGCGTTTCCGTCGATTCCGTCGAAGAAACCCCGGCAGGCCCCGTGCTGGACGCCGAAATCACGATCAATCGTCCGGATCTGCTCGGCCATCTGGGACTCGCGCGCGAAATCGCCGCGCTCTATCGGCTCGACCTGAAGCGCGGGCAGCCAAAATTGAAGGAATCCGCGGAGCCGGCGTCGAAAGCAACGCGCGTCGAGATTGAATGCCCTGACCTTTGCGGGCGATATACGGCGCGGATTATTCGCGGCGTGAAGATTCAGCCTTCGCCGGACTGGCTGCGGCAGCGCCTCGAAGCTCTCGGCCAGTCGTCTATCAACAACGTTGTGGACATCACAAATTACGTCATGCTCGAACTTGGCCAGCCGCTCCATGCCTTCGATTACGACCGCCTCGCCGAACACCGTATCGTCGTGCGACGAGCGCATGCGGGCGAAACGATGCGCACGCTCGACGGAACTGAACGCAAATTGACGAAGGACATGTGCCTGATTTGCGACGCGCGAGGTCCTGTGGCGATTGGCGGGGTAATGGGCGGTGCGGAAAGCGAAATCAGCTTCGGCACAAAGAGTCTGCTGCTCGAATCGGCTTGGTTCGATCCGATTTCCATTCGCCGCACCTCAAAGGCGCTCGCGCTGCGCACAGAAGCGTCGCTGCGCTTCGAGCGCGGCGTCGACATTGAAATGGCCGGAGTAGCGTCGCACCGTGCGGCGGAGTTGATTCAACAGCTTGCAGGAGGCGAAGTGCTCGCGGGCGTGATCGACGTGTATCCGCACCACGCGACGCCGGAGAAAATCGAACTCTCGCGCAAAGAATTATTGCGCATCATGGGCGCGGACGTTCCGGATCGCACAATCGAAGAGATTCTTTTGGCGCTAGGCTTCGCGCCACAGCGCATCGACGCGAACCGCGGCAGCGCCGGGTCGCTCGCCGCCAGATGGGAATGCACGCTGCCATCGTGGCGCGGCGATGTGACGCGCGAAATCGACATCATCGAGGAAGTCGCGCGGCATTACGGCTACGACAAATTCCCTCCGCGCCTGCCGCCCGCGAAGCAGCCCGCCGCTCGTTTGCCACACGCCGAGGAGGAGGACATGCTGCGGGAGCACCTGGTCGCACTCGGTTACCAGGAAATCGTGGCGATCCCTCTGGTTGATCCAGGACGTGACACCGCTTTCCGCCCGGAAAACGTGGCGGCGGCAGTCATCGCGAATCCACTTTCCGAGGATGCCTCGATCATGCGCACTTCGGGCGTTACAAGCATGGTCGGTGCACTCGAATGGAACTTGAACCATGGTCAACGGAATACGCGGCTCTTCGAATTCGGCAAAACCTATGAGTTCCGCGAGGGGAAACCCCTCGAAACGCGGGCTTTAACCCTTGGGGCAACAGGGCTGGCGCGCGAGCAATCGATTCACGAACCGGTCCGCGAATTCTCTTTCGATGATTTGAAAGGCGATCTCGATCAAATCATGGCTCTCGCGGGTGGAGCGCACTGGAAGCTTGGCGGCCCTGACTCGCTCGAAGCAGGCCGCGGGGCGGAAATTTCGATCGGTGATGGCGGCGGTTCCATAGGCTTTGCCGGGCAACTTGCGCGGAGTCTTGCACAACGATTCAAGTTGCGGCAGGAAGTTTATCTTGCTGAGTTGCGTGTTGAGCCGTTGATGCAGGCTGTCTTGCGCGCTCACAGTTCACTGCGTTACCAGCCGTTGCCGCGTTTCCCCGCCGTGGAGCGCGACTTTTCGCTTGTGCTGGCAAACGGAACGACGTTTGCACAAGTCGCGAGCACGATCCGCTCCATCAATATCCCGGAGTTGCGGCGCATAGAAGCGATTGATTTGTTCCGAGGCGGAAAAGTGACCACCGCGAAATATTCGCTGCTGGTGCGCGTTACATTTCAAAGCGCAGAGGCGACATTCACAGAGGCCCAGCTCGCGGATTTTTCAGCGCGTATTGTCTCGGCCTTGGCCGAAAAACTGGGTGCGTCGCTTCGCGCCAATTGATCGCTCGGGCGATTGTCTATGTCCGCTTGCCTTGCCTGCAACGATGCCGCAAAATGAGCGAACCCGCCCCGGGGGAGAAGCTCGATGAAAATTGAAATTTTCGACCAGACATATAACGTGCAGGCGGAAGGCGACGAGGCGTATCTTCGCCAACTGGCGTCGTTTGTCGATGAGAAAATGCGGACGGTTGCGGAAGCGACGCGCCAAGTAGACTCGACTCGCTTGGCGGTGCTGGCTTCGCTGAATATCGCCGACGAGCTTTTCGCGCTGCGCCGGCGCCAGGACGAGCTCGAAGGGCCGCTGCGGAAGAGGGTGGAAAAGTGCGTCAATTTGGTGGAAAGAGCGCTGGAGAGTTCCCACTGAAGACGTTTACTCTCCCGCCGGGTTGCATTGCAACCTATTGCCCAGGGAGCACGTCTGACCTACAATCGGGGATAGTTAGACCCCGGTGATCCGTGATGGGTAGTCCTGTATGAGAACTCTTGGCAACAGGAAAACACGGCTGATATTGTTCGCGCTGTCGCTGGCGCTGTTGTTGGCGACGGCGACGACAGCGGGAAACGTCTGGCACCACCATGCCACGACCTTTGCCGAATCGACGTGCCCGATTTGCCATCTGGGGCACCAACCCATTCAACAACCTGTCGTGAAGCAGTCAGGGCCGGTAATGCTGGCCGAGGACTCGGGACCCTCCGTTGCCGAGCCGCTTTTCCGCAGCGCTCCAATTTTTTCACACCTCGCAACCCGCGCGCCTCCTTCCCTCTGAAACCCTAATTCCCCTTTGGGCGCATCGTTCGCCCCAACTTGCTCCATTTAGCAAAGGAAGATTGATGTACTACCGCGTATTGCGTTTTTCGGCCCTTCTGGCTGCTTTGCTGGGCGCTGTCGCGTTGGCGTTCGGGCAGTCCTCGCAGTCCGCCATTCGGATTACGCTGGATGAAGCCGTCCAGCTCGCGCTGGCGCACAATCACGCGCTGCTGGCGGC
>DATEHB010000148.1:0-10369 GCA_035279805.1 Candidatus Acidiferrales bacterium
GAAACACGTCCCTCGCTTGAATGGCTGATCGATCCAGTCAGCAAGGAAGCTTTTTTTGAGAGCTACTGGGAAAAGCAAACCCTCGTCGTCAAACGCAATCGGCCCAATTATTTCAATTCGCTGCTGTCCCTGGATGAAGTAGACCGCGTCCTCACCACCCTCGACCGGCGGTATCCCGACATTACTTTGAAAAATGCGAAAAGCGAAATCACCTCCGATGACTACACGGTTGGCGGCGACGTTCTCGACGTAGCCAAGGTTTATCAGCTTTTCGGCGAAGGTTCGACGATCACTCTGGCGTTTCTGGATACCGTGGTTCCCTCGTTGACTTCTTTTTGCCGCACGCTCGAAGGCGAATTGAGTTTTCCGTTCCAGGCGAATATTTACATGACGCCGCCCGGAGCCCAAGGCGCGAAGCCGCATTACGATACGCACGACGTGTTTGTGTTGCAAGTGGCAGGTTCGAAAAAGTGGAGTATTTACGGTACGCCCGTGGAGCTGCCCCTTCCTGAGCAAGATTTCGATTCCGCGATCCATGAGCAGGGCGCGACCACGCTCGAATTCGAATTGCAAGTCGGAGACGTCGCCTATATTCCCCGGGGTATCGTCCACGACGCTCGTTCGACGGACGTGGTCTCGCTACATATCACGGCGGGTGTTTTGCGGTACACGTGGACAGACTTGCTGCTCGAATTCGTGGCTAGCGCGGCCCTGAATGATCCCGCGTTTCGCAAGTCGCTTCCGCCGGGGTTCGCGCGGCCGGAGTTTGATCGCGCGCAAGCGAGGGAGACACTGCGAGGACTGTTGCAGAAGATTTCGTCGAGAACGGATTTCGATGCGGCACTTGGCGCCAGCTTTGACTACTTCGTGGACCGACTTATGGCTGTGTCTCCGCCGCCGCTGCGAGGACAAATGGCACAGCTTGCGGGATTGGAGCGGCTAACGGTTGATACCGTGGTGGGCGCGAGACCGGGAGTGATTGCGCGCGTGCAGGCGAATGGGGAGTCGGCGACCGTCGAATGCTACGGAAGAAAGATCACGTTTCCATCGCACGCGCACAAGGCAGTCCAGTTTGCTCTGACGCATGCCAAGTTTATCGCGCGGGAACTTCCGGGCGATTTGGACGAAGCTGGCAAGCTTGCCCTAGTTCGGAGGTTGATTCGCGAGGGACTGGTTGCGAGTCTCTCCGTTTGATTTGGCAGGCGCCGCACTTTTCCGCAGAGAATTCAGTAGACTTGAGAATCAGCGCGAAAGTTGAGATTTTCCATCCTGCGGCGGCGCGGGTTCGCGCGGGACGAGGACGGGGCGAGTTAGCGCGGCTTTGATTTCGGGCAGCGCTGTTTGGGCCGCGGCGACACCGGCGGCGACGAGTTCCGGAGTCTTCTGAAAGTCGTCCCAGTGGATGTCTTTCACTTCGGGACGCAGGATAATGTCCGCGTAGCGCAGCCAGCGCTGCGGCGTCTGGTCCTGGATAATCGAAAATGAACGGCCGATGACTTCGATGGTATTCTTCGGTTTTTGGTCCGGCTGGCCGGGATCAAGATGAATCGCGATTACGACGTCAGCGCCCATTCTTCGCAACGCTTCGGTGGGTACCGCTTCGGTGAGGAAGCCATCGACGAGAATTCGCCCTTCGTATTCAATCGGCAGGAAAAGCCCGGGGAACGCGCACGAGGCGCGCAGGGGCCGCGCCAGCTCGCCCGTGGTGAAGTACACCGTTTGGCCACTGATTAAATCCGTAGCGACAATCGCGAACGGAATTTTGAGCTCCTCAAATGTCCGCGCCGAAGTGAAGCGGTGCAAATATGTTTCCAGCCGTTCGTTTGTGGCCATGCCCATTCTTGAAATGGTCCAACGGCCGAAGTCGCGAAAATGCGTAAGCATGCCCTGGTGCTCGAGGTCCTCCAAAGGAACGCCGGACGCGTACGCTGAGCCGACCAGCGCACCGACGCTCGTCCCTGCAAGCAAATCCACGGGGATATTGTTTTCCTCGAAGATACGAAGCACGCCGATGTGCGCGATTCCTCGCGCGAATCCGCCACCGAGCGCGAGGCCGATGCGCGGACGGTCAGCAGGCAAATCGTAAGCGAAGGACCGCAGGCCCTTTACCGCCGTTCCGATCCACCGAAATACGTTGCCCATCGCTCTCCTGCGGCCAGGGAGTTTCTCCCCGTGAATATGACTATTGTAGCCTGTCTAAGGATGCCGGGGTTTTTAGGTTGACCCGCGCTGTACCAGTTCTGTAACCTCCGTTGCTGCCAGCAACGGCTGCCGACGATTTGCAGCAGGAAAGCAATGACGATTCGCATCGAAAAAGCCGCGGTTCTGGGCGCTGGAACGATGGGCGCCCGCATCGCCGCGCATTTCGCTAATGCCGGCCTGCCGTGCTACCTGCTCGATATTGTCCCCCGCGAATTGACGGCGGAGGAAACGCGGAAAGGTTTGACGCTCGAATCCCGCGCAGTGCGGAATCGCTTCGCACTCGCGGGTATCGAGGCCGCGAAGAAATCGCGGCCTGCCGCGTTTTTCATTCCTGATTTTGCGCGCCTGATTACGCTGGGAAACTTCGAAGACAATCTTGCGTGGTGCGCGGATGCGGATTGGATCATCGAAGCCGTCACCGAGGACCTTGGGATCAAGCGCAGCTTGCTGGCGCGCGTTGAACAGCATCGCCGCCCGGGCGCGATTGTCAGCTCCAATACTTCCGGATTGCCGATTCGCCTGGTGGCCGAGGGCCGCTCCAGCGATTTTCAAGAGCACTGGGCCGGGACGCATTTTTTCAATCCGCCGCGCTATATGAAGCTGGTCGAGTTGATCGCCGGGCCAAAAACGAAGCCAGAAGTTCTGGCCGCGCTCGACGAATTTTGCGACCGCCGGCTAGGCAAAGGTGTGGTGGCCGCGAAAGACTCGCCAAACTTTATCGCAAATCGCATCGGCACGTTCTCGATGCTGAACGCGGTGCGCCTAATGGGTGAGCTCGATATGACTGTCGAGGAGGTGGACGCCTGTACCGGGCCCGCGATTGGGCAGCCGAAGTCGGCGACTTTCCGCACTGCGGATCTGGTTGGCCTAGATGTGCTGGCGCACGTGGTGCGCAATATTTACGATAGCGTGCCGAACGATGAGTCGCGCGAAATTTACCGACTGCCACCAGTGATCGAAGAAATGATGAAGCGCGGCTGGCTGGGCGAAAAAACGGAGAGTGGTTTTTACAAGCGCGTGAAAAAAGGCGGCGGCGAAAGCGAAATTCTGACGCTTGACACGAAGACGATGGAATACCGGCCGCGTCAGAAGGCCAAATTCGCGTCCATTGAGGCCGGGAAGACGATTGACGACACACGCGAACGATTGCGCGGGTTTGTCGGCCCGATTCTGGAAGGCAAAGTTGTCGATAAGGCTTCGCGGTTCATTTGGGGGGCGCTTTCGGGGACGTGCCTGTACGCCGCGCGGCGCGTGCCGGAAATCGCGGACCGTGTCGTGGAAGTGGACCGCGCCATGCGTTGGGGATTCAATTGGGAACTCGGGCCGTTCGAAATTTGGGACACGGTCGGCGTGGAAGCCATGGCGCTGATGCTGAAGATGGTGGGCAACTCGATGCCGCCGAGTGTCACTTCACTTTTGGGCTCCGGCAAGAAAACGTTTTATGAATCCGCGCACGGGCACACGAACTATTTCGATCTGGCGACGACCGAGTACAGGCCGGTCGAGGAACCGTCGGGAATCATTATTTTGAAATCATTGAAGGAGCAATCGAAAGTTGTTGAGGAAAATTCCGGCGCGAGCCTGATCGACCTGGGCGACGGCGTAGTGTGCTGCGAATTCCACGCGAAGATGAATTCCATCGGGGGCGACATCGTGGCCATGCTGCATGCGGGATTGAAGCGCTTGCACAACGATTTCGACGCGATGGTGATTGCCAATCAGGCAGTGAATTTTTCCGTGGGTGCGAACTTGATGTTGCTGCTCGTCAGTGCACAGGAAGAGGAATGGGACGACATTCACATGGCCGTGCGGCAGTTTCAGAATGTGAATATGGCGATCAAATACGCGAGCCGTCCCGTGGTGGCCGCGCCGCAAGGAATGGCGCTGGGCGGCGGATGCGAAATCAGCCTGCACGCAGCGCGAATTCACGCCGCCTCTGAGCTTTATATGGGTCTCGTCGAAACAGGCGTGGGCTTGATTCCGGGCGGGGGCGGCACGAAGGAAATGCTGATTCGCGCGAACGAACATGCCGCCGGTGCGGAAGACTTGGATTTATTTCACGCGATGAAGCCCGTGTTCGAGGCGATTGCGATGGCGAAAGTGGGAACCAGCGCCGAAGAGTGCCGCGCGCTCGGCTATCTACGCCCGTCGGATCTGGTGGCGATGAATCGTGACCGCCTGGTAGCCGATGCGAAAGAAACGGCGCTGGCGATGGTTCGCGCCGGTTATCATCCGCCCGCCCCGGCGCAGATTCGCGTGCTCGGCGAGGAATTCATCGCCGCAGCGAAGCTCGCCATTCACCAGATGCTGCGCGGCGAATACATCTCCGAATACGACGCGTTGGTTGGGCGCAAGCTCGCCAACATCCTCGGCGGCGGCCTGCTTTCCGCGTCGCAGCTTGTGTCCGAGCAGTATGTTCTGGACATGGAACGCGAGGCGTTTGTGTCGCTATGCGGCGAGCGTAAGACGCAAGCGCGCATCGCCCACACGCTGAAGACCGGCAAGCCTCTGCGCAATTAGATGCGGATGTCGCCGTAATCTCGAGCTCGAATATCATTGGATTTGAGACGCGCACTGAACGGTGGCGTTGACAGTGATCCAACCGAGCCTCAACGGCCAAACGATTGCCGCGAGAGTATACCAAGCGTTTGACACTGTGAAAGACTGCCGATAGCACCCAGCGTCATTCACTGGGTTGAAAAACAACAGCAGATTCCTCGTCGCGTTTGCCTGCCTGCGGCAGGCAGTCTCCTCGGAATGACAACGGGGTGCGAGAGGAGTTCGACGCAGAAGCTGGGCTTGTGGAACCACAATGCGCGCAGGAACCTCGCTGCGCCTGATCTCTTGCAGTTGACAAGACAGAAACCTGCCGATAGCATCCAGCGGCATTCTGGAAGGCTAGAGGCTTGAAGCCAGAAGTTGGAAAACTGCAAATGCGGAACCAAAGGCGCTGCGCGCACGTCACAGGGCCAGCGTTGTTGACACAATTGCTGGAAATTTCGGGGTGTGAAATGAAATCAAGAAGCGTTTCGCGTCTGATTGTTGTATCGCTGCTCGTGCTGGGTGTATGCGCGATTGTCGCGCGGGGTTTTTCGCGCGCGAGCCTCGCGCAAGACGACCCGGTGAACGAACCACGATACTTCGCCATCAAGGGCGCGCGTATTGTGCCCGTCTCCGGCGCGCCAATCGAGAACGGAACCGTCGTTGTCGCCGACGGAATTATCAAAGCGGTCGGCGCGGATGCCACAATTCCGCCAGAAGCCGCAGTGATCGACGGCAAAGGTTTGACGGTTTATCCGGGGCTGATTGACGCAGGCACAAACGTCGGCTTGCCCGCCCCTGAGCCGCCGCAGATGGGCCCGGCACGCGGACGACGCGCGCCGCGTCCGATGCCATCGAAACTTTCGATGGGCCCCGAGGATCGTCCGGGCACAACGCCGTGGAACGTCGCGGCAAACGATTTGAATTCTGAGGATCCGCGCATCGAGAATTGGCGCAGCGCGGGGTTCACGACTGCGCTCGTCGAGCCTGAAGGCGGAATGTTTCCAGGCCAAGGCTCGATTATCGATTTTGGCAGCGAACGCGCGGGCAACATGGTGGTCAAGCCGCATGCGACGCTCGATATTTCGTTCGAGCCCACGGGCGGATTTTTCAGTTTCCCCGGCTCACTGATGGGCGTGATCGCGTATGTGCGGCAGGTTTTCATCGACACGCGCTGGTACCAGGATGCGGACGCGGTTTACAGCGCGCATCACGAAGGCATCGAGCGTCCTTCGTATGACCGCACGGAAGTGGTGGTGGGACAGGCGCTGAAGGACAACGAACTGGTGCTGCTGCCCGCGAACGAGAAGCTGCGAATTTACCGCGCCATTCGGCTGGCGAACGAATGGCAGATTCACGCCGCGATGTACGGCGGGCAAGAAGGTTACGAAATGTCGAGCGAAATCGCGCAGAGCAAGATGCCGGTGTTCGTTAATGTGAACTGGCCGACCATGCCGAAAGATGCGGACACGGACAATATCACACTGCGCGAATTGCGTTTGTGGGACCGCGCACCGTCGACTCCCGCGGCGCTGTCAAAGGCGGGCGTGCTTTACGCGTTTTATTCTGGCGGCTTAACGAACCCAAAGGACATTTTGAAAAATGTGAAGAAGGCCATTGACAAAGGCCTCTCTCCCGATGATGCGCTGAGGGCCATGACTGAAAATCCAGCGCAAATTCTTGGCGTGGAGGATCGATTGGGGTCAATTGCGCCGGGAAAAATCGCAAATCTTGTCGTGGCCGACGGCGACTTGTTCGACGAGAAAACAAAAATTAAGGACGTTTTCGTTGACGGCATGCGCTACCAAATTCACGAAGAAACGCCTCCTCCCGGACCGCCGGATCATTCCGATAAGCCGTCGGTGGCGACTGTACAAATGAGCGAGCAGGGGGCACAACAATGAGTTTCAAGAAAATGAGCGTCACAAAATTTATCACCATTCTCACCGTAGCCGCGCTCGTCCCGCTCACCGCGCACGCACAGGATGATTCGAATACCACGGTCATCAAGAACGCGACGATACTGACGATCACTCACGGCCGTATTGAACACGGCTCGATTGTGATTCGCGACGGCAAAATCGCCGACGTGGGCGCAGACGTGCAATCGCCGGCTGGAGCGAAAGTCATCGATGGCACGGGTTTTTACGTGATGCCCGGCATCATCGATTGCCACACGCACATCGCCGTCGATGGCGACGTTAACGAAGGCAGCATTTCGGTTTCGTCGATGGTGAACATCAAGGATGTGATGAATCCGTATGACGTGGACATTTACCACGAGCTTGCGGGCGGCGTGGTGATCGGGAACGTGTTGCACGGCAGCGCGAATCCGATTGGCGGGCAGACAATCGTCATCAAGCTGAAGTATGGCGCGGCGCCCGACGAATTGCCGTTCCCCGATGCGATTCCCGGAATCAAGTTTGCTCTCGGAGAAAATGTGAAGCATTCGAACTTCAGCGCGCCGGGAATTGCTCCTCGTTATCCGGAAACGCGCATGGGCGTGGAGGAAACGATTCGCGATGCGTTCACGCGCGCGAAGGCGTATCAGCAAAAATGGGCGGACTATGATCGCCGCAAGGCCTCGGGCGAGCAAAATTTGATTCCGCCGCGCCGCGATTTGCAGCTTGAGCCTCTGGTCGAAGTGCTTGAGGGCAAGCGCTATATCCACTGCCACTCATACGTCTCCGACGAAATTTTGATGCTGATGCGAGTGGCAAAGGAATTCGGCTTCAAGGTACGCACGTTCCAGCACGTGCTCGAAGGTTACAAGGTTGCGGATGAAATGGCCGCGAACAACATCGGCGGCTCGACGTTCTCAGATTGGTGGGCGTACAAAATGGAAGCGTACGACGCCATTCCGTACAATGCGGCACTGATGACGCGGCGCGGCGTGATCGTGTCGATCAACTCCGACGACGCGGACGAAGCGCGCCACTTGAACCAGGAAGCCGCTAAAAGCATGAAGTACGGCGGGTTGAATGAAAATGAGGCGCTGCGCCTCGTCACACTGAATCCCGCGATCCAGCTTGGCATCGATAATCACGTGGGTTCTATTGAAGTGGGAAAAGACGCTGACTTCGCAATTTACAATCACGATCCATTGAGCGTCTATGCCGTGGTCCAGAAAACGATCATCGACGGCAAAGTATATTTTGACCGCCAGCGAGACATTGCACAGCGCGCCGCGCTCGACAAGGAGCGGAAGGACTTGCTCGAGAAAGACAAAGCAGCAATCAAACCTCCACAGAAGCCCGCTGCGGAAAACAAGAACGAAAAAAATAAGAACGAGAAGAAGCCGCACAAGGGTAAGAAGACTCCTCCCGATGCCGCCTCTTTGATGGTTGGAGGTGCTCTGTGAAGCGCGCGTCAAGACTAGCTCTGTTCGTTCTGGCATTGGCGTCGGCATTGCCGGTTCTCGCGCAAAAGACTTCGCAAGACTCTTCCGGAGTTTTCGCGATTAAGGGAGCGAAAATCTTCACGCTCGCGGGAGCGCCCATCGACAACGGCATAGTCGTGATTCGCGACGGGAAAATTGCCGCGGTCGGCGCCGACGTTGCAATCCCCGATGGCGCGACGGTAATCGACGCCACAGGTTTGCAGGTGTATCCGGGAATGTTCGATCCTGTCACGCAAGTTGGGCTGGAAGAAGTAGGCGCAGTCAACGCGACCATCGACACCACGGAAACTGGCGAATTCAATCCTGACGTTGTGGCCGCGACGGCGTTCAATGCGGATAGCGCGCACGTCAATGTGACGCGCGCCGCAGGTATTACCGAGGTGCTCACCGTGCCGGGCAGGCTCGGCGGATTTGGCGGAGGCGGCGGAAGCGTGATCGGTGGCAATGCTTCGGCCGTGAACTTAGGCGGCTGGAACATCAACGACATGGTGATTCGCCGCGACGCGGGCATGGAACTCACGTGGCCGTCGATTCAAACCGGCTCGTTCGATTTTTCGACTTTCACTTTTACGCAGCGGCCGTATGCCGAGGCAAAGAAAGATTACGAGAAAAAAGTCTATCAGCTCGACGATTTATTCGACGCGGCGCGCCACTACGCCGAAGCCAGGGAGAAAGGCAACGCGGATAATTTCCGGCGCGATTTGAAGCTCGACGCGCTCGCACCCGTGGTCGAAGGAAAGGAGCCGCTGCTCGTCGTAGCGTTCCAGGCGCGCGACATTCGCAGCGCCGTCGAATTCTGCGAGAAGCAGAAGGTGCGCATGATTCTGGCAGGCGCTTCGGAAGCGTGGAAAACAATCGACCTGCTCAAGAAGGGCAACATTCCAGTGATCATCGGGCCTGTGCTCTCAATGCCGCAATCGGAAGACGATCCTTACGACTCCGAATACGCCATGCCGGGGCAGCTTTACGCCGCGGGTATCAAGATCGCCTTCGGCAGCTTCAACACTTCGTTTTCGCGTCGCTTGCCGCAGTACGCGGGCACGGCGGTGGGTTATGGCTTGCCGGAAGACGCTGCTCTGAAGGCCGTGACGTTTAATGCGGCCCAGATGCTGGGGCTAGGCGATCAGTTCGGCACAATCGAGCCGGGCAAAGTCGCGAACATCGTAGTCACCGATGGCGATTTGCTCGAACTGCGCACCCAGGTGAAATATTTATTCATCAAGGGCCAGCAAACAAGCCTCGACAACAAACACCTCGAGCTCTACGAGCGCTACAGCAAGCGGCCAAAACTCCAGGCGCAGTAGCGGCAGTTTTCTCTGGCAGCGCAGGTTCTCGGGACTCTGTGGGTTTTCTGCGAGGGTCTCTGTAATTCTGGACCATTTGCATGTCAGCGTCGGAACATAGCTTCGCGAAGGGAATTGGGGTCGTCCTTTACGGACTTGTTGCGGGCACTGCCGTTGTGACGATCATCACGATCAACGCTTTCTTCGCTGGGGTTCTTGTATCATGGCTGTCTCCGATGGTCCGTCTCACCGGAGAATGGGGCGTGTGGCTGCCTATAGCCTTTGCCTACTATGCCTTCTTTCCCGGTGTCCTTGTTGGGGCATTCGTGGGCTGGAAGGTGATCCGAAAAGCACTGCGTTGAGGCTCACCTTTCGGAGGTGCTGAAGCGCGCTGCAGTTGTCTTTTCTTGCGCGGTGGCGTCAAATAAAGACAATCGCGGCAAACGGAGGCAAGGCAGCGAATTCGTACGTGATTGATTTTCGAGGTGGGGTATGAAGGAAGCGGTAATCGTCAGCTCGGTGCGGACGGCGGTGGGCAAGGCGTTCAAAGGCAGCTTGCGCGCGGCGCGGCCGGATGATTTGGCTGCGACGGTGATGCGCGAAGCAATCGCGCGCGTGCCGTGCCTTGATGCCAAAGAAATCGAAGACGTGATTATGGGCTGCGCCATGCCGGAAGCGGAGCAGGGAATGAATGTGGCGCGCATTGCGTCGATTCGCGCGGGCCTGCCGGTGGAAGCGTCAGCGATGACAATCAACCGCTTCTGCTCGTCAGGACTGCAATCCATCGCCATCGCCGCACAGCGCATCATGGCTGCTCAGGGCGAAGTGATTCTCGCGGGCGGCGTGGAATCCATGAGCCTGATTCCCATGGGCGGAAATAAAATTTCGCCGAACCCCTGGCTGATGGACCATTATCCAGATACTTATTTGGGAATGGGATTGA
>DATEHB010000149.1:0-4813 GCA_035279805.1 Candidatus Acidiferrales bacterium
ATGGCTCATGTGCTCGGCCCCGCGAATATCGCCGCGTATCCAGTGGACGCGCGCGGGTTGCTGGCGCGCTCGGTGTCGACGGAACTCCTCTCTGGCACGGCGGATGCAGACGAGGTCTCGGGCGCCGCGGGCCACCTCGACAATATGCCGGCGCAGTCTTCCCAACCGATTGGCATTGCGACAATGCAGAAGCTCGCCGATGAAACGGGCGGCCAGGCCTTCGTGAACACAAACGATCTTACGGGCGCTATTCGCAAAGCCGTCGAGGACTCCGCCGTAACTTACACGCTGGGCTTCTATATCGAAGGCAGCGCGCTCGATGGAAAGTTTCATGAACTCAAGGTGGACGTGAAAGGCCGTGGTCTGACGGTGCGCTACCCCAAGGGCTATCTCGCATTCCCGGACACGGAGGCCACGAAAAACGAAAATCAGGCCCGGATTGTCACCGCGGTGGAAAGCCCCATCGAATCTTCGGCAATTCCACTGAAAGCCACGGTGGATCGCGTGGATCAGCCGCCTCATTCGCTGAGAGTTTTGTGCTCGATCGACGCGCACGGTCTTCGTCTGGTGAGCAGCGGCGATGTTCGCAAGGGAGCCGTTGAAGTCTACGTCATCGAGCAAGATCAAACCGGGAAGGTGATTCTGCAGTCTGGCAAGACGTTCGCTCTGGAGTTTCCAGAGAAACAATACGACGCCCTTCTCAAGTCGGGTATTCTTTTCCACGAGTTTGTGCAGCCACACGCAGGAGGGGCTACGCTGCGCGTCATTGTTGAGGATCCGGCGACGAGCGAAGTCGGCAGCGTCATCATCCCCCTCTCCCAAATCCAGTAAGCCTCATCAGTTGGCTCGTAAATCCTTCGCGGGCCGGGCATGGCTCGCGTGCGCTTTGCGCGGCGCGTGATGAATTGTTTGCGCGGTGGGCTATACTCGGCGGGCGCTGGCGATTGCGAATGAAATTTCTGCGTGCGCGTAAGTTTTCGTCAAGGCGAAGCTGGCGGCGCGGAATGCGCGTGGCGGGGTCATTGCGTCAGCAAGGTGAAATCGCGTTTTGGAGGAGATTCATGAAGCGCTGCGTGATTGTTTTGTGCTTTGTTGTAGCGGGCTGCGTCGTGAGCGGCCTTGCGTTGGCGCAAGAGGCGAGCGTGCCGGAAATTCCCTACCGCTCCGTGCCGGACTTCTTGAAACTGCCGCCGAATCTCTATTTGGGTGAAGTTTCCGGCGTGGCGGTGAATTCAAAGGGCCACGTGTTTGTGTTCTCGCGCGGAAACACGACCGGGCCGGCCTATGGAGCGGCGGCGGCGCAGCTTTTGGAATTTGGTTCGGACGGGCGATTTATTCGCGAGATTGGGCACAATTTGTACGCCTGGTCGTTCGCGCATACGGTGAAGGTCGACGCGCATGACAACATTTGGGTGACCGATAAAGGCTCGGACATGGTGATCAAATTCAATCCCGAGGGGCGCGTCGTGATGGTTTTTGGGCGGAGGCAGGAAGCCGCCGACGAGCATACGGGACCGCTCGCGCACCCGAGGCCGCCGCTGCCTCCCGTGGATGGAATGTTCCGCCAGGTGACCGATGTTGCGTGGGATGCGGCGGGCAACGCGTTCATCAGCGACGGCTACATTAATTCGCGCGTCGCGAAAGTTGACAAAAACGGAAACTGGCTGACGTCATGGGGAGAGCCGGGCGACGGGCCGGGACAGTTCAACACGCCGCACAGCATCGCCGTCGACGCGCGCGGAAATGTTTACGTAGCGGACCGCGGCAACGGGCGAATTCAAGTGTTCGACAACGACGGAAAATTTCTGCGGCAGATCACGATTGACGTGCCGGCGCCAGCGAATGCGCGTCCGGCGATTGGCAACAGGCCGGCTTCCACGCGCGGGACAATGCACGGCACAATGGCACCTGGCGCTCCTTGGGCGATTTGCATCACACCGGGGCCGCATCAGGTGCTGTACAGCTCGGACGCCTTTCCGGGGCGCATCTACAAGCTCACGCTCGACGGAAAAGTTCTGGGCATGCTGGGCGAGTCTGGAAAACAGTTGAAGCAATTCGGCTGGATACACGAAATCGCGTGCCCGTCTGAAAATGAATTGTACGTCGCGGAATTATTGAACTGGCGTGTGCAAAAACTGATTTTGCATTCGGCAAGGTAGCTGCTGACGGCGGCGCGAGCCTCCAAAATTAGGGGTTGATGGTGATTTGGTCGCGGATGCTCGCGTACTCGGAACTGGAAATGATTCCGCGCGTAACCAGGTCATGCTTGTTGCGATAAGGGCGTCCGGCGACGATTTTGCGCGCGTCGTTGCGCGAGATGCCCGGGAGACCCATCAATTCCGTTTCTGTCGCGGAGTTCAAATCCAGGGGATGCTCGCTGCCGCGTTTCCAGCCCTCCCGAATGCCCTGCGCGGCGGCATGCGCCTGCTCGGCGGCGGTTTTCGCGGCTGCGTTTAGATCCCTGCCCGCTTCTTTGAGCGCGGGCTTGACCTTGGCGGCTGCGTCGGCGGCAGCCTGGCGCGTTTTTTCGTCGCGCTGCTTTTGATCCTGATCGCTATTGTTGAAACAGCCGGTAGCACCAACGAGCGCCACGGCAAGTAAAAAGAAAATGACAGTTCGGGAAATTTGAAAAAGATGCCGGGATAAGTAGCGGGATGAGAGCACGTGGCCTCCTCGTCTCAGCCGCCGCGCGCGAAAATCGCGAAACCGGATATTCGCAGGAAATGGCCGGACTGAGATGTTTTACGGGCGGGATTCAAATATACACGGCTGCGGAGCGTACGCGAAACGTGTTTTTTAGCATTCCTAGCCTGCCGACACAGTGAGAGAATCGCCTCCAAATCAGGCACCTGTTGAGGAGAGAAAAATGCCGACTCGAACGCTCGATCCGGCTGTTCACAACCTGCTGCGAGGCCGCTACATCGCCACACTTGGGACCGAAAACGCGGACGGGACCATTCACTTGACCGCGGTCTGGTACCTCTTTGAAGATGGCTGCCTGTTCGTTGCGACATCTTCCAAAACCAGAAAAGCGCGCAATGTGATGGCTCGTCCAAAGGCTTCGCTGATGGTCGACGCGCGCAAACCGGCGAAGGAGCGCGGCGTCAGCGCCACGGCCAGCGTGGATGTGATTTCAGGCGAGCAGTCCCGGGAAATAAACCGGCGCATACACAGCCGTTATATGAGTGCGGCGGCAATGTCTGATCCTCACATTGCGCCGGTATTTGCATCATTCGATGACATCACGCTGCGGCTTACGCCCGTTTCCTGGACTTCGTGGGACATGGCGGCGCTCGACGCGCAAGCTCTTGGAGGCCGATTGGGCGGAACGCCCGGGTACATTCTCCCGCTGGATTAAGGGGAGTGCCGCGGCCGGCGCGGCTAGCCAACTTTACGGCGGGATTTCGCGGCGGGTTCCTTCGCGCGCGGCACAACGCGAAGAGGCTGCTTTTTTTCAGGCGCGGCGGATTGCTTAGCCAGGCTTTTCTTGAGCGCGTCCATCAAATCAATCACGGGCGCGATGGTTGCGTGAGCCGTGGCGGTGACTTCGCGGCCGGCTGTTTTCGCGGTGACCAGCGCACGCAGACTCTCCTGGTACGTATCGCGATACTTATCCGGCTGGAATTTGGCCGCGAGATTTTCGATTAATTGCGTGGCGAGAGTGCGTTCCTGCTCTTTCACTTCCGTCTTATCGGCGCCGCCATATTCGGCGGAGCGAATTTCATTCGTGTAAAACATGGTGTGCAGCGTCAAACCGTTTTCGCGCGCGCGAATGATGACGATATATTCGCGATTGTGCATGCTGACTTTCGCAATGCCCGCGTATCCGGATTGCTGCATCGCCTCGGTCAACAGGCGATAGGCTTTTTGTCCGCCCTCATCGGGCGCGGCGTAATATGAGGAATCAAAATAAACAGGATCGATTTCGGCGAGTTTGACGAATTCGAGAATTTCCATGGTGCGCGCGGATTCGGGCTCGACCTTGCCGAGCTCTTCCTCGGTGAACAGCACGTACTGGCCGTCTTCATACTCGTAGCCCTTCTCGACTTCCGAGCGCTCGACCATGCGATTGCACGTGGGGCAAAAGAGCGGCTGCTTCAGGCGCGTGTGGCATTCCTTATGGAGCTGGTTGAAACTGACGCGCTCGGTGCGTGCGGCCGGAGAGAGACGAATAGGAATCGAGATAAGACCGAACGTCAGGAAGCCCTTCCAGGAACTTGGCATAATCCGAGATTGTACAGTGGGAACGGCCCAGGCCAAAGCCGTGATTCGTTAGCGTTATGGCGAATGAATAGCGAAGATCTCGTACAGGCAAACGTGTATTGCGCCGGCCAAATGGCGAGTCGAAAATGATTGCGGGACTGCGTTTCACGGTGGCCGCGCGTTAAGAGTAACGAGGAGGATCATTCCATGAGCGGGACAATCACCCGGGACGAATTGAAGAAGAAAATTGAACGTCATGACAGTTTCATACTGATGGAAACGCTCGCGCCAGAGGCGTATAACCAGGGACATTTGCCGGGCGCGGTGAATGTGCCGCTCGATCAGCTGCAGCGGCTCGCGGCGAAACTTGCACCGAAGAAAGACGCGGACATTGTCGTTTATTGCGCCAGCCCGACATGACACGCCTCTGAAACCGCCGCCAAGGCTTTGGCGGCAATGGGCTACACGAACGTCAGGGACTACGAGGAAGGTAAATCGGACTGGATCGACGCTGGGCTGCCCACTGAAAATGGACAGTCGAACGCGGCAGCAACGAAGGCTTCGTAGAAACTTGTGGAAAAGTGGGAAAGCGGCGTCGAGCCGCCGCACT
>DATEHB010000150.1:0-7047 GCA_035279805.1 Candidatus Acidiferrales bacterium
CGAGTCCCCGTGCGAGTCCGTGATCTATTGAAATCACCTCCCAAGTTTGAAATGGCTTTTCGATTTCGCTCCGGTCGCTTTTACGAGTCACCCATTTCCCATTTCGCGTTTTCCGAAGCGAATTTCATTCGCGCGCATCAAAATCTGAGTCAGTGGGTGGCGCTCCTGAATTTACCGATGCGATTTTGATTTTCACGTGTAGCTTTCTTTCGTAACTTATCTTAAAATCCTGCGTTTATCTTTTAATGCTCAAGCCCGCAAGGACACCCATGCCACACGCCAATCCCACGGCCCCTCGGGGCTCCCGCGCTTTGTGTACCTTCAGTCTCGCCACCGCGCTCCTCTGTGCCGTCGGAGCCGCCGGCTGCACGCAGCAGCACGCCGCGAAGGGCCCCGGGTTTTCTGCCATGCCGGTAAAGACGCAAGTCGCGCAATTAGTGGACATCCCCGACTCTTCCGAATATCTGGCGACTTTGAAATCGCGCCGCTCTGCCGCGATCAATCCGCAAGTGGAGGGCTGGATCACCAAGATCAACATACGCTCTGGAGAACACGTTCAAGAGGGCACGCCGTTAATTGAGATCGATCCTCGCGTTCAGCAAGCGTCAGTCAGCAGCCAGGAAGCGGCCCGCAATGCCCAAGCCGCGACGCTCGCCAATGCGTTGACCCAATATCAACGCGCTCAAAAGCTTTTCGACGCAGGAATTATCGCCAAACAGGATCTCGACACGTTTAGAACGACCTACGAAAACGCGCTTGCGCAACAGAAGGCTTTGGACGCGCAGGTTCGCCAGCAGCAGGTGCAGCTTCACTATTACAGCGTCACATCACCGACGGATGGAATTGTCGGCGATATCCCGGTCCATGTCGGCGATCGGGTGACTACCACCACACTGCTCACCACCGTTGACCAGCCCGGCAATCTGGACGCTTACATCTATGTTCCCATCGAGCATTCACGTGATCTCCGTATCGGCGAGCCGGTTGATCTTGTTGACGGTTCCGGGAACGTCCTCGCCCACAGCGCGATATTTTTTGTCTCTCCGCAAGTGGATGACGCGACGCAGAGCGTGCTGGCCAAGGCCGCCATCTCAAATCCTAAACGCCAGTTCCGCACGGATGAGTTCGTGACCGCGCGCATCACGTGGCGCAAGACAAAGGGCCTCGAGATTCCCGTCCTCGCAACGCAGCGCATCAATGGACAGTTTTTTGCGTTTCTCGCGGCGAATAGTCCAAAGGGAACGGTGGCGCGCCAGCAGCAAATTCAGGTTGGCGACATTACCGGCAACAACTACATCATTCTGGACGGCATTAAGGCGGGCGACCATATCATCGTGGCTGGTTTTCAATTCCTGTCCGATGGAATGCCAGTGAAGGAAACAGTCGAGAGTTCTCCGCCGGAGGCTACCTCGCATTAACTGGAAAATGGAACGGCGGCGTGGAACTCATGCATTTACTCGATAGATTCGTTGGACTTGCGGCCGATATGCGCGGCAGAAGGCAGAGTTAGAATTTGTTCGTTGATTTTTTCATCAAACGCCCCATCTTCGCCACCGTTTGCGCGCTGATTATCATTCTCGGCGGCGCGGTGGCAATTCCGACGCTTCCGATCGCGGAATTCCCGGATCTCGCGCCGCCCCAGGTCAGCGTCACCAGCGCCTATAACGGCGCGGACGCGCAAACGGTCGAGTCGGCCGTGACGATTCCTCTCGAACGCGCTGTCAACGGCGTCGAAGGACTGAAATATATAACTTCCACCAGCGGCAACGACGGCCTGAGCAACATTACCGCCACCTTTGATGTTTCCCGGGATCCCGACCTCGCTGCGGTCGATGTCCAGAATCGCGTTCAAGCCGCGCTCGGCCTGCTTCCGGCGGAAGTCATCAACAACGGCGTGACCATTACGAAGGGCCTCAGCGGCTTCGTTTTTGCCGCTGCATTTTATTCCGACAACAGCAAATACAGCGGACTCTTTATCAGCAACTACGTCGACGTCTACATCAGCGATGCCATCAAGCGGGTCCCCGGCGTGGCTAACGTCACCATTTTCGGCCAGCGCCAATATTCCATGCGTCTTTGGCTTGACCCCACTCGGCTCGCCGCGCGCGGACTCACAGCAACTGATGTTGTAAGCGCGCTCCGCGAACAAAACGTGCAAGTCGCCGCAGGACAAATCGGACAGCCGCCTGCACCGACGGGCCAGGCTTTCCAAATCAGCGTCCGCGCCATGGGACAACTGATCGAACCTTCGCAATTCGACAACATCATCCTCAAGACCGGCGTCAACGGCACGCTGGTCCGCGTGAAAGACATCGGCCACGCTGATTTGGGTGCACAAGATTACAGCAGCAATCTTTTCATTGACGGCCACGAAGCCATTGGCCTGGCGGTTCAGCAGCTTCCCAATTCCAATGCTCTTGAAGTGGACCGTCTGGCGAAGGCCGAACTCGACAAGTTAGCTCCTTCGTTTCCCGCGGGCCTAAAATATGGCGTCGCTTTTGACACCACCACCGCGGTCAGCGAAGGTATCCGCGACGTGCTCACGACTCTGATTGAAGCAATTCTGCTGGTCATCGCGGTGATTTTCATCTTCCTGCAAGACTGGCGGAGCACGTTCATTCCCGCCATCACGATTCCCGTTTCTCTGGTCGGCACATTCATTTTCGTGAAGCTTCTCGGCTTCTCCATTAACACGCTGACGCTTTTCGGCATCACACTCGCGACCGGCCTGGTGGTTGACGACGCCATCGTCGTTATTGAGAATGTGCAGCGGCACATCAATGAAGGACTCACCGAGCCCCACCGTGCCGCATCCGTCGCCATGGGCGAAGTCGCGGGAGCGGTGGTTGCCACTTCGCTGGTTCTAGTTTCCGTCTTCGTTCCCGTCGCTCTCTTCCCAGGAACCACTGGCATTCTTTTCCGGCAATTCGCCCTGACCATCGCTTTCTCCGTCGCGATTTCCGCATTTAACGCCTTGACGCTCACGCCGGCTCTTTCAGCCATTTTCCTTGGCCATCAAAAAGAAGGCAGGACGGGTGAGCGCATTTTTGCGCCCTTCAATCGACTGGTTACGGGCGGCACGAATCTGTACCGTCACACTCTTCGTCATCTGTTTGACTGGAAATTCGCAACTGCAGTGCTGTTCCTCTTGCTGGCGGGCGCGACATATTGGGTGTTCATTACGGTGCCTCGCGGATTCATCCCGACGGACGACCAAGGATTCATCATGGTCCTCATCCAAGCGCCGCCGGGCGCGTCGCTCGAATATACTTCCGAGATTTGCCATCAAGTGGAATCCATCGCCCGGCGGCAGCCCGAAGTCGGCGATATTTTTTCGGTGGCCGGTTTCAGCTTTACCGGCGCCGCGCCGAACGTCGCCATGGCCTTCGTGAGTCTGAGGCCGTTCGCGGATCGCCAGGGTGACGCTCATTCCGCTCCGGCGGTTGTGAGTCGCATGGGAGGCCAATTGTTCGGCATCTCAGGCGCCGTCGTCGTTCCCTTCAACCCTCCTGCCGTTTTTGGGCTCGGCAATTTCGGCGGCTTTCAATTGGAAGTCGAGGACCAGGGCAACGCCTCTTTGCAGGAGCTGCAGCAAGCGACGCAGAAACTGGCTCAGGCGGGCAATAGCGATCCGAAACTCACCGGCCTGTTCAGCAGCTTCACGGCGAACGATCCGCAATTCGTTGTGAAAATCGACCGCGCCACGGCAAAAAGTTTGAATATTCCTCTCGGCCAGATCACTGACGCGCTGCAAGTTTTTCTCGGTTCGGTTTACGTCAACAATTTCACGTTTAACAACCGGTCCTATCGCGTTTACGTTCAGGCTGCGCCGCAATTCCGTTCGCACCCCGACAATATCAATCAGTTTTACGTGCGCTCCAATTCCGGACAGATGGTGCCTCTCGATAATCTGGTGCAGATAACGCAGACGACGAATCCTCAGGTGATCACGCATTACAATCTTTTTCGCTCCGCCGAAATCAATGGCTCCGCCGCGGCGGGGCGCAGTTCGGGCGACGCCATCAACGAAATGGAAGCGCTGGCAGCCAAGGTTTTGCCGCGCGGCATGTCTTACGAATGGTCTGGTTTGTCGCTGGAGGAAATTCAGTCGGGAAGTAAATCCGCGGCGCTCTTCGGCCTCGGTTTGCTTGTGGTTTATCTGACGCTCGCCGCACAATACGAAAGCTTTTCTCTGCCGTTCATCGTGCTGATGGCCGTGCCGATGGCGATGCTGGGAGCTCTGCTGTTCCAGTGGGTGCGCGGCAACATCAACGACGTCTATTGCCAGATTGGCCTGGTCATGCTGATCGGGCTTGCCAGCAAGAACGCCATTCTGATTGTCGAATTCGCTGAGCAGTTACGCGAGAAGGGCATGAGCCTTTACGACGCCGCCATCGAAGCGGCCCGCATTCGTCTTCGTCCCATTCTAATGACTTCGTTCGCGTTCCTGCTGGGCGTTTTGCCACTTGTGCTGGCCACCGGGGCCGGCGCGGCCGGGCGCACTTCCGTGGGCACCACGGTCTTTGGCGGGATGGTTTTCGCCACTTCCTTGAATTTGATTTTTGTGCCGGTTCTGTACGTCATCATCAAGGGCTTTCGCCTGCGCCACGACAAATCCGAAGCAAACTAGCAGTGGAGCCTTCGCCAGAACATCGTGCATTCGGATTGCGAAATTGTGTCCGGCAGCCGCGGTTCACACTATCATTGCCCTGAGGAGACGACGAACGAGCGTGGGGATCAAGCCTGCCGGCCAATGATTTCGTCAGCAGCGTTCTCTACCGAACCGTGGCGCGATTCATAGGCTGGGCGGAAAGAGAAAAATCGGCGCCTGCAAGGTTCACACCGATAGGCCGGCGCATTTACGATCCGGAAAAGCAAGCGCATCCTTCCTTCCACGACCCATTTTTTCCCAATGCGCTGTAGTTCAAGGTTCCCGCACCGAGGACAATGAGCATGGCGGAGAAAATTCAGCGCTACGGCATTTCCGTAGAATCGACTCTTACACTGCATGCACCGCCACGGACGTAGCGCCGCAAGAGTCACCAGCCAATCGGCGATTCCACGACGGTGCGAACGCAAACATTCTTCGTTTCCGCAATATGGGCAAATCATTCTTGAGGTCGCGCGTTTTTCGCGCCGCAGAATACACAAGTCCTCTCGCGACTTCAATCCAAATTTGCGCAACTTTATGCTCGCGCCGAGACCTTAAATTGCGCGGTAATGGGTCAGTTTGAACTTTGACTCCTTGTGTCATGATCAAAAAAATTCAAGCTCACCCACCACCAATTGCGCTTCCTGCTAGACAATGCCCGCGCGAATGCGTACATTAGGCGGCTCTGTGGTTGACCTGATTTGGCGGGCCGCATAGAATGAACTTGGATTGAAATGCCGGGGGAAGCGCCGGCTAGTTCGTATTCGAATAAGCGAATGCCGAAAGCGGAGGAAGAAACAGAATGGCCAGTGTCGAAGAACGCGTGAAACAGATTATTGTCGAACAGCTCGGTGTGGATGAGGGCGAAGTGACGCCTACGGCTTCGTTTGTGGACGATCTCGGCGCCGATTCGCTCGACATCGTCGAACTCGTGATGGCCTTCGAAGAAGCGTTCGGCATCGAAATTCCCGATGAGGACGCGGAAAAAATCGCCACGGTGAAGGACGCCATCGCGTATATTGACAAGCACGCCAAGGAAAAAAAGTAACTCGCCGGACCTCAGAGTTCCACGAGGAGAAAACTCCGCATTGAATCGCCGGGTGGTCGTCACAGGAGTCGGGCTGGTCTGCGCCTGCGGGATTGGGACGGAAGAAGTCTGGAAAAACCTGCTTGCCGGGCAGAGCGGCATCGGTCCCATCACGCAGTTTGACGCTACCGGTTTCGACTGCACGTTTGCGGGAGAAGTCAAAGGGTTCGACCCGTTCCAGTGGATTGAAAAAAAAGAAGTGAAGAAGATGGCGCGCTTTATTCACCTGGCCGTCGGCGCCACGGATTTTGCATTGAAAATGGCGGCGCTTGAAATCACTCCCGATATTGCCGACGCCACGGGCGTATACATTTCCTCCGGTATCGGAGGATTCGACGTGATCGAGCGCGAGCACAGCAAACTGATTCAGGGCGGTCCCGGCAAGATTTCTCCGTTTTTCATTCCTTCCGCGATTATCAATCTTGCCTCGGGGCAAATTTCAATTCGCTATGGCGCCAAAGGGCCGAATTCGGCGACGGCAACAGCGTGTTCGGCGTCAGCGCATGCCATTGGCGACGCTTTCAAGATTATTCAGCGCTGCGACGCGGAAGTGATGATCGCAGGCGGCTCGGAAGCGGCGATAACGCCGATGGGCGTGGGCGGATTTGCGGCGATGAAAGCGCTGTCGACGCGCAATGAGGAGCCGGCGCGCGCGAGCCGACCGTTCGATGCGCAGCGCGATGGCTTTGTCATCGGCGAAGGCTCGGGAGTGCTGATTCTCGAATCGCTCGAACACGCCCAGCGCCGCGGCGCGAACATCCTCGCTGAGATCGTGGGCTACGGAATGACGGCGGACGCTTTTCACATGACGCAGCCGGCAGAAAATGGGGACGGGGCATATCGCGTGATGCTGGCATCTCTGAAGGACGCTGAAATTGCGCCGACGGAAATTGGGTACGTGAACGCACACGGCACATCGACACAGATTGGCGACGCAATTGAAACAGTGGCGATCAAACGCACGTTCGGCGACCAGGCCAAGAAAATTCCGGTGAGCTCGACAAAATCGATGACGGGGCACGTGCTCGGCGGAGCGGGCGGCCTGGAGGCAGGCATCAGCGTGCTTGCGCTTCGTGACCAGATTCTGCCACCGACGATTAATTACGAAAATCCTGACCCGGCGTGCGATCTGGATTACGTGCCGAACCAAGCGCGCAAAGCGAATCTTCGCTACGCGCTTTCGAATTCTTTCGGCTTCGGCGGGACAAACGCGTCGCTGGTTTTCAAGCTTTGGGAAGGCCGATGAGCGAGCTTCGGAGGCTTCGTTGAACATTGTTGTCTGCGTGAAACAAGTTCCCGCCAAAGATGC
>DATEHB010000151.1:0-3412 GCA_035279805.1 Candidatus Acidiferrales bacterium
CGACACAGTGCTTGTTCACCGCCTTGGTGATTTCATTTGTCCGGTCGACGTCGAAGTGAAATTCGACAGCGGTGAAATCGCGCACGAACATTGGGATGGAAAAGACCGCTGGATTCGCTACTCATACACGAAGCCCGCGAAAATCGTCTGGGCGCAGATCGATCCGCAATATGGAATCTGGATGGATCGCGATTTTTACAACAACAGTAAAACGGCCGAGCCCGACACGCGCGCCACTCGAAAGTTATCGAACATCTGGCTATTCGTCAGCGAATGGCTCGGCCAGGCCCTGTCATGGCTAACGTGAATCGGTTTTGCGGTCGTACGTTTTTGTAGCTCGTGTCCCGTCCCGATATTTTCTATCGGGACTGACATGAGGGTCTTCTCTTGAAGGAGAGGCAATGTTGGCCGAAAGACATTCAGGCTTCTTTTTTGCGGGCGCGGGACTCGTCTGGCGTCGCCAACGCGTCCTCTGGTTCATATTCGCTGTAAACCTGATCCTCGCCTTTTTGTCCATTCGCGGAATCGCCGGCCGCACGGGCGATGTTCTCAACCATAGCCTCGCGTCCGACCGCCTGGTTCACGGCTTTGACGTCGCTGCTCTTGGCGGACTTGCGCAGCAGCCCGGCGTCTCGCCTCTCGACGTATCAACGACGGCGCTTGCATACAGCCTGGTCTTCTTCGTTTTTATGCTTTTCATCACGGGAGGAATTCTCGAAGCCTATCGCCGCGACAGCCGCATGACTACCGCCGAATTCTTCGAATCAAGCGGCGCATTTCTGTGGCGATTTGTGCGATTGGTGATTTTCCTGCTGATTTGCCTGATTCCCATCGCCATTCTTCACCGCGTGCTTCACGGCATCGGCGATCACATCGAAGACACCGCCATCTCCCCCATGGCGAGCATCTGGTTCCGCGTCGGTATCGGCATTGTGATTTTATTTTTGCTGATTGTGGTGCGCCTGTGGTTCGATATGGCGGAAGTGCACGCCGTCGCGCAGAACGAACGGCGGATGCGCCGTTCGCTCGCCGCGGCGTGGCGCTTGACGTTCGGGAATTTCGGCCGGCTTTTCTGGCTTTACTTCAGCATCAGCATCGTCGCGTGCATCGGTTTCGCCATCGGCCTGTG
Source organism: Candidatus Acidiferrales bacterium (assembly GCA_035279805.1). Lineage (GTDB taxonomy): Bacteria > Acidobacteriota > Terriglobia > Acidiferrales > UBA7541 > DAHUXN01. The sequence goes on from DATEHB010000151.1 coordinate 1,130, forward strand.
GCTGTGGATGTATGTCCTGCCGCCGACGGCCATCACCGGCGCATTTTTCTTAAGCCAGGCGATGATTCTCTGGTGGCTTGGGACGCGCCTGTGGCAGCGCGCCAGCGAAACGCTCTGGTATCAGCGCAACTTCCAACGTCTGCCGCAGGCCGTCGCCTACGCGCCGCCCGCGCCGTCATATCCCGCCATCGCGCCGCAGAATCCGCCGTCGCCTTTGCCGCCGCCATCCTCCACTGACCTCGTGTGATGGCCGGTTTGGAGACGTACGACTATTAATCAGAGATCAGTTTCGGAAAGTCCGGCGAGCTTCAAAAGGTGCTTCAATAGTCCAATTTTCAGGGACTCGTTTCTGTGAATCGGCACGGAGAGGCGTACAACGCTGCCTTCTTTTCCATAGACGTGATGGCTACCGTGCACACGGAGGAGTTTCCAGTCGTGGCGCTCCAACAATGCTGCGAGAGCTTTTCCAGAGACCGACCTCATACGGCGATTTCTACAACATGATCCTTACCGGTAGATTTAGGCTTCTCCACCTCGACGGAGAGACAGCCTTCCACTGCTTCATAAAGATTCTTCAACAGATCTTCGAAGGTCTCTCCCTGCGTTGCACAACCTGGAATGGCCGGAACCTCGGCCCAGTAGCCGCCCTCTTCCGCTTGATGAACCACAACTTTAATCTTCATCGATTAACTCCCTGGAGAAGTATAGCCCATTCGTCGCGCGCCACTCGCCGTTCCGATCAGTCCTATTCCGAATTGTCGATTTGGGCGCGCTGGAGGTGATCCGAATAGTCGACGTAGATCGTCTTCCACTCGGAATAAAAATCGAGCGCTGGCGCACCCGACTCGCGATGCCCGTTTCCCGTCTGCTTCGTGCCGCCGAACGGCAAATGTGTTTCCGCGCCAATCGTCGGCGCGTTCACGTAAACGATGCCCGTATCCAGATCGCGTTGCGCGCGAAACGCGTCATTCACGTTGCGCGTGTAAATCGACGAAGACAATCCGTACTTCACGCCATTCGCAATCTCAATCGCTTCGTCGAGGCTGCCCATCGGCATCACGGACACGACCGGCCCGAAAATTTCCTCCTGGCAAATCCGCATCTTCGGATCGCAGTCCACGAACACGGTCGGCTCGTGGAACCATCCCTTCGCGTACGCATCTTTATCGAGCCTGTGCCCGCCCGTGGCAATCTTCGCGCCTTCCTGTTTCCCGATCTCGACGTATTTCATTACCGTCTGCAATTGCGTTTCGTTGATCGACGGCCCCATGTCGACATCCGGCTTCAGCCCGTCGCCAACGCGCAACGATTTCGCGCGCGCCACGAACTTATCCACGAACTCCTTGTACACTTTCTTGTGTACCGCGACGCGGCTCGCCGCCGTGCACCGCTGCCCCGATGTGCCAAATCCGCCCCAAATCGCGCCATCGACGGCGAGATCAATATTCGCATCGTCCATCACCAAAATAATATTCTTGCCGCCCATTTCCAGATGGCAATGCTTGAACGTCGTCGCGCACGCCTGCGAAACAATTCTTCCAACTTCCGTTGAGCCGGTGAAGCTCACGAGCTTCACATCTGGATGATTGACGAGCGTCGCGCCCGCTTCCGAACCCGTTCCGGAAACAATATTCGCGACGCCTTCGGGCAAGCCTGCCTCGTCCAGAATCTGCACAAGGTAGTAAGTCGAGATCGGCGTATCTCCCGCCGGCTTGATGACCACTGTGTTCCCGCAGACCAGCGCGGGCATCATTTTCCACGACGGAATCGCGATCGGGAAATTCCACGGCGTAATCAATCCGCAGACGCCAATCGGCGCGCGCACGCTCATCGCAAATTTATTCGGCAGCTCCGAAGGAGTCGTCTGCCCAAACAGCCGGCGCCCCTCGCCTGCCATTAAGTACGTCATGTCAATCGCTTCTTGCACATCGCCGCGCGTCTCGGCGAGCACTTTGCCCATTTCGCGCGTCATATCGACCGCCAAATCTTCCTTGCGCTGAATCATGATTTCCGCGGCGCGGTACAGAATCTCCGCGCGCTTCGGCGCCGGCGTCAGCCGCCATTTATCGAACGCGTTCTTCGCCGCTTCCACCGCGCGATTCACGTCCTCCGCGCTCGACGCCGGAAAAATTCCCACCAGATCGTCGGTGTTCGCCGGATTGCGGTTCTCGATTCCCTTTTTGCCTGCCGCTTCCACCCATTCGCCATTGATGTAATTCTTATGAGCATTCGGAAAAACTGCCGTAGCCATGAACTCCTCCTCAAACTTTCCCGTGGTCTTAT
>DATEHB010000152.1:0-25329 GCA_035279805.1 Candidatus Acidiferrales bacterium
ATTAGCCCGCCCGGTCCCAGCGCTTCCGTGCCCAGATACCGCACAATCGAGCGTCCGCTCGCGTCCGTTCCGGCAATAATCTCTGGCGGTAAATTTGCTGGCATGCCTGTGCCCGGCGGCTTAGAAAATACAACCAGCCCGACGGCGTCTTTCTGCTTCCAATCGTCGGCGTGAGCCACGATCTGGTTCACAAAGTCCCATGACCTCGGCGAATCCGCGCGCAGCAAGGCGATCACGCGATTTCTTTTCTGCTTGAAGTCCCAGGCGGAGATGCTACGCCCGTCGGGCGTGCGCAAAGTCAGTGCTGGTATCTGTTGGCGTAACCGAATCGTATTTTGCATAAAATATAGGCTTCCTGTGTGAACGATTACTCTACCACCGCATACCACTGTCGGAGCAAAAAAGAAAAGCCGGGTGTCGTTGATCCGATACCGGCTTTGATTACCGCCTGTAGAGTTGGGTTGCCCTGAGGTTTCAGCTACAGCCTGAAGTGCTTCCGCAATTCTCGCATTTATAACAACTTCCATTCGGAGTCATCAGCATCCCGCACTCGGAGCAAGACGGCGCGTCGTCAATCGCCGCTCGCGGCCGCAGTTTTTCCTCGGCTGTTCCCATGACGCTCGCCGGAGTGACTGGCGCGACGACCGGCACGTTGGCGGCCGCGCCAGCCTCTGCCGTTTCGGTGCTCTGCACCAGGTAGTCCCGTGAGATAAACTTTCCGCCCAGCCATCGCCCAATGTAGTCAATGATCGACTTCGCGTACGGAATTTGTTTGTTCCCTGTGAAGCCCGAAGGTTCGAAGCGCGCATTCACAAATTTGTCAATCATCGCGCGCAGAGGCACGCCGTATTGCAGCGCGATGGACACAGAGAGCGCAAATCCGTCCATGATCCCGGAGAGCGTCGAACCCTCTTTCGCCATCTTGATGAAAATTTCGCCCGGCGTGCCATCGTCATATTTTCCGACGGTTAAATAGCCTTCATGCCCCCCGACCGAGAATTTGTGCGTGATCGAGTTGCGCTCATTCGGCAACTTCCGGCGTTCGGAGCGGAAAAGCTCGTGTTGCGCGGCCGCTGGTGTTTCGACTTTCACCGCAGCGGCAGCAACCGGCGCTTCTGTTGTTCCCGGCTTCTTTTCACCCGCCGCCGAGAGCGGTTGCGAACGCTTCGAGTTGTCGCGATAAATAGCCACGGCCTTCAACCCCAATTTCCAGGATTCAACGTAAGCCTGCATCACATCTTCGACGGTCGACTCTTCGGGCATGTTGATGGTCTTCGAAATCGCGCCGGAGAGGAACGGTTGTGCCGCGGCCATCATCTTCAGATGTCCACGCCACGCGATCGAGCGCCCCCCGTTCGTTGCGAGCGAGCAATCGAAGACTGGCAAATGCTCCGGCTTAAGGTCCGGCGCGCCCTCAATCGTTCCATGCTGGTCGATCCAGTCCACAATCAATGACGCCTGCACATCGGAATAGCCGAGCCGCATCAGCGCCATCGGCACCGTGTTGTTCACGATCTTGATCACGCCGCCGCCCACCAGCCGCTTGTGCTTCACCAAGGCAAGGTCCGGCTCGATTCCCGTTGTATCGCAATCCATCATGAAGCCAATCGTTCCGGTCGGAGCCAGCACGGACACCTGCGAATTGCGGTAGCCATATTTCCCACCATGCTCCACCGTTGTGTCCCAGGCATCGCGCGCGGCGCGCAGCATCTGCGGCTGCACATTTTCTTCTTTAATGGGACGCAGAGAGTCGCGGTGCATGCGCATTACTTCGAGCATAGGCTCGCGATTCTCTTGATAGCGCGCAAATGGGCCCATTCTCTCGGCGATGCGCGCGGACTGTGCGTATCCTTCGCCGGTCATCAGCGCGGTGATAGCGCCGCAAATATCGCGGCCCTGGTCGGAATCGTATGGCACGCCCAAGGAAAGCAACAGACCGCCGAGGTTGGCATAGCCCAGTCCAAGCGGACGAAACTCGTGCGAGTTCCGCTCGATTTTCGGCGTTGGATAGCTCGCATTGGAAACCAGAATCTCCTGCGCCGTAATCGTGATATCCACTGCGTGCCGGAAGCCTTCCACATCGAATTGCCCATTCGGCCCGAGGAATTTCAGCAGATTGAGGGAGGCCAGATTGCACGCTGTGTCGTCGAGGAACATATATTCCGAGCAGGGATTCGAAGCGTAGATTCGGTCTGTCCCCTTGCAGGTGTGCCAGCGGTTCACCGTGGTGTCATATTGCATGCCCGGATCGCCGCATTGCCATGCCGATTCCGACATTCTACGCAATAGGTCGCGAGCGCTGAATTTTTCCACTGGCTGGCCATCGTTCACGTTCCGCGCCCACCAGTCGCGATCGTCCTCGACGGCCTGCATGAATTCATCCGTGACGCGCACCGAGTGATTGGCGTTCTGGAAAAAGATCGAGCTGTACGCTTCGCCGTCAATCGAGGAGTTGTAGCCCTGCTCGATTAGCACCTGCGCCTTGCGCTCTTCCTTCATTTTGCAGTCGATGAATTCCGCGATGTCCGGATGGTCGACGTTGAGAATAACCATTTTTGCTGCGCGACGTGTCTTTCCGCCGCTCTTGATCACGCCCGCAAACGCATCGAAGCCTTTCATGAAACTCACCGGCCCCGACGCGATCCCGCCGCCCGAAAGCGTTTCCTTGCTTCCCCGCAGCGTCGAGAAATTCGTTCCTGTCCCGGAACCCCACTTGAAGAGCATTCCCTCGGTCTTGGCCAGGTTCATGATCGAATCCATGCTGTCCTGCACGGAATTGATGAAGCAGGCCGAGCACTGAGGCTTCGGCTGCACGCCCACGTTGAACCACACGGGCGAATTGAAGGCCATTTTCTGCTCAACGAGCAGATGCGTCAGTTCGTCGCGAAACGCAACGCGCGATTCCGGCGACGCGAAATATCCGTCGTGCTCTCCCCATCGCACAATCGTATCCACCACGCGCCCGATGAGCTGGCGCACAGAGCCTTCGCGTTCCTGCGTGTTCGGTTTTCCGTGAAAATATTTTGAGGCGACAATATTCGTCGCCGTCTGGGACCATGATTTCGGAACTTCGATATTGTCCTGGCGGAAAATCACCTGCCCTTTTTCGTTTCCGATCTGCGCCGTCCGCCGCTCCCATTCGACCGCGTCGAAAGGAGCCAACTTGCCGTCCGTGAACCTGCGACGGAATTCCAAGCCGGTCTGAATTGTCTTCTGATCGCGCTGTTCGACGTCCATTTTCCCAGCCAAATTACTGCTCAACGCCATTTTCGCTTCCGCCATATTTCCGCCTCCGCGCAGGCAGCCCTGCCGCTGATGGATTTGCCGGGCGTGAGGACAGCGGTTTAGCAATTATACCGCAATCCCGGAGCTCCGGCTTACGCGGCGGTTAGAGAGGGCAGGAAACCGCCGCTCGATTGTGGAGAGAGTGGCCTTGCTCTCGGAGCAGTTCAGCCCAAGCCGGGCGGCAGCGGTTCTTCACGCTGCCTAAAAACCGAAAAAAGAAAAAGCTTCGCCCCTCCCGCGCTTCACACTGCAATTTACGTCGGGTGGCTGGCCCTTTGATTTCGTCGGCTTTTAACCCGGGTCGGCGCCGTGGATTCCTTTTCGTTCCCCGTTCACGGCCCGTCCACGCTCCCCGAATCTGGGACGGCAGTATTACCGGGTTGTGGAAAAGGTGTCAAGAGGAAAGCGCAACCCTACCACAAAATATTTGGGCCTTCGTGCCCAAGTTGTCTACAGATAGTGGTTCGCGGCCAATGTACGCTCTGCATTTTTCTTTGATGTGTTCACTTCGCGAATCGGGGTTATCCTCATACGCATCTAATTTTTATGCGCGCCTCGCAGCAAATTCGTCACCTGCTTCCAATATTGTTTGTCACTCTCTGTATTTTCGCGGCAGTTCAGGCGCTTCAGGCTCAATCCAAGGCGAAGAATTCGACGATTGCTCACGCACCGGGCAAGAAAATTCTTCTCGCGGGCGTGCCCAATTTCGGCGAGGTCACTCCAACTCTTTATCGCGGAGCGCAGCCATCAGACCAGGGCTTTCAGAGCCTTGCTGGAATGGGAATCAACGTCATTGTCGATTTTCGAGGCCTGAACCTGAAACAAGAGAGGCATGAAGCTGCGACGCACAACATGAAATTGATTGTGCTGAACTGGGACTGTCGCAATCCGTCCGATAAGATCGCCGCAGACTTCCTGCAGATCCTAAAGAAGAACCCCGGCAAGAAGATCTTTGTCCACTGTTATCAAGGCATTGATCGCACCGGCGCAATGATTGCTGTCTATCGCATGGCGGAGGAAGGCTGGACTGAGCCCGAGGCGATGAACGAAATGCGCGTCTTCGGTTATGCCTTCATGCACCGCATCTGGTGCCATTCCGTGGGCCAATACGTAAGCAAATTCCCGAAAGATATGCAAGAAGACCCGCAGCTTGTGGCCCTCACGCAAGTACCCCATCTCGCGCCGCCGGCCAGGTAGTCCAGCGCGGTCATGCCCCGAGTGTCCGTCAAAAAGCGTTGAAGGGAGTTTATTCGTAGCGCAACGCTTCGATGGGATCGAGCTTCGCCGCTTTCACCGCCGGCCATACGCCGAAGACCAGCCCGACGCCGACGGACACTCCTATGCCGACGAGTACAGCCCAGAGCGGGACTGCGGCGTTCATCGACGTGACGTGCGGGATGAGCATCGCGAGTCCGCTGAAGAATAGAACGCCGAGAATGCCCCCGGAACCGGTTAACGTCATCGCCTCAAACAGAAATTGCCACGTGATGTCGCGGCTGCGCGCGCCGATGGCTTTGCGCACACCAATCTCTCGCGTCCGTTCCGTCACGCTCACAAGCATTATGTTCATCACCCCAACGCCGCCGATCAGCAGGCCAATTGAACTCAACACGATCAGCACCAGCGCGACGCCGCCTATGATCTGGTTGAATTGTTCTTCTTCCTGCACTTGCGTGGTGATGGAAAAATTGTCCGGCGCTGTATAGGCCACTTTCCTGCGGCGCCGCAACACTTCCCGGGCTTCGTCGACCGCCTCATCGAGCTTTCCGTGGTAGGCCAGAAAGCGGAAGCCGTTGTCCATGCTCGAGGGAAACATTTTCATGAATGTATTGTAGGGAATCGTCACGCGGCGATCTTCGTCCTGCATTCCGAACCCGCCGGGAGGCTTCTCAAAGACTCCGACGACGAGGAAATCCGAGCCGTCGATTACCACGCTTCTGTTCAAGGCGTCATTCGCCGTTGGAAAGAGCGCCGTTGCGATATTTTCACCCAGCACCACCACTTTTTCGTGATGCTCGTTCTCCGAGTCGGTAAAGAAGCGGCCCGCTTTCATTTGCGCATTGCCGTAAACTTCTATGTAAGCTGGAAACGTCCCGCGGAATTCCATGTTCTGAACTTGATTTTTTTGGAAGCGAATACTGTGCGTTTGATGCCAATTGAAAACGGAAATCGCAATCTGTTTTACCGACGGACACGAGGCTAAAATAGCCTCTCCATCGGCAAGGGAGAGCGGCGGCCTCTCTCGAACCTGTTTCGATGGACGGCCCATATGCGGACCCTGATCGAAGCGATCCACGTAAGCCGTGTCGGCTCCGTAGCCTTCGATCTCCGCGGCGATCGTCGCCTTGAACCCGGTGATCAGCGACGCGACGATAATGATCACGCCCACGCCGATCACTACGCCCAGCACGGCCAGCGCGCTGCGGGCTTTGTGTGTGCGAAGCGTGTCGAAAGCCAGCGCAAGATTTTCGCGGATGTCTTGTTTCATGGCTCGCCTCTATGTTTCCGCGCGCAGCGCCTCGATCGGATCAAGGCGCGCCGCGCGCACGGCCGGATAAATCCCGAAAAAGAGTCCCACCCCCGTCGAAAGCACCAGCGCAATCACAACGGCGTTAATTGGAGTTGAGATTGGTAATGGCGACAACGCCCGCACGAGCATTGCGATCGCGACGGCCAGAAAAACGCCTGCAAGTCCGCCTACACCCGACAGGATTGACGACTCCATCAGGAATTGCAACACGATGTGCCGCCGCCGCGCTCCCAACGATTTTCGTAAGCCGATTTCCCGTGTCCGTTCTGTGACGCTTGCCAGCATGATGTTCATGATAACGATTCCGCCGACCACCAGGAACACGCTGGTCAGCCACACGGCGATGCCAAACAGATTTCCCGTCAACTTCTCCCACAGCCCGGTAATCGATGACGGCTCGATGATCCCAAAATTGTCCTCTGTTCGATAAGGTACGTGACGCCTCGCTCGCAGTAGCACGCGCACCTCGTCTATGGCTTCGGGCATTGCCTCCGTGCTGATCGCCTCGACAAACATCGTTACGGAATCATCCGCTGCCATCCAAACCGTTCGATAGGTTGTCAGCGGCAGCATCACAAAGTTATCTCGTGACTGGCCCAGAATCGTGCCCAGCGGCTTGGCGGTTCCGATGATCTCGCATTGTTCCGCCCCCGCTCGTATTTCCTTTCCAATCGGGTCGACTCCGGGGAAAAGCTTCATCACCACATCGTTGCCGATGAAACAAATCGGGGACCGATGATCTTCATCCGCGTATGTGAAAAAGCGCCCCGAGGCGATGTCGAAATCCCGCACTTCGGCGAATTCCGGCGTCGCTCCAATGATCTGCACGTCTTCCATCAGCTTTTCGCCGCGGTGCACATCCGCAAGCGCGTTTTCTTCCGCCGCCACTTCCTTTGAATATTGCAGATGGCCCTTCAGCGCCGTGTAGTCTTCCATGCGTAGAGAGGGCCGCTTGTCCGCTTTCAGGAAGTCATCGAAGTTTGTCACGATGCCGATGCGGTCGATTACGAATGCGTTCGAACCCAGATTGGCGATTTTGTTGGCCACATAAAGATTTAGCCCGTTGAGCACGCTCATCACGGAGACGAGAGTCGTCACCGCAAGGATGACGCCGAGCAGCGTCAGAAAGCTGCGCAGCTTATGCGCGCGCAACGTATCGAAGGCAAGCCACGTTGCTTCGCGCAGCGTGACGCTTGCCTGTCGAAAGCCTAGTCCTAATTTGGGTTGTTTCGGCATCTAATCAGTATAGACGTTCCCAAGGAGATAAAAGTTCTCTCCGGGCGCGATCAGCGGACAGGATGACGCTCTCGATACCAGTCTCACAGACCTGCACCCTTGCTCAAGCTAAACATCGCTACAATACGAAAGGCGATGCGGCGAGTACGGAGATCGTTTCTCCAAACCCTTATGCGTGACGCTCCGAACGGAAGTGGCGGTTCGTTTTCGATGAAACGCTTGCTCCAATCCGGATGCACCGTTGCCATCGCGGTCGTCTTCGCTTTTTTGCCGCTCCTTGCGGCGCAGCAAGAATCGCCGCAACCGGCGCCTGATCAAACTCCCCTCACGCCAGAGCAGGTTCGCGACCTGGTTGCGCGCGTCATCTCCAACCAGCACCGCAACGATCTGGTGCTCGATACTTTTGAGCGCCTGGAGCACCATGTCGAGCGCGACGGCTCCAATGGCCGCGTCACTGAAAACAAACTCTATCGCGTTGTCCCTACGGGCAGCGGCACGCTGAGACTTCTCATTAAGGAAAACAATCGCACCGTATCCTCCATCGAATATCAGCGCCAGTTGCGCGAGTGGGAGCGCATCCTCGAAATCGCGGTCCATTCGGACGATCCGCGCGAGCTCGCGGTTATTGCCAAGCAAAAAAAGAAGCTCAAAGATCGCGAACGCCTGATCAATACCGTTTCAAGCGCCTATCTTCTTACTTGGACCGGCCGCGAAATCCGCGACGGTCGCATCCTCGAGAAGATACAACTCGCTCCCAACCCCGCCTATCAGCTTCGAGGTGATTCCACCGACTGGCTGGTTCACGCGCGCGCCACCATTTGGCTCGACCCCGCGGCCGCTCAACTGGTTCGCGCCGACGCCGAGATTATCCGCGACATCTCAATCGGTGGCGGCATTCTCGGCAAAGTCTATCGTGGCGGACATTTCATCATTGAACAGACGCCCGTAGCACAGGGCATCTGGGAGGCCTCCCTCTATCAATACGATATTTCTGGCCGAAAGTTTCTTTTCACCTTCGCTTTGCACGAGGTGACGTCACTGAGCCATTATCGTCTGATCGGAGCCCCGGACCAGGCCCTCCTCGTCGCTCGTGACGACCTGGCCCACTGTTGCAACACTTTCGCTAGCGATCCCTAAAAATCGCTCACCTCGTGCGCGAGCCGCCCGCGTGCCTCCACTGGATCTACCTCGCGAATTTTCTGCGTATTTCGCCGTATACCGTCGCAAAAAAGCCTGGAGGATTGTCTTCAACGAAGGCCTCGACGGGATCATAGTCCTCCAACCCTCGGATGATTTCATTTGCCGGCAAGCGACGTAGCAAATATACGTGCGGGCGTCCGCTCACTGCCACAACGTGCTCTTCGCCCTGCACCTGAAAAAACTCGCCGCGGTAACGTATTGTCAGCGGGTATTTCCAGTGCGGCTTCCTCTGGTGGGAAGCAATCTTCAAATCGCCATTTCCTTCAGCGCGAGTCACTTCATCGTACAACGGCGGCCGGCTCCATTCTCCATGCTTCGCAAAACGCACCGTGCGATCAATGAGTCGTAGCGGCAAGGTGGCCCTAGTTTCCATCCGTGCCCTGGCATTCAATGTTCGCATGATGCCTTCGATAGCGAAATACCACATCAGCCAGGTTACTGGATGCATCGCAATCACCACGAACGTAAGCGATCCAATTGTGCCGCTGCCAACGTGTAAATTGGCGTGTGCTCGCACAGCAGCGCCAATCGCATGTTGCGCCCAGTGCCCCGCCGCGTACACATACCAAAACACATAAGCCGTCAGAGCAGCGATCGCCTGCAAAAGGCCCGACACGACGGCAGCCTCGCGCCAATTGATCGATTCCTCCAAGCGCGAGCCCTTGCGCCAGCCCTCCGGTACCAGGACGAGGATCACGCCAGTCAAAAAGGTTCTCATTAATGATTGCCTTGATTTTAAAAGTAGGCGCATCCGCGCAGCCCAGCAAGCCTTGTGTGCCACACCGCGACGAAAACGACAATCGGACACTGCCCCGGATGCCTGGGATGCGTACTTCACGAGATAAAGGCCGCGAGCGAGGCGAATTCAAGACGCTTTACTGTGCACCGCGTTAAGGTTACGCTTGACGCACTTTTCCCCGGCCCGGCCATTCGAGGAGGTCCCGTGTATGCTCGCGTAACGCAGTTCCACATCGTGCCCGACAAGCTCGATTCGTTTCTTGCCACCGTGCAGGACGCGATTCCTCATGCGCACCAGCAGCACGGCTTCCGCGCGCTCATCGTTCTCCGGGCAGAGTCCGCTGCGTCTACTGCCGACGTCCGCGTTATGTCTTTGTGGAATTCCATCGAGGATTTGCGCGCGGGTGAGCAGAATTTTTATTTCTATCAGACCCTCGCGAAAGTCATGGTCTCTGCCAAGGGTTTTCCGCTGATCGAGGCGCAGGAAGTGCTCATCGCTGATTTCCCGACAGGCAGCGCGCTCAAGCGGCGCGATATCTCCACCGACGAAACCGAATTCTGAACGGCATTCGCTGACAACCCGCGTGGCCTTGACCGCGTTTACCGCGGCCAGTAAGCTATACGTTTCCACTGATGCGTGAAGAGGGCACGGGTGGTGATGAGAGCCGCCCAACTCTAGCGGACGCAATGGGAACCATACAAATCACGCTGCCGGATGGCGCGAGGCGCGAAGTCGCCGGCGGGACCACTCCCGCTGAGATTGCGCGGCAAATCTCGCCTCGGCTGGAAAAAGAGGCGCTGGTTGCGCGCGTCGACGGCGAACTGTGGGACCTTGCGCGCCCGCTCGACCAGAATACTTCGCTCGCAATTCTCACTCCGAAGGATCCCGAGGCGATTCAAGTGCTGCGCCATTCCGCCGCGCATCTGCTTGCAGCCGCGGTCATCGAGCTTTTCCCGAACGTAAAACTGGGCATCGGCCCCCCCATTGACAATGGTTTCTTTTACGACTTCGTTCGCAGCGAGCCGTTCACGCCCGAAGACCTCGAGCGCATCGAGAAAAAGATGCGCGAACTTGCTTCGCAGAATATTCCAAACGAACGCAAGCTGCTCCCCAAGCCCGAAGCGCTGAAGTTTTATCGCGACGCTCAGCAGGAATTCAAATGCGAGCTGATCGAGGAAAAAGCTATTGAGCCGACGGTGTCGTTTTACACCACAGGAAAATTCATCGACTTCTGCAAAGGCCCGCACATTCCTTCTACGGGCCGCATCAAGGCGTTCAAGCTGATGAACGTCGCGGGCGCATATTGGAAAGGGCACGAAGGCAATCCGCAGATGCAGCGGATTTACGCCGCTTGTTTTTACACGCAAGCTGAGCTTGACGAATATCTGCACAAGCTCGAAGAAGCCAGGCGGCGCGACCACCGCAAGCTTGGGCAGGAACTCGACCTTTTCAGCATTCAGGATGAAGCCGGTCCCGGCCTGATTTTCTGGCATCCCAAGGGTGGTCTCATTCGCACAATCGTCGAAGATTGGTTGCGCGCGGAACTCTTGCGCCGTGGCTACGATCTTGTTTTCACCCCGCACGTAATGCGCCTCGACCTTTGGAAGACCAGCGGCCACACCGGCTTCTATAAGGACAGCATGTTCAGCCCGATTGAGATCGAGAAGGCCGATTATCAGATTAAGCCGATGAATTGCCCGGGCCATATTTTGATTTACAAGTCGCATCTGCGCAGCTATCGCGAATTGCCTCTGCGCTACGCCGAGCTTGGCACCGTATATCGTTATGAACGCTCCGGCGTTCTCCACGGCCTATTGCGCGTGCGCGGCTTTACCCAGGACGACTCGCACATTTTCTGCCGGCCCGATCAAATCGAATCTGAGGTGGAGGGTTGCCTGGATTTCGCATTTGCCGTGATGAAGACTTTCGGCTTCGATCGCTATGAAGTCGAACTCTCGGATTGGGACGCCGCGCATCCGGAAAATTACGCAGGCAAAGCGGAGGATTGGAACCGCGCCACAGCCGCGCTTTCAGATACTCTCCAGCGCGTAAAAATTCCGTTCAAGCACATCAAGGGTGAAGCCGCATTTTACGGCCCGAAGATCGATGTGAAATTGATCGACGCGATTGGCCGTCCCTGGCAGCTCACCACGGTGCAGTTCGATTTCAATTTGCCCGCGCGTTTCGGCCTCGAATATGTGGGCGAAGACGGCGCACGCCATCAGCCGCTCATGGTTCATCGCGCGCTGCTTGGTTCGGTCGAGCGCTTCTTCGGCATCCTCATCGAACATTACGCCGGGGCGTTTCCCGCGTGGCTTGCACCTGTGCAAGCAAGCATTTTGCCGCTCAGCGAGAAATTTTCAGAGTATGCCAAATCCGTCGAAGCAAAATTGCGCACCGCCGGCATTCGCGTTCATGTCGACGACCGCAACGAAAAATTACAGGCGAAAATCCGCGATGCACAACTCCAAAAAATCCCCTACATGCTCATCGTCGGCGCCAAGGAAGCTGAATCAGGAGCCGTTTCCGTGCGCCATCGTTCCAAAGGCGACCTTGGCCCTCAGCCGCTCGAACAATTTATTGCCGCTCTCCGCGCCGAAATCGAAACCAAAGCCCACAACTGAAGTAGTCAATCCCCGCCGATGAACATTCAAATTCGCCAGGCGGTTCCCGCGGATATTCCCGTTTTGCGTGAATTGATCGACGCCTCTGTGCGCGGATTGCAGGCGAAAGATTACACCGCGGCTCAGATTGAAGTGGCGCTCCACACCGTCTATGGCGTCGATAGTCAATTGATCGCCGACGGAACGTATTTCGCCGCGGAGATCAAATCCTCCGAGAAAAGCGATCCAGTCATCGCCGGATGCGGCGGCTGGAGCAAGCGCGAAACGCTGTATGGCGGCGACCGCTGGACCGGCCGTCAAAACGCGCTTCTCGATCCCGCCCGGGACGCCGCTAAGATTCGCGCATTTTTCATACACCCTGCATGGGCGCGGCGCGGCATCGGCAGCATGATCCTCGAAGCCTGCGAGTCTGCCGCAAAATCCGCGGGCTTCACCCGCTTTCAACTGGGCGCCACGCTGACCGGCGTGCCGTTCTATCGCCTTAAGGGTTACGTCGAATTGGAACATCTTGAAGTTCCGCTCGCAGACGGGATCTCGCTTCCCATCATCCGAATGGCGAAAGACGCATAGGCGCGAGACGAAACGGGATAGTTTGCAGCCGGGGTGTGGTATCTTCACGGAAATGCCGGACACTATTCCTGTCGTGATTCACGAAGAAAAGCCCGCGCGTACGGCTGCCGTCAGCGCGCGCATCATCGCCGCGGGAATTGTGATCGGATTCTTCTACCTTGCTTCGAGCGTGGTCGTCACGCTGCTCGTGGCAATCCTGCTGGCTTATTTTCTCGATCCCTTGGTGGTGTGGCTCGAACTTTTCCGTCTGCCCAGAGTGCTGGGTTCGCTCGTGGTGCTGGTGGTGGCGATTGCGCTGCTGTTTGCGCTCGGATCATCATTGATCAACCACATCGACCAATTCGGCGCGGATTGGCCGGTCTATCGCGCCCCGCTGCGGGCCGTAACAAGCGGCATCGAGCGCCGGATGAACCTTCTTGAATCGCGCGTCAACGAAATTTCGCCGCAGACACGCGAATCGCGCGAGCAACACGTGGTCACCGTAACAGAATTGCATCCCGTGCGCGACGCGTTATTCCAGCGCCTCGGCTCGCTCTATACGGGATTGTTCGCCGCTACCTTTGTACCCTTCCTCGTTTTCTTCATGCTGGTCAGCAAGCGAAAAATCTGGCACGGCACCATGGAACTATTCCCCATGGGGCATCGGACGCCCGTAAAAACCGCCCTCTCCGAAGTCAGCAATATGCTGCGCAGTTACGTGGTGGGAACGGCGCTGGTGGGCCTGATTCTGGTTCTCGCGAGCTGGGCATTTTTCTGGGCCATGGGTCTGGATTTTTCCTTTCTCACCGCCCTCGTTTCGGGCTTGCTGAACCTTGTACCTTATCTCGGCATGGTCCTCGCCTGGATGCCGCCTGCACTCATTGGCTTGAAACAATTTCATAGCGTGGGCCCGTTCCTTCTAATTTGCGGCGTACTCGGATTTTTTCACTTGATGGCGGCGAATTATTTGCTGCCCGCATTCGTGGGGCGCCGCGTCCATTTGAACGCCGTTTCCGTTACCGTCGCCCTGCTTTTCTGGGGATGGCTGTGGGGGGCGCTGGGATTGCTGCTCGCGATTCCCATCACCGGAACAATAAAAGTCGTTTGCGATCATGTGGAGGGTTGGGAACCGGTGGGAAAATGGCTGGGCGCGTAACACAGCATTGGAAAGGCGATTTTCTGCTCGGTTATCGCGAAGCGTTCGGCCGGATCGCATGTAAGCGCGAGACGGTGTCACCGAGCGATGCGGCGTCGAGCGATTCCTGAAATAGCCGGATCGCCGCAATGCCCGCGGCGCCCGCACGCAAACAATCTCCCGCGTTTTCCTGGCCGATGCCGCCTATGGCCAGCACGGGAATTTGGACGCTCGCGCAAACTTGCGCAAGACTTTCGATACCCTGCGGCGCGCCAAAAGTTTTCTTTGACGGCGTCTCGTAAACAGGCCCAAAGAAAATATAATTTGCCCCCGCACGTTCGGCTGCCATCGCCTCTTGAACATCGTGGCACGACGCGCCAACCAGAAAATCCTCCGGGGCGTTTCCGGCGCGGCGCCATCGCACAACTTCAGCAACCGGAATTGACGTTCCGCCGAGATGAACGCCCGCCGCGCCCGCGGCAATCGCGACATCGAGCCGATCGTTCACCATGACCCGCGCATCGATTTTCCTTGCCTTTCGAATTAGCGCGATGGCGTTGCCAGTAAGCTCCAGCAACTCTCGGGCGGACAAGTGTTTTTCGCGGATCTGGATCCAGTCAACGCCCGCCGCCGCGGCACGTTCGATGTGTGCGAGCAAATCATGAGCAGGCGCAACCCCTGAAGTTGCACCACTTCGCAGGAGACGCCGGTCCGTGACGTAACAGAGAACCATATTCCCGGCCGTAGAGTTAATTGCTCGGACTCACAGCAGTTCGTTTCCGCCGGAAAGAATCCACCGCAAACACGGCGTCGATCACGCCCAGTCCGGAAATCGCGCCGCGAACGTAGGGATTAAGCAAAATTGGTATCAGCGACGGATAGCGGTTGAGAAAATAGTTCGCCTCCCAGAAGGTCGACCACGGGACCAGAATAATCAATAGGCCCATTTCGAGCCACAGAAGCAGCAATAACACGCGTAGGAGACGGTTAGCCAATGTGGGATCAGTGTTTTTGAAGCGTTGCGATGCGCTCTGCCACGTCACGGTAGTCGATGTTCATCGCGTAGACCTGCCGGAAACTGTCAAGCGCCGCTTTACTGTTGCCTGCTTGCTCTTCTGCCAAGCCCAAATCATACCGCAAAGCGAGAATTGTTTCTGGGTCAAGTCCGGGAAGTTCGAGCGCGCGCTGGTACCACAGCGCCGCAATTTTGGGTTCCTGCTTCTCCATGAAAACCAGGCCTAGCAGCGTTGCGCATTGCATCGAGTACCGGAAGGGCCGCCCTTCCTGAATGGCCTTCGCGACTCTTTGAAATTCGCCGATGGCTTCATCGAGCAACCCCATCTCGCGATATGCAATCCCGAGGTTGTAATGCGTCTCGAGGTCTTCGTCCTCGTCCTTCTCGCCCATTTCGCCGAGTTCGGCGCGGAATTCCTGAAAGACCTCGCTTAACTCATTCTTGCCGCTGGCCGCGGCCGAATCAACCTCCGGCAGAGGTTCGCCGACATATTTCACGTTGGCTTCCGCGTTGCTTTCAGGAGCCGGCGTTTCCAGACCCTCCACTTCCGCGACCAGCTGATCGAGAAAGCCTTCTGTGGTCGTGGCTTCATTATGGGGGCTTGACGCATCAGAAACGAGCTCCAGCTCGAATTCTGCCGCTTCAGGCTCTGCTGTTTTAGCGCCAGTAGGAGCCGCGGGCGGCGGGGAAGAATTGGCAGCAGTTCCGGATTCTTCCGACGCGGTCAGATTAGCCCATTCGTCCGAAAGGTCGATCTCGTGCTCGCTCACGGAACTGGACGCGGCAGCTTCTGGGCGCGCTCCGGCTGTTATAGCTCCTGGGGCCGGAACCTCCGGCTCCGCCGGGGCCTCAGGAACCGAGGACTCTGCGGGCGTGGACGCTGCCGCGGCGGGGTGAGGGGCGTTCTGCGCCGATGTCAATTCTGCGTCGGTCGCTCCCGAGGCGCGTTGAAAACGCCGGCGCAACTCGGTGAAACGTTCGGCATTCCTTGCGTCGCCACGCTGCGTGTAAATCTGCTCAAGTTGCGCGGCCAATTCGGCAGTTCGCCGGTCGTCCCCCGCGCCAAGGTTCAAATCGAGCAGCCGCTCGAGTGTGGGCGCGTGCCCTGGTGCGCGCTGCAGAATCGTATCGAGCAACTGGATCGCCTTTTGCGTCAGCCCATAGCTCGAAAACAAATCCACGTCCGTCAGAGCCTGGGTAATGAAACGTTGCGTTTCATCATCCAGCCCGAGGTCATTCGCAGAACTCGGCGGCGCAGGCGCAGGAGTGCCCAGTAGCGGAGCAGGCGCGGGCTCCTGCGGAAATGCTTCTTCAAGGTCGGCGGGCGCAGTTGATGCTTGGCCGAGTTTTTTGCGGATCTGGCCAAGACGCTGCCGCGCAAGTTCATTGTCGGGCTCGCGTTCGAGCAACTCGTTCAATGTGGCTTCCGCGCGCTCGAATTGCCCCGCATTGGTATAAGCATCGGCGAGCTGCAATTGCGCTTCCGAAAGATTGTTGTCACCCGCTCGGCGGTAAAGATCGACCAGCCATTCCAGCGGCTCGATGCGTCCCTTCAGCCGCTCCGCGACGGTTGTGAGCACTTTAGCCAGATGCTCCCGGTTCCCAGAAGCGATCGCCGACTCGCGAATACTGTCAATAAGTTGAATCGCTGCATCCGGGTCGTCCGCTTCAATCAGAGCGTTGGCCACGCGCAATACCAGGACATATTTCTCCGCGCCCTGCAGCGCGGCGTGCTGAACCACTTCGACGGCGCGTTCGTTTTTTCCGCCTTTCAGGCAAATATCAATTTGCAATCCCAGCGTTTCCGAATTTGAGTCTGCGTCCGGAAGACTGGCCAGCGTTTTCAGCGCCCCGTCCGTATCGCCTGCGGTGCCGAGCATGCGGGCTTTCAGGAGCAGCGCCGCGGGATTGCCGGGCTCGGCGTTAAGGGCGGCGTCAATTGTTTTTTGCGCTTCGGCTGTGTCTCCATGCTCATGCAAATACCGCGCAAAATGCAAATACGTGTTCGCTGCTTCTTTTTTCTGGCCCATGGCGATGTACAGCTCGGCCAGACGCCGCTGCACCCGCGGATTATCAGGTTCGACTTCGAGCAGCCTGCGCAGAACCTCCACTGCTCTTGCGGTTTGATTCGCTTTCAGGTGCGCTTCGGCAAGTTGCAGAAAAATCGGCCGCGCCTCGCTCAAAATTCCTTGCTGGACGTAAAGGTTCGCCAGCTTTTCGAGCGGCTGCGTCTCGTTCGGAGCCAGCTTCGAAATTTTTTTGTAGATGGCGATGGCTTTGCTATTGAATCCGTCGTTCAGATACAGCTGCGCGAGTCGCTCGAAATACTCGACAGCCTGCGGCATGCTGTTCTGGCGCACGAACAGGTCCCCAACGGTCATCAGCACTACCTGATCGTTCGGATCGCTGCGTAGAATCGTCTGGTATTCCTGAATCGCCTGGGCAACTTTGCCCTGGTTCAGCGATTTCAGCGCCGATTCCATGACCTTGGCCTTATTCATCGCCATGCGTGTTTCCCAATACCCCCCACAGCCGCGTGCCTATAGCGGACGCCTGCGACAATGCGTTTTTGCGCGAACTCCCCCTGAAGCTAGGCTACGGTAGCACACGCGAAAAACAAGGGTCAACGCGCTGCCATGCATGCGTGTAGGAACTCGATAACACCCAGGAACGAAGCCCCCGAGCTTTGTCCCGCTACCGGCGTCAAATTGCGCCTCATATTTCGAGCGTGACGCAAGTCTAAGTGGAAGCGTCGCGTAAACAGTTCAATCAGATGTTATTCAGATGCTGACGAGAGAAGCGTCGCGGGCACGGAACGTGGCGTAGTCGAAGCTGAAAGCGCGGTCGAAACGGCTGTCAGGGGGAGCGGCTCTTGCGTGGCGCGTACGGCCCAGCAAGTCGATTCGCGCACGGGCGCATACGAATAACGATGCAGCGGTGTGGGACCGTAGCGTTTCAGCGCTTCCAGATGGTCCGGCGTGCTGTAACCGCGATTCTGCGCCAGGCCATACTGCGGATAAAGCTGGTCGAAGTCGTCCATCAAATGATCGCGTTCCACTTTCGCAAGAATGGACGCAGCCGCAATCGAAATGGACCTTGCGTCGCCGTGAATCAGCGATTTCTGCTCAACGGCCAGGGGCAGCTCCATCGCGTCGATCAGCAGGTAATCCGCGGCGGGACGGATATTTTCAACGGCGGCGAGCATCGCCTGGCGGCTGGCTTGATAGATATTCCACGCGTCGATGCGGCTCGCGTCGATTTCCGCGACAGCCCACGCCAGCGCGTGTTCGCGAATGCGCCCCGCCAATTCCGCGCGCCGGTCATGCGTGAGTTTTTTTGAATCGTCGAGCCCGACGATGCGACGGCGGGGATTCAGCACCACGGCAGCGGCAACCACGGGGCCGAACAGCGAGCCGCGGCCGACTTCGTCGATGCCGCAGATGCGCATCCATCCTTGCTGACGCGCCAGCCGTTCGTATCGCGAAGAGCAGAGCCGCCCCATCGCGCGCGATTCTACCACACACATCGCGGCGGATTTCATCTGGACGGACCAAAGAGTGGAAAAAATAAAGGCCGCATTCGCTGCGGCCCGTCGGGCAAACCGTTTTGGTTTCTTGCCGTGCGTCGAAATTATTCGGCAGTCTTCGCTTCCGCCTTTTCGGGACGCTCGCGCTCCACGCGTTTGATGCGCGCTGACTTGCCCGTCAGTCCGCGCAAATAATAGAGCTTCGCCCGGCGAACATCGCCCTGCTGCACAATTTCAATGGAGGCAATGGTCGGCGAATGCAGCGGGAAAATACGCTCGACGCCAATCCCGAAGCTCACGCGCCGCACCGTGAAACTCGCACCCGCTGTATGCCCGCGCCGCTTGATCACTACGCCTTCGAACGGCTGAACGCGCTCTTTTTCTTTCCCCGCCTCGCCCTCGCGCAACTTCACGTGTACGCGTACCGTATCGCCCGGCCGGAACGCCGGAAAATCCGTGCGAACTTGAGACTCCTGCACCTTATCAATAACGCGATTCATGGCAAATTATCCCGGCAGACCCGCTCAGGTGGGGCCAGCTCAATCTGTGCGAGCCTTAACTATAGCGAAAACGCCCGCTTTTGGCGAGGAAATTGAACGGCGGCGCACATATCAGCAACTCAGCAATGAGCGCTCGACGGGATTCTTAAATCTCACGGGCGAAGCAAGCGCGCCGCGTTCCCGCCAAGAATCTTATCGCGATCCGCGGCGGGAATCGGCAGGCCGCGCAGCGATTCGAGCATCAGCGGAATGCTGCCAATCTGGTGCGGATAATCGCTGCCGGCAAGAACGTGGTCCACGCCGGCGAAATCAACGGCGAGTTTCAGCGCCAGCGGATCGAAATTCACGGTGTCGTAATAAAACTGCTTCAGATACTCGCTCGGCGGCCGCGAAATATTCACGCGGCATTCCTTGAACGCCCGAAATCCGCGGTCCGCGCGCTCAGCGATGTACGGAATCGCGCCGCCCAGGTGACTCAGCACCCAGCGAATCCGCGGAAACCGTTCCGCCACTCCGCTGAAGACAAGTTTTTCCGCGGCCAGCGTCGTATCGAACAAGAAGCCGACGAGCGGCATCAGCCAGTATTTCGTCATCGCCTCGACGCCCGCAGGATCCGTGGGATGAATGTGCAGAATCGCTCCGAGATCGTTCGCGATTTCGTAAAGCGGCCAGAATCGTTCATCAGCAAGCGCCACGCCGTTGATGTTGCTGAAAAGCATCGCGCCGGGAAAATGAAGCTGCCGGCAAGCGCGCTCAAACTCCTTCACCGACGCGGCAGGATCATTCAGGGGCAACGTCGCCAGCGCGAAGAATTTTCCGCGCTTCGTGCGCACCACGTCCGCGAACGCATCATTCACCAGCGCCGCGAGCTTCACCGCATTTGCGGGGGTTTCGACATGCGTTCCCGGAGTCGTCAGCGAAATCACCTGCGCATCGACTCCATATTTCGCGAGCTCCTCCACACGAAAATCGATGTCGCGATGCCCGCGCACCGCCACGTTGTAATCCCCTGGATAATGCAGCCGCGGATTGCCCTCTGCGTCAAAATCGATTTTCACCGCGCTTGAACCGGAACGCAGCGCGCCGAGATACGCCGGCGGATAATAATGATTGTGAACATCAATTATGGGCATCTACAAAAATTCTCCTCGACCGGGCGCGTTCTCGTCCATTCCACTTCGGGGATAATCTGTTTCGGATGATTTATTTCAAGTTGACTTATTTCAAATACTGATCGAGCCAATCCATCCAGCGCCGGTAAATATCCGTTTGCCGCACGGGGTCGCTCGGGAAATGGCCGCCCGTGGGATACACGAAAAATCGCACTGGCGTCCCATTGTCTTTGAGTGCGTGATACCACTCGAATCCCTGCGTCAGCGTCACGCGAAAATCACCGGTATCCTGCAAAATCAAAGTCGGCGTGGTGCATTTCGCCGCATACGTGATGGGCGACTGTTCTTCCCATTTTTTCATGTTGTCGGCGACCCAGGGCGAGCCGCCAAAGCCATGCCCCGCTCCCACATTGAAGTCCGCGAGGTTATATTGATCGACTTCATTCGTCACCGGCGCGCCCGCAATTGCAGTTTTCCAGATGTGATAGTGCCCGGTCATCCACGCCGTCATGTAGCCGCCGTAGGACCATCCGCTCACCGCGATTCGTGACGTGTCGACGAAGCCTTTATTCTCGAGCTCCGCGATTCCTGCCATGACGTCGCGTCCCGGACCGTCTCCCGCATCTCCAGCAATCGCGCGCTGGTATGCGTTGCCAAGATTATCGCTCCCGCGATAGTTCGGCTCGAACACCACGTAATCGTGCGATGCAATAAGCTGCGACCAGAAACTGAATCCTGTCCCCGTTGAAGATCGCGGGCCACCATGCACCAGCAGCACCAGCGGATATTTCTTGTCTTTGTCGAAGTCCGGCGGATAAATCACCACGCCGTCTTCGTGAAAACCGTTATTCTGCCAGTCAATCTCCTCCGCCTTGCCAAGATTCAGCGCCGCAATCTCCGCGTTGAAATCCGTCAGGCGCTTCGGAGCCGAATCCGCGGACGCCATGTAATAGAGCTCGCTCGCATGGCTCGGGTCCGTGCCGGAAAACGCAATTGCTCCGTCCTTGCTCACCGACGCCTCGATCCAAAATGGCGCGGACGGTGAAAGATCGCCAATATTTAGTTTTTTCGCTGCGCCATCGATTGGCTGCATCCATAATGAAGTGTGCGTGCCGTCATGCGCGCCCACGAGCAGCGATTTGCTGTCCGGCATCCACAGCGCGCGATAAACGTTACGGTCGATTGCGCGCGTCATGTCGCGCCCGTTGCCGCCGGCGGCGCTTGTAACAAACACTTCGTTCTCGTTGCTGCGATCGCCATCGAGCGAATAAAAATATGCAATTTTCGAACCGTCCGGCGAAAAGAGTCCATTGCGCTCGCTTTCCGGATTTTGAGTCAACCTCCGGATCTCGCCCGTATCCACATTCACAATCTGCAGCCGCGCAGTACTTCCGTCGCCCAGATGCGGCGTGTCCTGCTTGCCGAAAACAATCGAATGCCCATTCGGCGACCAGGAAATCGGTGATGCCGGTGCTCCTGGTGGATTGCTCTTCGGCAAACTCCACGCGCCGGAGGTCAGGCGGCGCGGCTTTCCGCCATCCGCGGAGACAAGCCAGAGATGCGACGGCGTCGGCGCTGCGGTGAGCAAATAACTGTCATTGCCGATTTCGAATGCGTCGTTGTGCTTCTTGATTTCCGCCTCATTGACGGCGACGTCTGACGTCACATAGGCGATATCTTTGCCATCTGGCCGCCACGCAAATTGCTCAATGCGATTCGGCGCTCTTGTTATTTGTTCTGCTTCGCCGCCGCTCATCGACAGGACGAAAATCTGATCCTTCTGCTTTCCCTCGGGTCCCACCGGCGCCAGGAACGCGACGCAATCTCCGCGTGGCGACCATCGCGGCGAAGCCACGCCGCGGCGATCAAACGTCAGTTCGTGCGACGCGCCCGATGCGATGTCGATAACATACAATTCGCGATCGTGACGGTCATCATTCACATTTGCGCGCGAGATAACGAAAGCAATCGACTTGCCGTCAGGCGATATCTCCGGATCGGAAACGCCAGCTTGCTTCGCGAAATCGTTGAGCTGAATGCGCCGCGATTGCGCAGACGCGCGCGGAGTAATTTTTCCGGAAATCACCAGAGTCGCCAGGCCAACCAGCATCAGAAGACCCCGCAAGGCATTTCCGGATAGCGTTTTTCGATTCAGACCGCAATCGCAATGGTTCCAGTTAATTTTCATGACGATTTCTCCCCATTTGGCTTGGAAAGAGCGTGCCTCGCGCCGCAAAGCCTAGCAATGAATACAAACGAACACAATCCCGCGCTGGACACTAGGACGGGCTGCATACGGACACGGGTACGTTGAAGTTACCGTTCGCTGTTCCGCGATGATTTTTTGTTTTTTTACGAAGCTCGTCGAGAGGCAGGCGGCTGTCTTGGCGCTGGATTTTCCGCGCCCAGCAAATCAGGACGATTGCGGCGCGTTTTTTCGAGCGCCATGCGCTGCCGCCATTGCCGGATCTGCTCGTGATTGCCGCTCATCAAAATTTCCGGAACGTCCCAGCCACGGAAATTTTGCGGGCGCGTGTAATGGGGATAATCAAGAATGCCGCGATTCGCGGACGCCGCCACGTCGATCGCAGTCCGCGCATCGCCCATTCCCAGCGAGCACCCAACCTCCTCCCGGATTTCGCCGTCATTCGCGGAGAAAGATTCGTTTTCGGCGGAATCTTCGTTGCCGAGTGCGCCGGGAATCAGCCGCGTGACGGCATCAAGCACCATCGCGGCGGGCAATTCTCCGCCGGAGAGAACGAAGTCCCCAACGGAAATTTCGTCGGTCGCCAGATGCTCGGCCACGCGCTCGTCAACGCCTTCGTAACGCCCGCAAATCAAAATCACGCGCTCAAGCGAGCAGAACTTCCGCGCCATCGCTTGCCGGAATATCTTTCCAGAAGCCGAAAGAAGAACAATCGTGTGCTTTGCCGGGCTGTCCGGCATCTGCGTCCCCCTCACCGGGCCGATGAGCGATTCCACGGCCTCGAAAATCGGCTCAGGTTTCAGCACCATGCCTTCGCCGCCACCGAATGGACGGTCGTCTACCGTGCGATGGCGGTCATGGGTAAAATTCCGCAAATCGTGAATCGCGACGTCAATCAGATTTGCTTCGCGTGCGCGCCGCACAATTCCATGCTCCAGCGGACCGCGAAAAAACTCCGGGAAAATCGTAATCAGGTCGAAGCGCATGCACTGGAATCTTACTCCAGTCGCATTTATGTTTACGCAGTTTCTAATTTTGATTTAAGTTGCGGAGTCCTTCGGGGAGAGCGACGTCAATTCGCCGGGCGGCGATGTCGATACGCGTGCAGATTTCATTGGCGAGCGGAATCAATAATTCGCCATCCGACGCCGCGACGACGAGGATCGGTGTGCCGGTGACAGCTTCGCCTGTCGCCTGCACGTCGCGAACGTCACCAATTTTTTCGAGGGCTCCGCTTACGTCGGACTGGAAAACTTCGCAGCCGATTAAGTCCGTGACAAAATAACTGTCTGCCGCAAGCGCCACGCGTTCAGAGATTGGAATTTGAATTTCAAGACCGGCGAGACGCTCCGCATCGGATATCGAATCGGAGCCTTCAAAAAGAAAAATCGCCTGCCCATTATGCAGCCAGCTTTCGCGGATTCCTACGTGGCGCGGCGGATTTTTGCCGTCCCACAATTCGGCGGAAGTAAGTTTCGTCAAACGTTCGGGGAAATCCGTCAGAATCTCAGCCGCAACTTCTCCGCGGCGTCCGCGAGCACGCAGGATCCTGGCGAGCGTGACGCGATTGGCTGGGGAATGCGCCACGCTATTCGAGTATTTCCAGCGTAAATCGCTTTTTCAGTTTCATGCCAGCCGCGCCCAGCAAAGTGCGAATGGATTTGGCCGTGCGGCCTTGCCGCCCGATCACTTTCCCCAGATCGTCTGGCGCAACACGCAATTCGAGGACCGTGACTTGCTCGCCTTCAATCGAGTTCACGGTCACGTCTTCGGGATGGTCGACAAGAGCCTTAGCAATCGCCTCGACGAGCTCCTTGATCATGAGAAACCTCCGGACGTTCGCTGGGACGAGCGGACGATTCCGCTGAGGCTTGATCCGACACTGAAGTTCGAGACTCTGAAAAATGCCGACGCTTATGCGATTTTTTGGTGACGCAAAAAGCTGCGGACTGTGTCGCTGGGCTGGGCGCCGCAGCCGAGCCAGTATTTCACGCGCTCGGCGTCGAGATTTATCACCGCGGGGTTCTTCAGAGGATCGTATGTCCCCACAATTTCAACGAAACGGCCGTCGCGCGGTCGAGTCTTCTCGATCACCACAACGCGATAAGCCGGCTGCTTCTTCTTGCCAATGCGGGACAATCGGATCATCAACACTTCGTTATATCCTCCAGAATTGCAAACTGATTATAGCGTACCCGCCACAATTCCCAAAGCCCGGAATCAGGGACGCTCAAAGGCTCTTATAATGCGGGTTTCGCGACGTTCGTTCGTCAGGAGTTGGTCAAGCCGCCGCGGAGTTTGCCCAGGCCGCGCATTTTCCCCTTCATGGTGTTGCCGTACATTTTCATCATGCGGCGCATTTCGTTGTACTGCTTGAGGACTTCGTTGACTTCCTGAACGGTGGTGCCGCTGCCGCGCGCGATGCGCTTGCGCCGCTTGCCGTCAATCAGGTTGTGGTCATCGCGTTCGGCGGCAGTCATGGAGTTGATGATGGCTTCGGCCACCTTCAAGCGGTTTTCGTCGATGGTCGTATCTTTTGGCAATTTCGCGAAGGGGCCGATTTTTGGGAGCATGCCCATTAACTGTTCGAGCGAGCCCATTTTGCGAATCTGCTTTAGCTGATCGCGAAAATCTTCGAGTGAAAATTCGTCGTGCTCAAGTTTGCGCTGCAGCTCGCGCGCCTGTTTTTCGTCAATAGTTTTCTCGGCTTTTTCGATGAGCGTGAGGACGTCGCCCATGCCGAGGATGCGCGAGATGATGCGGTCGGGATGGAATTGCTCGATGGCGTCGTATTTTTCGCCGATGCCCGCGAACTTCACGGGCGCGCCCGTGACTTTGCGAATCGAGAGCGCCGCACCGCCGCGTGCATCGCCGTCGAGTTTCGTGAGGATGACGCCTGTGACGCCCAGGCGTTTGTGGAATTCGCCGGCGGAGCGAACTGCGTCCTGGCCGATCATGGCGTCGGCGACGAAGAGAATTTCCGACGGCGAAAGCTCGCGCTTGAGCGTCGAGAGCTCGTTCATCAATTCATCGTCGATGTGCAGGCGGCCGGCGGTGTCGACGAGAACCACGTCGTACGCCGAGAGTTTTGCTTCGCGCATGGCGCCGCGAACGATTTCGAGCGGTTTGTCCGTGCCTGTTCCGGGCCACGCAGGAGTGTGAGTGGCTTTCGCGACTTGCGCGAGCTGTTCGCGCGCGGCGGGGCGATACACGTCGGTGGAAACAACAACTGGACGATGGCCATTTGCGCCGAGCCATTTGCCGAGCTTGCCTGTGGTGGTGGTTTTCCCGGAGCCTTGCAGGCCGACAATCAGCCAGACGGAAGGCGGGCGCGAGGCGAATTGCATGCGGACTTCTTTGCCGAGAAGTTCGGCCAATTCGTCGCGAACAATTTTGACGACTTGCTGGTCAGGCGAAAGCTGAAGCAGCACTTCGGAGCCGAGGGCCTTTTCCCGAATGTGCGCGATGATTTCGTCAACCACGCCGAGGTTCACGTCCGCGTCAAGAAGAGCTTCGCGGATTTGCGCGAGGCCGACATCGAGATGCTCTTCGGTGAGTTTGCCCTGGCCGCGGAGATTCTTGAAAGCGCGCTGAAGTTTGTCGGTGAGGTTTTCGAACATAGTCTTGTGGAGGTGTCTTGTCGGGCGTTGTTGGTGCGGTGATTCAGCGCAC
>DATEHB010000153.1:0-7512 GCA_035279805.1 Candidatus Acidiferrales bacterium
AGGCTCAGAATGACAAACGAAGGCGCACGAGGCGAGATTCTTCGCCCTTCGGGCTCAGAATGACAGGACATAACATGGGGACTTCGGCGGGCAGAGACGAAAAGCCTCAGGTCAGGCGTCGCAAGAGCGGCGTCGCCGGGACCTGAGCTACAAAGGCCAAGGCGGAAGGCCAAGGCGGAAGGCCAAGGCAAGATTCTTCGTCGCTACGCTCCTCAGAATGACACGGTTGCAGACATTACGAGCGCGGGCGTTCGCCTTTGCCCGGCTTGTGGTCGGGCTTGTCCGGACGCTGCCTTTGATCGCGCTGGTTGTGCTCGGTGCGAGCGTTATCGTGATGCGACGAACGATCCTGGCTGTTGCGGTTACCGTTCCGGAAATCGCCACGGTTTTGGCGATTGCGGTTTTCATTTGCATTATTGTCGAAGCGTTCGCCGCGAGCATTTGCGTGCATGACGCCGCGGTCGTTGAAGGCGCTGGGGCGCGGAGTTGCGGCGACGCCCGGACGGCCGTGATTGACGGAGGCGAACTGCGCGCGGTTGTGGCTGGCTTCGTCGCGGTGCTGAACCTGTTCGGCTGTTGGTTCAACGTGACGTTCGTGCTCGTAGGAATCCTCTTCGCGGGTTGGCCGGGCGTCGATGCCGCCATGACCGCCATTGTAGCTGACGCGGCTGACGTTGTTCACAACGACGGTGCGATTGAAAGTGTTGTGAATCACGGTAACGTTGACATTGCTGACGCTGCGGTTATAGAAGAATTCGCGGCCGCGCCATTCGCCACCCACGAAACCGACTCCGGTGTAACCGAAACCATAATGAACCCCGCCGTAGAAGCCGACATGGGGACCCCAGTAGCCGACGTGCCAGATATAAACGCCGCCACCCCAGCCCCAATAGCCGGGCGTCCAGAGAAAGCCGGGCTCGGGCGCGAGAACCCATGTTCCGGGCACCCAATAATAGCCGTCATCGCCGTAGGCCCAGTAGCCGGGCATCCAGATATAGCCTGCTCCAGGGCAGATCGGCTGCGCGTAGACGGGAAGCGCGGGAGGGCCGATTCTGACAGAGACGCCGATGCGGACCTGCGCGTGGGACGGTGCCGGTATCGCCAGCATTACGAAAGCAAGCAAAAACAAATGCAGAAACGGAAATTTGCGCATCCGAGTCACCTCGACAGACAATTTGCCTGCAACAAATGAAACACCCAGGGAGCCGAAAAGTTGTGGCCGCAATCGAGCCGCGGCGTTCGTTTGCCTAATGGTTCGAGCGTAGCGTTGCGAGAGAGTGTGTTCAACAGGCCCCAAGTACAGGCGTGTTCAAAAATGCAAGCTGGACGGATGAGGAGCCGCGACCGAACAGGAGCGATCAGTGGTGTCGATTCAATGCGGAGATCCAGGACTGAAGTGTCCGTAAGTCAATTTGGGGAAAAGAAGAAGCGGATTCCTCGGTGCCACCAAACGTCGGCGGCCCTCGGAATGACAACGTGGAGGTGTGTCGCACGGCTGGTCGGAATGATGATGAGAGAGAAGACGCGGCGTGTCAGGCCGACGGCCCGTCTACAGACGGGCCCCTACGAAGGCGAGCCAGCGGGTGGCGAGGGCGCTTAGGTTGGGGAAGGTGAATGCGCCGTGGCGAGATTCTTCGCGCTGCGCCTGCCTGCCCGCCACGAAGGGCGAGCGGCAGGCAAGCTCAGAATGACACCATAAAGCGAAAAGCAGACGCGGCGTGTCAGGCCGACGACCCGTCTACAGACGGGCCCTACGAAGGCGAGCCAGCGGGTGGCGAGGGCGCTTAGGTTGGGGAAGGCGAATGCGCCGTGGCGAGATTCTTCGCGCTGCGCGCTCAGAATGACAACATAAGACGAAAAGCAGATTCTCCGGTTTCGGGAGTCCGGACACCGGGACCTCACGTCAGGTCGCGCAACCGCGACGTGAGCTACAGCAGGCAAAAAAAAGGCGCTCCGGTGAATTGGAGCGCCTCTAATTGCGAAAGGCCTCAGGTCAGCCGACAAAAAGCGTGCGGCGGGACCCGAGCTACAGGAGCAGCGGTTTAGTACATGCCGCCCATGCCGCCGCCTGCGCCTGGACCGCCGGCACCGGCAGCTTTCTTTTCCTCTTCCTTGATGTCGGCCACGAGAGCTTCGGTGGTGAGCATCAGGGCCGCGATGGACGCCGCGTTCTGCAGCGCCAGACGCGTGACTTTTGCAGGGTCGATTACGCCGGCTTTGACGAGGTCGCCGAACTCGGCAGTATCGGCGTTGAAGCCGAAATTGTCGTCTTTCGACTCGCGAACGCGGCCAACAATCACCGCGCCCTCTTCGCCTGCGTTGTGAGCGATTTGCCGCATAGGCTCTTCGAGAGCGCGCTTGACGATGTTGACGCCGATTGCTTCATCGCCGGTGGCTTTGATCTTCTCGAGCGCCGTTACGCAGCGCAGGAGAGCTGTGCCGCCGCCGGGGACGATGCCTTCCTCGACCGCAGCGCGTGTGGCGTGCATGGCGTCTTCAACGCGAGCCTTCTTTTCCTTCAGCTCGGTTTCGGTTGCCGCGCCCACCTTGATGACGGCCACGCCGCCAACGAGCTTGGCCAGCCGCTCTTGCAGCTTTTCCTTGTCGTAGTCCGAGGTGGTGTCCTCGACCTGCGTGCGGATTTGCTTGACGCGGCCTTCGATCTCGCCGGGCTTGCCGTAACCTTCGACGATGGTGGTGTTGTCCTTGTCGATGGTGATTTTCTTGGCGCGGCCCAGGTCTTCGACCTTGACGTTTTCGATTTTGATGCCAAGGTCCTCGGTGATAGCGCGTCCGCCGGTGAGCGTGGCGATATCCTCGAGCATGGCCTTGCGGCGGTCACCAAAACCCGGGGCCTTGACTGCGGCGCATTGCAGCGTGCCACGGAGTTTGTTGACGACCAACGTTGCGAGCGCTTCGCCTTCTACGTCTTCGGCGATGACGAGCAACGGCTTGCCCATTTTTGCGATCTGCTCGAGCAACGGGAGCAAATCCTTCATGGAGCTGATTTTCTTTTCGTGGATCAGGATGCGGACGTCCTCAAGCGCGCATTCCATGCGCTCGGGATCGGTGACGAAGTAAGGGGAAAGGTAGCCGCGGTCAAATTGCATTCCTTCGACTACTTCGAGCGTGGTTTCCATCGTCTTCGATTCCTCGACGGTGATCACGCCATCCTTGCCGACCTTCTTCATCGCTTCCGCGATGATGGCTCCGATTTGCTTGTCGTTATTGGCGCTAATCGTGCCGACTTGCGCGATCATGTCACCTTTCACGTCTTTGTGGAGCTTCTTGACTTCCTCGACCGCGACTTCGACGGCCTTTTCGATGCCGCGCTTGAGCGCCATCGGGCTTGCGCCGGCCGCAACCGTCTTCACGCCTTCGCGGAAGATGGCCTGGGCGAGAACAGTGGCGGTGGTGGTGCCGTCGCCGGCCACGTCGGAAGTTTTCGACGCGACTTCACGGACCATTTGTGCGCCCATGTTTTCGAGCGAATCGGGCAGTTCGATTTCCTTTGCGACGGTCACGCCGTCCTTGGTGATAATGGGCGCGCCGAATTTCTTTTCAATGACCGCGTTGCGGCCCTTGGGGCCCAGCGTGATCTTGACGGCGTCAGCGAGAATGTTGACGCCACGCAGAATCGACTGGCGCGAATTCTCACCAGTCACAATTTGCTTTGCCATGAGAACTATTCCTCCTCAATTTCCTCGAATGAAATTTGCCTGCCTGCGGCAAGCGAGCTGTCCTAAACGATCCAGCCGACCTGCCTGATTGCTTTAACGGGCCCTGCGGATTGCTCCGCGCGGGTTGTTACCTTTTGTTCGAAGCTGCTTTCGCAGCGCCGCCGAGTTTGGCGAGGATTTCGTCCTCTTTCAGGATCAGATATTCCTCGTCGTCAATCTTGATTTCGTTGCCGCTGTATTTGCCGAACAGGATGCGATCGCCGGCTTTTACGTCGAGAGGAACGCGCTGGCCCTTCTCGAGTTTTCCTGCTCCGACGGCAACAACTTCGCCTTCCTGGGGCTTTTCCTTGGCCGTGTCGGGGATGATGATGCCGCCCTTCACGATTTCTTTCTCTTCGAGCCGCTTCACGAGCACACGGTCGTGCAGCGGGGTAATGTTCACTGCCATATTTCGTAACCTCCGCTAAATGACTTCGGGATTATCGTCGAGATAGGGTGCGGGGATTGCTTAGCACTCCTCGGCGACGAGTGCTAATATATGGTGTTTGCGGATGACTGTCAAGGTATTTCCCACATATTCGGCTTTGCCGAGAGTGGCAGTGAGCTGCGGGTTTGTTAAATCAACTCATTTATATACAGCGTATTACGCGGTGTCATGTTTTTCCGACACTTGGGCATTGAAGTGCTCTTGTGGGTGCGAGTAGAATTCGACGCAAGAGACCAATGCCAGTTTTCTTTTACGCTCGATTGATTGCATTCGCGACCGGGGCGCTGCTGTACCTGTTTTTGCTGGCGCTCATTGTGGGTCATCGCCGGCCGCGACGATTCGAGCGCGTGCTGTTTTTCCTGATCCTCGCGCTGTTTTTCTTCTATTCCGGTGCGTTGCTCGCCGTCAACGCGGACATTCATTACGTGACGCCGCATGTGAGCACCGCAATATTCGCGATGGGGCTTGTGCTGGCAGGACTGGCCTTTTTGCCGGGACTTCTTGTTCATGCGGAAGTGGAACATGGCGGGACGGCAGGACCGATTCCGCCGTGGC
This sequence comes from Candidatus Acidiferrales bacterium, assembly GCA_035279805.1. Classification (GTDB taxonomy): domain Bacteria; phylum Acidobacteriota; class Terriglobia; order Acidiferrales; family UBA7541; genus DAHUXN01. Next base: position 4,723 of record DATEHB010000153.1, read on the forward strand.
AGAAGCTTGGAGCGTTGGCGTTTTATCTGCCGGGTGTCTATTTTTTGGCGCGCATAGTCCCTTACGTGTTGGCGAGGCCGAGTCTTGATGTTCTTTGGTCAAGCGGATTCGCCGCTGAATTTTATGGGATATGGCTGAGTGCGGGTTTGGCGGCGGGCGCTTGGTTTGAAGCGAGGATGTTCCGCGCAAGCGGTGACGCGTCTGCGAAACGTTTCCATCTTTGTTTGGCGGGGATTTTCGCTGTCCTGGCGCTGCTGACTTTTTATGCATACGGCTTCGGGGGATGGCACCAGCCGAACACGCTCGCGACATTGGGCACGTCAGTGATTATTGCGGGGCTGGTTCCTGGCGCATTTCTCGGTTACTTCGCGATCCGCGACAACTTTTTGCAAATCGGCGTGCAGCGCAATTTGGTGTATGCGGTCGCGGCGGCGTTTCTTGCAATGCTGTATCTCGCGCTGGTGCGGCGGCTGAGTGGCTGGTTCGAGGCGGTGCTGCCGCCCGAAGCGACTGCGGCGATTTTGCTTTTTGTGCTGGTGATTTTCTTCGAGCCGCTCGAGCGCGTGATTGGACGCACGCTCTACCGCTCGTTTCAGCAGCGCATGGACCGGGTGCAGCGGCTGCTTGTTGAATTGCGGGCGGAAGCGCAGAACGGCGACGTGGAGAAATTGCTTTCGGCGGCGGAGCGGCGCATTCGCGAGGAATTTGGTTTATCCGCGGTGCGATTGGCGTTGCCGCGTGGAAAGAATTGGACTCCGCTGCGCGCGCCGGGAGGTCTGGGGCATTGCGTGGAGCTTCCGTTGAAAAATGGCCGGGAAGAAATTGGAATTCTCGAAGCGTGTTCGACGGGCGCCGTTCTGGTGGGCGAAACGACCGTGGCGCTGGAATTTCTGGCGGAGCAATTGCCAGGGCTCGTCAATCACTGCCGGTTGATTGAAGAGAAACTGCGTTTGGAGCGCGAACTTGGTGAGCGTGAGCGGCTGGCGCTGGTGGGGCAAATGGCGGCAAGCGTTTCGCACAATCTGCGAAATCCGATCAGCTCGATGAAAACGGTGCTGCAGGCGCTGCTCGAAGAGCGCGATTTGACGTCGCGCGTGCGCGAGGATTGCGAAATTGTGGTGCGCGAAATGGACCGGTTGAGCACGAAGCTGACGCAGCTCTTGCGTTACGCGCGGCCGGGAATTCATGGAAGTGACGGGCAGGGACGAATCGGGATTGCGGCGATAACGGAGCAGGTCGTGTCGCTGCTACGCAAGGACGCGGAGCGGCGGAACGTGAGCCTGGAATTTGCAGCGGACGATATTCAGGGTGAGACCGTTATCGCGGGCTCTGAAGACGCGTGGACGGATATCGTGTCGAATCTTGTGGTCAATGCGATTGAGGCGCAGCCGGGCGGTGGACAAGTTCGCGTTGCTGTTGGCGCGTGTGGAGGAAGCGCACGTCTGGAAATCATCGACGCGGGACCGGGCATAGCGGAGGAGGCGTGCGCAAAGCTGTTTCAGCCATTTTTCACGACGAAGCCGAGCGGGACGGGGCTGGGGCTTGCGATTGTTGCGCGGCGCGTGGCGGAGATGGGCGGCGCGATTTCGTGGGAGAGTCCTGCGCGCGGCGAAGGCGGGACGAAGTTCGTCGTGACTGTGCCGCTTATTGCTTCACAGGTCAAGCTGACGACGGATTTGCGGGAAGGGAAGTGAAATTCATGCGAACGATTCTGGTTGTCGATGATGAACCGGCGGCGCGTTACGGTTTGCGGCGAGCGCTCGAAAACAACTACCGCGTTGTCGAAGCGGATTCGGCGGCGGCGGCGCGCGAATTTCTTAGACGCGAGGATCCGGACTTGATACTGCTCGACGTGGTGCTGCCGGGCGAAAATGGAATTTCGTTTTTGCGCGCGATTCGAAACGAAGGCTTCAAGAAGCCGATTTTGATGGTTTCCGCGCTCGATACGGCGAAGACGGCGATTGAGGCGCTGCGCGGCGGCGCGAATGATTACATCGTGAAGGGCTTCGACATCGACGAGCTGCGGCAACGCATCGCAAATTTGCTACGGATCGTGGAATTGGAGGCCGATAACGCGTGGCTGCGGCAGCAACTAGTCGCTGAAGGGGAATTCGGGCGGATGCGCGGCGCGTCATCGCTGATGCGGCGCGTTTACGAGCTAGCTGAGCGCGTGGCAACGACGGATACGACCGTACTAATTTGCGGCGAGAGCGGCACGGGAAAAGATTTGCTGGCGCAGGAAATTCACGATCGCTCGCCGCGAGCGGGGAAAGCGTTCATCGCCGTAAATTGCGCGGCGCTGCCGGAAAATCTGATCGAGTCGGAACTTTTCGGGTATGAGAAGGGAGCGTTCACTGGAGCGGCACAGACGAAAAAAGGGAAATTCGAGCTGGCATCGGGCGGCACGCTTTTTCTCGACGAAATCGGAGACATGAATGCAGTGACGCAGGCAAAAGTGCTGCGCGCGCTCGAAGGCCGGAAGATTGAGCGGCTGGGCGGAACGCATTCGATTGATGTGGATGTACGCGTGATCAGCGCGACGCATCGCAACCTGGGGGAGGAAATCGCAGCGGGGCGATTTCGCGAGGATTTGTATTACCGGTTGCGCGTGGTGACGCTGGAATTGCCTTCGCTGCGCGCTCGCAAGGAAGATGTCCCGCTGCTGGCGGGCGCGTTTCTGGAACAGCTTGGCGCGCGCCACAATCGCGCGGCACGGCTTTCGCATGAAGCCGCGGGCGCGCTTTTGCATTACGACTGGCCGGGTAATGTGCGCGAGTTGAAAAATGCGCT
>DATEHB010000154.1:0-22102 GCA_035279805.1 Candidatus Acidiferrales bacterium
TCATGCGGAACGGCGGCGATCGGATAGCCGTGCCCGAGCGTTTCTGGCGTTGTGTAATGCAGATTCCACACCCAGCGGTGCATTCCTGATTCCGCGGATAAAATTTGCGGCTCTTGAATCCAATAGGTAGGAATAATTTGCGACTTCGACTGTTCTTCCAGCGTGTATGGGGGTTCATCAGTGTTGGAATAGCGCCGCACGAGTTTTCCGGCGTGATCGAAAACTTCGAGCGTCACCTCTCCCGAGGATGCGCCCCCGACATAATAATCAATGATCGCGCCATCCGGCGGATTCTGTCCGGCGGGAACTTCGGGGGGCAGCGGAGTGTCTGTATTCGTATCACGACGATAGCGGTAAGCGGGCGCGGGTTTGAAAAGATGCGCGTCGGATTTCGATACGGCGTCGGTCAGCTGGCGAAGGGGTGTGATGTCGTCGAGAATCCAGAAGCTTCGTCCGTGAGTGGCGACGAGTAAATCGTTGTCGTGAATCCACAAATCGCGCATGGACGTGTGCGGTAAATTCAATTGCAACGATTGCCAGTGATCGCCCGCGTCGAAAGAAACCCAAACCGTCGTTTCCGTCCCGGCGAAAAGCAAGTTCTTTCGGACGGGGTCTTCGCGAACGGTATTCACAGGTTCGTTATCCGGCAGGCCGTCGGAGATGAGTTGCCAATGCTTGCCGCCGTCGTCGGTGCGGTAAATGTATGGCTTCATATCGTTGATGCGGAAGCGGCTGACCGAAGCGAAGGCGGTATTCAGGTCAAAATGCGAAGCCACGATCTGCGTGACTTTGCTCCACGGCGTCAAAGCAGGCGGCGTGACGTTCTTCCAATTCTTGCCGCCGTCGCGGGTCACCCAAATCAAACCGTCATCGGTACCTGCCCAAAGCAAATTTATGTCTTTCGGCGACGGACCGAGGGCGTAAATCGTGCCACGGGGCGGGGCGGTCTTAGCCATGTCGCCGAGACTCTCCGGAATGCCGGGGCTTTTGCGCGTCAAATCGGGGCTGATCGTCAGCCAGGATTGGCCGCCGTTGGTGGTTTTGAAAAGCACGTTCGCGGCGTAATAAAGCGTGTGCGGATCGATAGGCGAAAACATGATCGGCTGTGTGCGGTCGGCGCGATATTTATCCGAAGCGGCGGCAATGGGAGTGACATCTTGCTTTTGTCCCGTGGTCCAGTCGTACTTCGAGACTTCCGTGCGGCCGGCTCCGTAAATGATGTTGGGATTCAGAGGATCGGGCGCGACGTAGCCATATTCGATTACCCCGACAGGATGCCAATCGCGAAACGTGATTTCGCCGTCGTTGCCACGGCTCGCAATGCCGACTGAACCGCTCTCCTGCTGGCCGCCGTAGACCCAGTAAGGGAAACGGTTGTCGGTGATGACGTGATAGAACTGCGCGGTCGGCTGGTTATACCAGGAGCTCCAAGTTTTTCCGCCGTTCACGCTGACGAGCGAGCCCTGATCGCTGGTCAGTAAAATCGTGTCGGGATTGTTCGGATTGATCCAGATATTTTGATAATCATCGCCGCCGGGCGCGCCCTTGAGGGCCTCCCAGGTTTTCGCGCCGTCGGTGGATTTGAAGGTGACCGTGCTTGTGGAATAGACGACATCAGGATTTTTCGGGTCGACTCTTAGTACGCAAAGATCGCCCCCGCCAATGCGGCCCGTCGGGCGGCGGTCAGTAGTGGCTTGTGTCCACGTTGCACCGGCGTCATCGGAGCGGTAGATACCTAGTCCGCGGCCATGCGCGATGGAAGCATAAATGCGGTTTGAATCGCTGGGCGCGATTGCGGTGTGCACTTGAATAATTCCGTCGGGCAGCCCTCCGGTGAGTTGGTCCCACGTGGCACCGCCGTCGGTGGATTTGTAGAGGCCGCTATTTGAGCCGTTGTATTCATTGGCGTCTTCCCAGGGGCCGGAGACGGAATCCCAAAGGGACGCATAGGCGACATTCGGATTGGAGGCGTCAATCTCAACGCTGCCGCCTCCGGTGTATTGATCTTTTGAGAGGACTTTCTGCCAGTTCTGGCCGCCATCGGTGGTGCGAAAAATTCCGCGCTGGTCGCTGGGACCGTAAGGATGGCCGACGACTGCGACGAGCACGTGATCAGGGTTTCGAGGATCGATGGCGAGCTCGGCGATTTGGAAGGCGTCGTCGAGACCTACATGTGTCCACGTTTTTCCTGCATCAGTTGATTTGTAAACGCCATTGCCCACGGAAAGGTCGGGCCGTTGCAAACCTTCGCCGCTGCCAACGTAAATTGTGTTGGGGTCGGACGGTGCAACCTCGATCGCGCCGATGGATTGCGTAGGCTCGGCGTCAAAAATGGGGTTCCACGTCTCGCCGTAATCGGTGCTCTTCCACACGCCACCATTCACCTGTGCGATATAGAAAACATTCGGCTGGCTGGCGACGCCGGAGATGGCCTTTGTGCGGCCTCCGCGAAACGGCCCAATCATTCGCCAGCGCATGTCCTGGTAAAGGTTGGGGGAATATTGCTGCGCCATCAGGATGGGCGCGAATACCGTTGTGGCGACGACGGCTAGAGTTACCAGCGCAAGGCGAATGTGACGAATCTGAATCAAGTTGCACCTCTCAATTTGGCGGAAAAACATCAGAGCATAAATCATTCCCGGCGCAGCGCGAAAAGAAATATTTGCGCGTGTGGGTAAGGCAAATCCGTACGGGGCGGCGTATCATTCCCCAGGGCAAACTGGCAAGATAGGCCAACGTCAATATGACGCCGTGGGGGCGAAGCAGTGAGTGATACGTCCAAAGGGCCAGCGATACGCAACGTCTCCGACACGGCGCGGTGGGTCGCCTTTTACCGCGCGATGGAGACTGAGCGAGCGGATGCGATTTTTCGTGATCCGTATGCGCGGAAGCTTGCGGGCGCACGCGGCGAAGAAATCGTGAACACGCTCCGCGGGGGCAAACGTCAGGCGTGGGCAATGATTGTCCGCACAGCTCTGCTGGACGATATGTTGTTGCGCACAATTGTGTCCGAGCAAATCGATCTGGTGGTGAATCTCGCTGCGGGACTGGACGCGCGGCCGTATCGACTGGCACTGCCCGCTACATTGCGCTGGCTGGAAGTGGATCTGCCGGAGATCATCGCGTACAAGGCGGAAATGCTGGCCAGCGAGACTCCGCACGTCCAACTGGACCGTGTGACGATGGATTTGGCAGATCAGGCTGGGCGTCGCGAGTTATTTGCGCGCCTGAATGCGAGCGCGAGGCGCGCTTTGATAATTACCGAGGGCCTGCTTGCATACCTTTCCGAGGAACACGTATGCAACCTTGCGCGGGATTTGCACGAGTGCGAGCGTTTTCAATGCTGGCTGGCGGATATTGCTTCGCCAAAGGTAAAACAAATGATGGAAAAGCACTGGGGCAAAGAGTTGCGGGCCGCGGGCGCGCCCATCCAGTTTGCTCCGGAAGCTGGTGAGGAATTTTTCCGGCCATTCGGCTGGGAGGCCATTGAGTTTCGTGGATTTTTTCAGGCTTCGCGAGAGTTCAACCGTCCCATGCCAGGCGACTGGATGATCCGTCTGTGGGCGAAGCTGATGCCGAGACGCACAGCGAAAATGATGAAGCTGTGGCGCTCAGGAGCGGCCCTTCTTCGCCGCGTGTGAAGCGGATTATTTACGGCGCTGAGATTGTTGAGGCGTGGCAGGAGGCTTTGGCAGCAAACCGAAAACCGCGACGCCGGTTGGAGTCCCTACGAACACCTTTCCCCCTGCAATCATTGGCGTGATGAATTTGTTGCCGGTAATTTCGTCGCGCGCACGTTCCCGGTTGCTGCCGTAAAGTTCCCGGCGAAGATCGCTTGCTTCATAAGCGCGGAGAACGGCGGGAGAGTTGTTCTCGACGGCCCATACAATAGCGTCTTTCGTGCCGTTGGCGGAAATGCTTGGAGTGGTTCCGGGATAGCCGAAACTGATGGCGGTCTTCGAGGCAGCGGGGCTGACGACGCGCGCATTCGTAATCTTGAATGCACGCAGCGAATCGTCGACTGCACCGTAGTAGAGAGTATGATTAAAATACGCGGGCGCCGCGAAGACTCCACCGCTGCCGCCGAGTCCCTGAGAATTTTCGTCGCCCGTGCTTGGAACGTCCTGATAGATGGCGTTGTCGTTGCCTGGATTGAATTTGCCCATGGAATCGCGATCCACGACGTAAATGATGTCGTCCTTGCCCGCGCCGACGGCGAGATGAAGCGTCTTTCCCGAACGGTCCTGAAGGTCCGGTAAGACCATCGCGCCGCCGGAGCCGAGATCCAAGTCTTTTCGCGATTCTTCGACCGTGTTGTGCATCATGAAGTAATCGCTCACGGACAATTTCCGGCCAGAGGTCGAGAGTTTCATGAACGCGTTGCCGTAGTCGCCTTTTTCTGGAAAGCCCTGGGAGTTGAGGGTAGTCTCGAATGTTCCGTTACCCGCGAGAAAATAAATGTTGGCGGATGAATCTGCCGCAAGGCCCGCTCCGGACATCCAGATGGCTCCTTCGCTGCCATTCGGCATGATGTTGAGAACGTTGGTTTGCTTCAAAGAGCGCGCGTCGTAGCCGATGATCCACCCGGTGTACGGATCGAAATCGCAGTGCGAGGCCCAGCTTGTGTAAACAACTCCGTTGAGCAGTAGCAGGGCTGCGCGTTCCTTGTATTGCTTCGGATCGAAATCGACCTGGCCGTTCGAATTAGGTATCGCCGAGCCTGGGTAAGTGGCTTCAATTGTTTCTGGGCCGCCGTCGAGTTCCGCGCCCGTGGTGATGTCAAGTGCATGAAGCCGCTGGTAATATTTTCCAGAGCTGTCTTTCGACATGGCGACGACGTAAATCGCGCCATGCGGGCCTGCCTGCAAATCAATAACCGGTGTTGACGTGACTCCGATTTCGGGTTTGACCTGGCCGCAACCGCGGTCGTCGCTGGTGCTTTCATCCGGGCCGAGCAGCGAGACTTGCCAGAGCTGCGCGGAGGTGTCCGCGTCGAAGGCATAGGCGAGGTCGTGTTCTGTGACAACGAAAACGACATTATGCTTCGCGCGCGCGATTGTGAGTTGCGCGACATAGAGCGGCTGCGCGTCGACGAGCCCCTGCACGGACAAGAAACCAATTTTGCCGAAGTCGCGCGAGTTGACGTTGCGAGGCGTGAGGATTTTTTCGCTGGGATAGAGACCGGTGCGCGCATTGTCGTTATGGAAGGTGAGGACATCGGCGGGAGCATCCGGCGCAGCTGCGACGCTCGCCGGTCGCGCTGATGCGGTTGAAGCAACGGGCTGCGCAGCGGCGGCAGACTCTGCCGAGTGTGATTTGCCGCATCCGGCGATCATGGCGGCGGGGATGCTGAACGATGCCAGAATTGCGGCAGCAACGAGTTTCCGTCCTCTATTTTTCACAAGGGTGTTTCTCAAAGGGCGAGTCTCAAGTGGATTTGTTCTTCCGGAATCCGGGCCTGGCGATGAAATCGAATACCGCCGCCGCACGTAAGATGCGAAAAAAACAGTTTTCGTTACCGGAGACATTGTTCGCGGAGTACGGCGTTTCATGGAAGGATTGCTTAAGGAATCGGGCCAAAGACTGCGACGCCCGTCGGAGTTCCCACGAAAACTTTGCCATTGGCGATCATCGGAGTGATGAACTTGTTGCCCGTAAACTGATCGCGCCCTCCGGCCTGATTGCTGTTATACAGCTCCTTCGCGAGATCCGTCGCGTCATAGGCGTGGAGGATTGCTGGAACTCCGGGTTTACTTTCGACTGCCCACACAATTCCGTTTGAGCTGCCATTCGCGGAAATGCTTGGCGTGGTTCCCGGATAGGCGAAGGTATTTGCGCTAGCAGACGCCGCGGGAGCGACGAGGTGCGCGTTGGTGATGGTAAACGCTCGCAGCGCATCGTCGACCGCTCCATAATAAATTTTATTATTGAAATATGCGGGCATCCCATACACTCCGGAACTGCTGATCAGGCCCGACCCGGAAGGAACCTCCTCATAGATTGCGTTGTTATTGCTGGGGTTGAATTTGCCCATCGAGTCGCGATCCACAACGTAAATGTTGTCGTCCTTACCCGCGCCGACCGCGAGATGACGCGTGATTCCAGTAGCATCGATAAGATCTGGTAAGACAAGCGCGCCACCGGAGCCGAGATCCTGATCGAAGTTCGATTCAGTGACGGTGTTGAACATCGTGAAATAATCGGCGACGGCGAGCGCACCGCCAGAAGTGGAAAGCTTCAGAAAGGCATTTCCAAAGTCGCCGTTGATTGGGAAGCCGTTCGCATCGAGCGTTGTGTCAAACGTTCCATTGGCCGCGAGAAAATAAATGTTTGCCGACGAATCTGCGGCGAGGCCTGCTCCGGACATCCAAGCCGAGCCCTCGCTGCCGTTTGGTGTAAAGTTCAGCACGCTTACTTGCGCGAGCGTCGTCGAGTTATAGCCGATAATCCATCCGCTGTATGGCGTAAAATCGCAGTGCGACGCCCATCCCGTGTAAAGCACTCCATTCAGCAACAGCAGACCGACGCGCTCTTTGTACTGCGCGGGATCGAATAACGTTTGGCCGCTGGCCGTGGGTGGGGCAGAGCCCGGAAATTTGGCGATGACTTCTTGCGGACTTCCCGTTAGTTCCGCGCCCGTGGTGATGTCGAGCGCGTGCAGGCGCTGATGATACTTGCCCGTGGGATCTTCCGACATGGCCACGACGTACATGGTCCCGTGCGGTCCCGCATTCAGGTCGATGGCAGGTGTGGACGTAACCCCGATTTCCGGAGTCACTTGGCTACACCCGTGATTATCGCTAGGTGATTCGCCGGAGGCCACAGATACCTGCCAGAGCTGCGCAAAAGTGTCCGCGTCAAACGCATAGACAAAATCATGTTCCGTGGCTACGAACACAACGTTGTGCACCGCGCCATTAACTGTCAGGCCCGAAACGTACAGCGGCTCCGCGTCCACCAGTCCCTGCACTGCGAGAAAGGCGATCCTTCCAAAATTCGTTGAGGTCACGTTGGCTGGTGTAAGAATCGTTTCGGTCAGATTCTGTCCAGTGCGCGCATTGTCGTTGTGATATGTGAGGACCTTCGCGACCGCTCCGGGCGTGATCACGGTAAGCGTGGCCGCAGCGCTCGTGAGCGACCCTAACGAATTGACGACTGCCACCTGGAAGATGTGTCCGTTCTGTGAAGCGGCTGTCGCCGCAATCGTGTACGTTGACGATGTAGCCCCAGGGATATTTCCGCTGTTTTCCTGCCACTGATAACTGAGCGGGGCGGTCCCCGTCGCCGTCACGGTGAATGTCGCCGGCTGGCCCACAGCTACGTTTTGATTTATGGGTTGTGCGGTAATGCTCGGCGGCGTTCCGCCGGAGCTTGACGAAGAACTACAGCCCGCGCAGGCGCTCAATCCTGAGATTGCCATCGCAGCCATGAACACGCTGATTGCGCGATTCACAGATTAGCCCTCGGAGAAGCTCTCATTTGGCCGGCTGGTCCTGGTTGTGCCAATGAAGCCTATGAGCCTCCTGGACGCCGGTGCCGGCCGAAACTGACCTCGATGGGCGTGTCCTTCGGCAATACCAAATCATTGCCGCGCGTGATGAAATGAAAATAGACGGACTCGCCCGCTCCGACGAATCCCATCACCTGGCCGAACGCGCGTGACTGAAGGCCGATGCCGAGCGCAAATCCGATAAGTTTATAACCGGAGCCGCCGGCAACCGCACTCTTACCTGGATCACCGTTCTGAATTGCGCCATCGTCGGAATCCTCATGGTGCATTGTCGAACTGGCAATTGCCACGGATAAGGCCGTGCTGAGCACGCGCGATTCTTTGTCGCTGGCGACGCTGGTGTCGCCTTCGGAATCGAGCTTGATGTGCGATGACTTCGCAACTTCGATTCCCTCCAGGGCCATTTCCACGGGCTGCGGCGTGCTGGACGGCAACTGAACGCGCTGAAGCGTGAAGTGTAGCTGGCCGTTGCGATGCATTCGTCGCGCGGGTTCCGCATGCACGACCATGCCCTGCAGCTCCGTGCCAACGGGCAGCAAGAGCTTCCTTTCTGGTGAGAAAACGGGGCGCGTGAGTATCGCGCTGACGGGTGTTCCGAGGTGCGCGGTGCCGGAACTCAGAGGCGTTGCGAGGCGCGCAAAGGCTTCGCTATTGAGCGCTGGGAGCTGGCCCATCGCTCCCATTTCTTGCGCGGCGATCGCAACCGAGCCAAATTGAAGCGGTTGCTCGAGCTCTGCATCGAACACTGTTCCGGCTGCGAGCTTTTGCCTGTGATACGGCCATTCGCTGGACGCGAATGATTTCGCGCGCTGCCATACCGCCGAAGGTTTTAGTTGCGCCATTGCGAGATGCCACTGCTGGCTGACGAGTCCGCGCGCGCGATGGACGGCTCCATTTTTTTGCGGATTCGTTTCGAGGTGTATGACCGGGCCGACGTCAGGAACGACTTTCGTACGCAACGCGATGCGGCTTCCGTCTCCCAGAATCAGCGTGTCGAATTCGACCTGAATCGCGCGATGCGGCGAGAAATCTGCGTTCAGGTACGCAGCGGTGCGCTTCATCGTGGAGGGCGGGAGCAATTCTGTGATGCGACCCTCCACTTCGGTATCCTTGGGAATCACGACGCGGTCGAAAGAATACACCGGCTCGGTGGTGTACGCTTGAATTCGCTGGCCGACTTTTTTCACCGGCAGGGATTTCTTCAGTATGACGCGCAGAGGAACTCCGGCATCGACGACGAGTTGCAGTGGAGGCGGAACAATCGGCGAAGAATCCTGCAAAAATACGAGTTGACTCTCAGTTCCGGGAACGCTCCCGGGCGCGATCTTCGGTTCAGCTAATTGGCCGGGCGGGCGACGCTTCAGCACGGGGGAATTCTGCTGAGCAGTCTGCGCCGAAAGATTCAGCGCCACGGCAAAAAAGAATGACGCTCCAATTATTGAGCTGCATGCGAAGTTGCGAGCAGAGTTGCGTGCGATGCTGTTCATGCGGTTGCCTGTCCGGTGGCCGGTAACCTGTTGGAGCACGCCAAGCGCGGCGGTGGCCTTCCAGACATGATAGCGTAATACAGGCCGCAAATTGCCTGTATCGCAAGAATATTATTAGGGGCAAAGCCAGAGCAATTCTCAATGGTACTCACGCAGCAATAGTTGACTTCCACGCCGAAGCCACGCGAAGATGGAGTTTTCCGATTTATGCGTCGTATTTCGTTGTAGACGCAGAGAGGGCCACGGAGCGTTGGTCGCAGCTTGAAAGAAATCGAAATCGCATGACGACGAAGACCGAAATCGCGGGAGGGCTGCATCGCATGACGCGCGACGAGCGCGTGCGGGTAGCGTTTTATCGCGGAGACGATTTGACGCTCGAGAATCCCATGTATCTTCGCGCGTTGCGCGCTCTTACAGATGAACTGTTGCGCGAGGATACGGAGCCGGCGGATTTGACGGTGGAGGCGATGGGAATTGGCGCGCGTCCGTGCACTGTGGAGGTTCGCGCGAAGGAGGCAGGTGTCGTCGCGGGAGTAGCCGAGGGCGTATGGATTTACGAGCGTGTGCGGCATGGATCGCAGCGGATGGCGACGCCAAATACCAGAGATGGCAACGAGGTTGCGGGGGCCGATGTGATTTTGCGCGTTGTGGGCGACGGCCGGAGTTTGTTGACTCTGGAACGCACGGTGGTGAATCTAATGCAGCGGATGAGCGGGATCGCGACGGCAACCAAGAAATTAGTCGAGGCTGCCCGGCAAGCGTCGTCGACTGCGCATGTGGTTGGCACGCGGAAAACCGCGTGGGGATTGCTCGACAAGCGCGCGATTCATTGCGGCGGCGGCGGGACGCACCGGTTGGGTCTGGGCGACGCGATTTTGGTCAAGACGAATCATCTACGACTGGCATCTAATGAGAATGTGACGACTATCGATGCGGCGCTGCGTTGCGCGTGGGATCGGAAAAAGACCGCGCGATTTTTTGAAGTTGAAGTGACGAGCATCGACGAGGCGCTCAACGTTGCGCGCGTGCTGGGCGACTTGCAGGCGTCGAGCGGTGCATGTCCGTGCATTCTCATGCTCGACAATTTTTCGGCGACGGATGCTGGGCGCGCGGTACAAGCACTCCGCGACGCAGGCCTCCATGACGACGTTCTCGTGGAAGCGAGCGGCAATGTTTCCGAGAAGTCGGTTGCGGCTTATGCGGCGGCCGGCGTGGATGCAATTTCGATCGGCGCGCTGACGCATTCCGTGCGCGCGCTCGACTTGAGCGCGAAAATTATTCCTGGGGCGAGGTGATTTAGGCGTGAGCGAAGTTGCAAATTCCGTTCCCTTTGAGGCGCGCTATGTTGTGCCTCCTGTCGAGGTGATGCAGGACACACCCGCGGAAATTCGCCTAAAGCAGGAGCGCATCGCACGGCTGAAGGAAGAACGCAACGCCGTTATTCTGGCGCACAACTACCAGCGCGATGAAGTGCAGGAGATTGCCGATTTCGTCGGCGATTCGCTGGGGCTTTCGCAACAGGCCGCGACAACGCCCGCGGACGTGATTGTTTTTTGCGGTGTGCACTTCATGGCGGAAACGGCGGCGATTCTGTGCCCGCAGAAAATCGTGCTGCTGCCGGACCTGCGCGCCGGATGTTCGTTGGCCGCGACGATTACGGCCGGTGAATTGCGCGCATGGAAGGCGCACTATCCCGACGCGGTCGTCGTGGCATACGTCAACACGTCCGCGGAAGTGAAGGCGGAGAGCGATTACTGCTGCACCTCGGCGAACGCCGCGAAAATCGTGCGTGCGATTCCGCCGGAGCGGCCGATTTTATTTGTTCCCGACAAATTTCTGGCGGCGTTTGTGGCGCGCGAGACGGGACGCCCAAACATCATCGCGTATCCCGGTTCCTGCCACGTGCATCGCGCGATACGCCCCGAGCAGGCGCTGAACATGATGGACGAATATCCGGATATCGAATTGCTAATTCATCCGGAGTGCGGCTGCGTCACTTCGTGCATGGCGCGCGTGGCGGATGGCACATTGCCGCGCAAACGCACGTTTTTCCTTTCGACCGAGGGCATGATCCGCCACATCGGCGATTCCGCAGCCGAGGAATTTGCGGTGGGCACCGAGGTGGGGATGTTGCATCGGCTGCGCAAGATGGCGCCCGACAAATTATTTCGTCCCGTCAATCCCGAGGCAGTCTGCGAATTCATGAAGACTATCACGCTGGACCGGATTTTGAATTCGCTCGAGAGTCTCGAGCCACAGATTTGCGTTTCTGAAGAAGTCGCCCGCCGCGCGCGCCGCTCGATCGAGCGGATGCTCGAAATCGTCTGAACATCCCCTTTAATCTCCGACTGAATAAAATCCGCACTTCTCCCATTTTCATAGGTAGCCTAGAATCGGCGTTCGCAAACATTTAGCTGTGCGCGATGGGAGGATTCAAGCATGAGAATTGCGAACCGATGCGGCGTGATGCTGCTGGCGATAATCGGGACGACGCTGGTAGCGAAGCGGGCTGGCGCACAGATGACGTCCAGCGCGTCGCAGACGCACGTTGTGCGGTATCACGCGACGAATAACAACGTGAAATATGATTACTGCGTGGCGCCGGCAGTTGCCCATGTTCACTCGGGCGACATCATTGAGGCGAACACGCTCGACTGCTTTGGCGATGCGATTCAGCATCCTGGCGACACGCTGGCAATGGCCAAGGGCGATAATCCGCTCACGGGCCCGTTTTATATTGACGGCGCGGAGCCGGGCGACACGCTGGCGATACGTTTTCTGTCGATCGAAGTCAACGGGAAACAGGGAATCGGCGCGCTGGCTCCGGGATTTGGGGCGCTGAATCCCACAGACTTCACGCCGATGATCAATCAGCCGCTGCCCGAGCGTATCTGGTTTTATCCCATCGATGCGGCGACGAATACGGCGACTTTCAAGGCGGACGATTCAAATTTCACTACCCGGATTCCGCTGCATCCGTTTCTCGGCTGCATTGGCGTCGCGCCCGCGGGCGGCGAATCGCGCAGCTCGGTTGTCCCAGCAAATTTTGGCGGCAATATGGACTCGCCGGAGGCAAGCGTGGGCAACACGCTCTATTTGCCAGTGAACGTCGCGGGCGCGCTGCTCTATTTTGGCGATGGGCACGCGGCAATGGGCGACGGAGAGGTGGCGGGGACGGCAATTGAAGTTCCGTTGCGCGTGCGTCTGCAAGTGAGCGTGATCAAGGGACGGAAGATTGCGTGGCCGCGCTTTGAAAACGAGCATGAACTTATGGCCGCGGGCATCACGCGCCCGCTCGACGATTCGCTGCGCGTCGCGTTCTCGCAACTTGTCGATTGGATTCATCAGGATTATGGGCTGAGCAATCTCGACGCGTACGAATTGCTGTCGAAAGTGGCGCGCATTCGCGTTTCGGAAATGGTGGATCCGAATTACGTGGTGGTCGCGAAAATTGACAAGAAGTTTTTGCCTCCGAAGAGAAAATGACGACGCACGAGCCCGACCGGCAGGCGCGTTACGACCGCGAATGGCGAAGATTTCGCCGGCTGCGCGCAGCTTTCTGGATACTCTTCGCGGGGCTGTTTCCGATTTTGTTTTTTGCGGCTGCGATTAAGGAATACCTCGGCCTCGGAGCGGGCGGATTTGTGGAACTGCTGCTGGCGTACATGGCGATGGTCTGGGTGACTGGCTACAACGTGAGTCGTTTTCCGTGTCCGCGGTGTGGGCGCGTTTTCGCGCGCGAGCGCTGGTTCGGGACAATTTCGACGTCGCAGCGTTGTAATTTCTGCAAGCTTCCGCTGTGGGGCCGATGCGAAGATGCAAAGTTACCGGGAGCGCAGAGCCTGTAACGCGCGGCAAATTACTGCTTTCTCCGAAGCTTCCAGCGCACGAGCGAATGAGGCGTTTCGCTTGCGCGGAGCGGCGAGTTCGGATAATTTGCGATTCGAGGGATTCGATTGGATATCAAGATTCGTAAGGCAGGCGCGACGACGATTCTCGATCTGAAAGGCTCGCTGATGGTGGGCGAAAGCGAAGGGAAGTTTCGTCAGAAAATCAAAGAGCTGCTCGCCGAAGGCTCATGGCAGATCGCCATTAATCTGGCAGGCGTCTCGGACATGGATAGCTGGGGCCTTGGCTCGCTCGTGCGCCATTGCTCTGAAGTAAGGCGCGCCGGAGGGCGGTGTATTTTTTTTGCGCCGAGCGCGCGCATTCTACACCTTCTGAGAATCGCGCATGTAGATTCCGTGCTCGATATCGCGGCCGATGAAGCAGCGGCGCTCAGTCGCGAATGAAAGATTCCTCTTCCCGAATTCCACGACAGGGCGGATTCCTTTCCCCAGAAACATCCGGCTCAAAGGGTGCTCATAGGCTTCGCTCTCAGCGTCTGGCGGAACCCGTGAAGATCGACTTTGGCAGCATCATGCTGACGACTTTGTTGCCGTCGACGAGCTCGCTGATATGCAAATCGGCGGCGATGCTTGAAAGCATATAGGCATCGTCGCGCGACAGATGCTTTTCGTGCATCAGGAAATCGATCATTTCGTGGACGGCCATCTTTGTGGCTTCGTTGAGGTCTTCGTGAATGCCCATCGTCATGTAGTCATCGGGCGTCTCAGCGCGCGGCCAGAGCAAATGCATATCCTTGCGGTCGATGAGTTGAAACGTGCCGATCAGTGAAGTTTCCATCGCGGTGATGTCCACTTCGCCGTCGCCTTGGCCCGCGTGGCCGTCTCCGGCCCAGAAGAGAGCGCCTTCGGCGTTCACGGGAATATAAAGCGTTGTGCCGGCGACAAGATGCTTGTTGTCCAAATTGCCCGCGTGCATCCATGGCGGCGCGCTGCTGATGCGCCCGGCCGCTGGCGGCGGGGCGTCTCCCAAGCTGCCGAAAAATGGACGAAGAGGAATTTCAATGCCGTCGGTGAAGTGCGCGACCATGCGCTGTGCGTCCAGAGGAATGATCTTCATGCGGCCATACGGATAATCGTTGGGGAGAAATCCGCGGCCCGGCCCGAAGGCATTGTACGCGTATGGAATGGCGAGACGGATGGACTGAATGCGCACTTCCAAAACATCGCCGGGTTCGGCGCCCTCGACGTAAACCGGCCCCGTAAGAATATGCCCGCCGGGACCTTTGTCTTTCACTTGATCAAAGATGTCGCGCAGGGATTGTTCCACTTGATCGGCGGGGACACCGGCTCCCTGCAAAGCCTTGGGGCTCGAAGTGATTAGGGTTTGCATTTCCACCGTGTCGCCGGAATGAATGCGAAGAACGGGAAGAGCGCCCGCAGCGTAGTAGCCCCAGGAGATTGTCTTCGGCGTAGGTCTGAGCTGAAAAGTTCTGTTGCTTGAAGTTGAGGAAGGTGACTGCTGCTGCGCATTGACTCTCGCAGCATAGAGAGTTGTGGCGCTCAGTAATATCGCGATGATGAATGTCTTCATTTTCCCGTTCCTTCCCGCACGGAATTCCGGCCGGGCAAATTGCGGTTAAGTGATTTTTGAACTGACGGCGGAGTCTAGCATAGGGAGTGAAGAGTAGTACGTCGGCGTTTCAATCCGGCACAGCGGGCGCGCCTGGCACAGAAATATTCTGGTGAGCTGTACAGTCTGCGATAACACATCACGCAATGCTATTGATTACAGAAGTTTTGCGTTGCGCTCCGTGCAACGTGTTTGGCCACGTTCCTGCTAATTTCCACGCTGTGATACGAAGTGTGTCAACTATTTGTCGCGTCCTGTTTTTGGGCGCGATCGTGCAGGCTGGTAGGAGACTCCTTGTCAGAACCGGCGGATAGAATGTCAAGGACTCTGGACCATCAGTCGATCCGCAGCAAATTGACGCGCATCATCCTGATTTCCTGCGGACTGGCAGTTGTGTCCGCCTGTACGATTTTCGCAGTTTACGACATTCGCGCAGCCCGGCAATCGCGGCTCCAGGCGGTCGCGACGCTTGCGGAAATTACTGGGACGAATTCCACGAGGGCCTTGACCTTCCACGATGCACAAGCGGCGAAGGAGATTCTTCGGGCGTTAGGGGCGGACAAGGAGTTGGAGCACGCAGCATTGTACACGCCGGGAGGCAACGTGCTCGCTCTTTACAGCCGGAATCCTGAGAACACCGGTTTTGCGCCCCCGCCTGTCGAGGGTGACGGTGCGCGTTTGGCCGCGGGCAAGATCGTTGTGTTCCACAAAATTGAACTGGATGGAAAGTCCGCCGGGACAATTTATCTCGAGTCGGACATGAGTTTGATCGTGGCGCGTGAGGAGGGGCTTGCCGCGATGGTGGGCCTGGCGCTACTTATCTCGCTGCTCTTGGGCGCACTGGTGGGGTCGCGGCTGCAGAGTTCCATATCAGGCCCGATTCTGGAGCTGGCGCGTGCTGCGTTTGCCATCGCGATCGACAAGAATTATTCCGTCCGGATGGTTTCGAAGCGCGGGGATGAAATCGGCTTTCTCTACGAACAGTTCAACGGAATGCTGGCAAGAATCCAGGACCGCGATAAAGAACTGGAACGAGGGCGCGCCGAACTCGAACAGCGTGTCGCTGAACGTACTGCGTACCTAAACGCGCTTGTCGAAACCAGTCCCCTGGGCATCGTCACCACGGATACTGAAGGCCGCGTGCGAATTTGCAATACCGCGTTCGAACGCCTCTTTCGATATGATCGAGCGAAGATAATTGGGGCGGATTTGAACTCCCTGGTTACACCGCCAGAGCAGGACAAAGAAGCGGCGGAATTTGCGCGGCGGCGTGAGGATGGAGAGACGATTCAGGCGACGACACAACGTCGCCGGAGCGATGCAACACTGCTCAACGTGGAACTGTATGGTGTGCCGATGCGGATAGGCGGTGAAGACGCCGGAACGCTGGTTATTTACCATGATATAAGCGCGAGGAAACGCGCGGAAGAAGCGCTGGTATCTGCGAAGGAAGCAGCCGAAGAGGCGAACCGCGCCAAGAGCGAATTCCTCGCGAATATGAGCCACGAGATACGCACGCCGATGAATGGAATTTTGGGCATGACGCAGCTCACCCTGGAAACGCAATTAAACACCGAGCAGCGAGAGTACTTGCGAATGGTGAAATCATCGGCGGATTCACTGCTGACGTTGCTGAACGACATTCTAGATTTCTCGAAGATCGAAGCTGGAAAACTGGAACTGGACGTATCGCCGTTCGCGCTGCGCGAAAGCCTGAGCGACGCGCTGAAAGCGCTGGGCCATCTTGCGCACAGGAAAGGCCTGGCGCTAGCTTGGCAAGTGGAAGCAGGGGCGCCTGAATGGCTGCTGGGTGATAGCGGACGATTGCGGCAGATCCTGGTGAATCTGGTGATGAACGCGATCAAGTTCACGGAGCGTGGTGAAGTAGTGGTTGCTATCGATGTGGAGAGTCAGTCATCACGTGAAATCAAACTGCATTTTACCGTGCGCGACACAGGAATCGGAATATCTCCGGAAAAGCAAGAGTTGATTTTTGCCGCATTTACGCAAGCGGACAGTTCGACGACGCGGAAATACGGGGGCACGGGCCTGGGCCTCGCGATTTCGCAACGGCTGGTCAAAATGATGAAGGGGAGCATTTCTGTTGAAAGCGCGTCGGGAAAAGGCAGTATCTTCCATTTCACCACGTGGCTCCAGATTCCCAGTGTGAGTTTTGTTCCACCGGTAACGGTTGAAGCGGAGGTGTCGCTGGGGTTGCGCGCACCGGTGGTGAACAATGACGACGCAAACGCGATCCTTCAATCACCCCAGCGAATTTCGGATACAAGAAACGGCATGCGGATTCTGCTTGCGGAGGACAATGCTGTAAACCGACAACTCGCGACAAGACTCCTTGAAAAACAGGGTCACGCAGTGGTGATCGCGAAGAATGGACTGGAGGCACTGGCCGCGGTGGAGCGTGAGGATCTCGACGTAGTTCTGATGGACGTGCAGATGCCGGAAATGGATGGTCTCGAAGCTATCCGCGTGATTCGGTCAAACGAAAAAGAGTCCCGACGGCATCTGCCGATCATTATCCTGACGGCGCACGTCATGAAGGGTGACCGCGAAAAATGCATCGAGGCCGGTGCTGATGATTACATCCCCAAACCGATCGAGGCCGCGAATCTGTTCGCGGCGATTGAGCGGATTCGGCCTCACTGCCGGAGTGTTGAAGCGCGGGAGGAGCAGCCCACGGACAGCGGTGTTGTGGATACCGCCGAACTGCTCGGGAAAATGCAAGACGACCGGGAGCTGCTTGCGGAAATTATTCAGTTATTTGAGAGCAGTCTGCCGGGGATTTTTGAGGAGCTGCGCGAGTCTATCGCAAATGGTGACACCGCGGGAGTCGCACGAATCGCGCACACGCTGAAGGGCTCTGTGGGAAATTTTGGGCGGCGGGCCGCGTACCGCGCGGTGGAAGAGATGGAAAATTTCGGAAAGCAAAAAGATATACAGCAAACAGAAAAGGCGTTTGTAGCGGTCGAAATCGAACTCAAGCGGTTGCAGACGGTGCTTGAGCCGTTTCGCACTCCGACGACTAGGCTGTGGGCATGAAGAAAGTCTTGGGTCGGCAAATAGCGGGGACAAAATGGGCATGAAAATTCTTGTTGCGGAAGACGAACCGGTTTCGCGACGCCTATTGGAGGCGTTCCTGCGAAAGTGGGGCTACCAGGTCGTCGCGGTTGCCAAAGGGGATGATGCGTGGGCCTTGCTCGAGGCCGAGGATCCGCCGCGCCTGGCAATCCTCGATTGGATGATGCCGGGAATTGAGGGTGTTGAAATTTGCAGGCGAGTTCGCGAGCGAACCGGCCGTCCTTATGTCTATATGATTTTGCTGACCGCGCGCGGCCAAAAGCGAAGCTTGCTTGTGGGATTAAAGGCGGGCGCGGATGACTATCTTTCCAAGCCCTTCGACGCCGAAGAATTGCGCGCCCGGTTGCAAGCGGGGGAGCGGATCCTGAAAGTGCAAGATGAACTAATCGCGGCGCGCGATGCTTTGCATTTTCAGGCGACCCATGACGTTTTGACCGGCGTGGCGAGCCGCGACGCGGCATTCGAATTTTTAGTTCGTGAACTGGCGCGCGCCTACCGCGAAAACAAACCGGTGGGAGTAGCGCTCGCGGACCTGGACCATTTTAAGGCAGTCAATGACAAGTACGGACACATTGCGGGAGACCTTGTGCTACAAGAAGTGGCGCGGCGCATGACCAAATGTGTGCGCTCCTATGATTGCGTGGGGCGTTATGGAGGCGAAGAGTTCCTGATGATATTTCCCACTTCGACCGAGGAAGGCATTGTGCGGTTGGCGGAGAGAATGCGAAAGGCTTTGGAAGCGAAGCCCGTGCGAACGCCGGAAGGGGATATCGCGATTACTGCGAGCTTTGGCGTCTCGGTGATACGCAGTTCCGTTCAGAACGACGTCAACGAATTGCTGCGCACCGTGGATGCGGCGCTGTATCGCGCCAAAAGGACTGGACGGAACCGTGTGGAACTCGCGAAATTTAACGGGATTTCACAACCGGAAGCTCTGTCCCCAGCAGTATAGCGTCGAGACGCTCCGGCGGACCGGCGCCAGCCTGTCTTTGTGGAGCGGCACTTCTTTTTGCGATATTGTTCTTCGCAAGGCGTCCAACCAGATGGAGACTCGATCATCGTGAGTGAAACTTTTGTTCGAAGATCGAGAATCGAAGCGTCGGCGGAGGAAGTCTTTGCCTGGCACGCGGAACCCGGCGCGCTCGAACGGCTGACGCCTCCGTGGGAGCCAGTCGAAATTCTGGAGCGTGCTCCGGGAATTCACGATGGCGCGCGCGGAGTATTGCGAGTGCGCATGGGGCCGTTTCGCGTGCGGTGGGAATTCGAACATCGCGGATACATCGAAGGCCGCGAGTTCCAGGACTTCCAGCGCTCCGGACCGTTCCATCGCTGGGAACACACGCATCGATTTATTCCCGACGGCACTGCTGCTTGCTGGCTGGAAGATCGCATCGATTACGACCTGCCCATGGGTGCGATGGGAGCTTTTGTTGCAGGTGGGTTCGTGAAGCGAAAACTGAAGAAATTGTTCGCGTACCGGCATCGTGTTACGTCTCAGGCATTTCGGAGCGGACAATAACGCAGTGCCGGGGCGCCCAGCGAGAGTTCCATACGGAGGCGGATGGAATTGCCTACTTCGGATGCAGTTACTGCAATGAGGGTAAACGGAAATTATTTCAACGCACCGCAGTTAGTGTAAACTTGACTGTTGTTTATTGACCCGCCCGCAGTGCAAGGCAGCGAGTCGAGGAGGCCCAAACTTGAATCCGACCAAACCTGTTGTTGCGCCCGCGAATGACAAAACAAGCGCGGCGCGACGCGAGTCCCTGACGATTACCGATAATCGCACCGGCAGGCAGTATGAGGTTCCCGTGCAACATGACACGATCCGCGCGATCGATTTGCGCCAGATCAAGGTGAATGAAGACGATTTTGGAATGATGAGCTACGATCCGGCATATACGAATACGGCGTCTTGCACCAGCCATATTACTTTCATTGACGGCGACAAGGGCATCCTGCGGTATCGCGGATATCCCATCGAAGAGCTCGCGGAGAAAAGCACTTATTTAGAGACAGCATACTTGATTTTGCACGGGGAACTGCCCACAGCTGCGCAGCTGGAAGACTGGACCTATCACATCACGCATCACACTTTTATTCATGAGAGCATTAAGAAATTCCTCGATGGCTTCCATTACGATGCGCACCCGATGGGGATGATTATCTCGGCGGTGGCGGCGCTGTCGACGTTTTATCCAGATGCGAAAAATATTTTCGATGAGGATTCGCGCCGCAAACAGACGTGGCGGCTGATCGGCAAGATGCCGACGCTCGCCGCATTTGCCTACCGGCACAGCCTGGGAATGCCGTATGCGTATCCCGATAACGACCTCAGCTACCCAGGAAATTTTCTGAATATGCTGTTCCGCACCACGGAACTCAAGTACCGGCCCAATCCAACGCTTGAGCGCGCGCTGGATATTCTGTTCATCCTGCACGCAGACCACGAGCAAAACTGCTCGGCCAGCGCCATGCGCGGCGTCGGCAGTTCAGATGTGGATCCGTATTCGGCGATTGCTGCAGCCACCGCGGCTCTCTATGGACCATTGCACGGGGGCGCGAACGAAGCCGTCCTGCGAATGCTGCTGGAAATTGGCTCGGTAAACCGCGTACCGGATTACGTGAAGCAGGTGAAGGCGGGCGAGAAGAAATTGATGGGCTTTGGTCACCGCGTCTACAAGAACTACGATCCGCGCGCGAAAATTGTGAAGCACATCGCGTATGAGGTTTTCGACGTGATGGGCCGCAATCCGCTGATCGACATCGCGCTGGAATGCGAACGCATCGCTCTGGAAGACGATTATTTCATTAAACGGAAGCTGTACCCGAACGTAGACTTCTACACAGGACTCATTTACCAGTCGATGGGCTTCCCGATGACGATGTTCCCGGTGCTGTTCGCCATTCCGCGCACGTCCGGTTGGATCGCGCAATGGCAGGAAATGCTGCTCGATCCAGAACAGAAGATCGCGCGACCTCGGCAAATCTATCTTGGCAGCGACGAGCGCAGCTACATCCCGATGGACCACCGCGGGTAACGCGCTGTTGACGCTGCGTCCGGCAAGCAGAAGATAGCGGCGAGCGCGCGAGCTTAGGGATTGCGAACGCTAGCCAGGCGCGGTGAAGTGGCCTGAGCATGTTGCTCGCGTTTTTTTGAATAGAGGGATTTGTCCGCGCGCTCGATTAGTTGTTCGGGCGTTTCCCCATTCTCGTAACCCGCCCAGCCCGCTGCGCTTGAAACCGCAATTTTCTTTCCCTTATAGTCCACTTCGATTGAACCGAGCCGCTCCAGCAGATTCGGGATCCGTTCGGCGGGACATTCCGGCAGCATTATTAGGAACTCGTCGCCGCCAAGTCTTACCGCAAGATCGGATGTGCGAATCACTTTATTCAGGCGCTCTGCGAAAGCCTGAAGAACGGCGTCGCCTGCGGCATGGCCGTATTGATCGTTAATTGCCTTGAAGTGATTCAAGTCGAGCATCAAGACGCTGAGCGGATGGCCGTAGCGTTCGGAGCGAGAGACTTCTCCGGTCAGGCGCTCCTCGCCCAGGCGGCGGTTGGAGAGGCCCGTGAGGGGATCGCGCGTCGCCAGGCGGTGGAATTCTTCGGCGCGCGTTTTTAGACTCGAAAGCAATTCCAAATGCTGGGCCGTCTGCCCGCGAAGCCGTTTGATCAGCCATTGCTGGTAAACGGCGTAGACATTGAAGAGCAGGACGAGTCCCACGAGCGCATGGATCGCGAGGCTAAGGTTCAGCTGAAAGATTTGGTCGGATTCTCTCAGCAGACCCGGAAGAGAAACAGCGACCACGGCAAGCGTTAGCAGGAGCATGACCGTGATCGCGCTCCACCACAGCCACGAATCGCGGCGTTCGAGCCGCTCTAGGCCCTTCCTCGCATTCTCCATTTCGCGGAGTTGCAAATCGGAGAAAGGTTCGAACATCGTGGGATCGGAGGTGCGCACACATATACTCTGGAGGAATTCTGTGGGGGCTCTCAGAAGGAATTATAGACCCATTGGGATTCTGCGGAAGGCTGAACGTGGACGAGTTTCCTGGGAGTGAACTGCTCAGACGGCCGTTTCGTCGTGCTGTGGCATTTCGAGGTAGTTGCCCTACCTTTTTCCAGTTCTCTTGCGGCTGCGGTACGCGCCGCGCTTCACGGCGGCCACGAAACGGTCGGCGTCTCGCGTTGGTCGTGGGATGCGGTAACCATCGAGGACGGAAGAAACGAATTCAACGGCGCGCGCGAGCGAGATACGATGCCCCTGTGTTACGTAAATCGGATTTACGCCGTCGCGGGTGCGCAGCACCGCGCCGATGATTTCATCGCCATCACGCAAGGGGGTCCAGGATCCCGCACGCTGCGGCAACTCGCCGTGTGTGCCCACGAGCAAAGATTTTGCACAGCCGATCGTGGGCCGGTCGAGCAGCACGCCGAGATGGCAGGTGATGCCGAAACGGCGCGGATGCGCGTAACCGTGGCCGTCATAAAAAATCAGATCCGGGGCGTTGCGCACGCGCGAGAAGAC
>DATEHB010000155.1:0-5630 GCA_035279805.1 Candidatus Acidiferrales bacterium
TCGCTGATCGTTCCCGCGCGCACCATGGCGCGCCAGTCCAGAACTTTGTCCCAGTACTTGCGCCCGTAAATCAAAATCAAATGGTGCTCGGGCAATTTGCGCGTCTGGAGCAGCGTCAGCATCTCCCACAGCTCATCCATGGTGCCAAAACCGCCCGGAAATGCGATCAGCGCTTTTGCAAGTTGCGCGAACCACAATTTGCGCATGAAAAAATAATGAAAAAACAGGTTCAGTTCCGGCGTGATGTAGCGATTCGATTCCTGCTCATGCGGCAATTGAATGCTCAGTCCGATGGACGAGCCCCCCGCTTCCGAAGCGCCGCGGTTTGCCGCTTCCATGATTCCCGGACCGCCGCCTGAACAAATCACGAATCTGCGCGGATGTTCGCCAAGTGTCAGCGCCCACGAAGTGATTCTGCGCGCCAGCTCGCGCGCTTCTTCGTAGTAACGTGACATCTCCAGATTCGCCTTGGCCGTGCGAACTTCTGCGCGGTGCATCGGGTCGTTTTTTCTGAGCTTGTTGCTTTGCAGGCGCTTCAACTTCGCGACCGCCCGGTCATGTGGCAGAATCCGCGCGGAGCCGAACATCACGATCGTGTCGCCGATGTGTTCCCGCCGCAGCCGCGTCAGCGGGTCGAAATATTCCGCCATCATTCGCATCGGCCGCGCCGCGGGACTTTCCATGAATTCCGGATCGCGGTACATCAGTTTCGGAGACGGCTTGTGCTTTCTCAACGTCATTCGTTCTCCTTGAACAAAGGTCCGACGCAGCATTTTAGTTCCGTTCCATTTGAATGCACATAAATTCCTTAATAAATTCGCCTCTTATTGCGGCCATTACGATTATTTATTGAACTTTTGCGCCTCATCTGAATCAATATATATGGGATGAGCGAAACGCCCATGAAACGCTACCTGTTCGCCAGCGACTTTGATCGTACTTTAAGCTTCAACGATTCTGGCTATGTCCTCAGCGAATTGCTGGACATTCCGACGGCGGAGTTCGAACGCAAAGCGGCAGGCATGGCGAAACTCAATTTGGTTCAGCAGGGAGCGGAGCTGGCTTACCTGCTGCTGCACGATCCGCAATTTAGCTCGAGAGTTCGCCGCGAGCATCTCTACCAGGTCGGCAAACGCATTCGTCTGAAGCAGAACATCGCGCTTTTGTACGAAGTTCTCGACCATGGCATTGAAGGATATCACTTCGACTTTTATGTTCTTTCCGCCGCTCCCACGGAGGTGATCCAGTCGGCGCTCGAGGGAATTGTCCCCGCGGACCACATCTATGGAACAGATTTCCGTTATAAAGGTTCCGGCGAGATCGACACGCTGGCTCGCGCGACCGCGGGCTACGGTAAAGTGGCCGTGCTCGACCAGTTGCAAGCGTCCCTGCAAATTGGACCAGATCACATCGTCTACGTTGGCGATGGCAGCTCGGATGTTCACGTGATGCTGCATGTAAAAGTGCGCGATGGCTTCACGATTGCCGTTTCTGAAACCAAGCATGTATCGCAGATTGCCAGCCGCACGGTGCTTAGCGACGATGCCACTTCCGTTCTTGTTCCTATTCTCGAAAAAATCGTCGGACTCGAGCGGCCCCAAGTCCGGCAGTTCTTCGAGTCTCACGGACTGCTGGTGCAGGGCTGGGAGAAAGTGCGAACGGACTGGGTTACCTTTCGCGCTGCGAGCTCTTGACCAGTCATCTGCTTTCACCCGAGCCGTGACTCTGATGCCGATCTCCGAAGCGTGCAACGTTGACCCGCCCGCGGGAATCAGATGATAGAGTGAACGTATGAGACGCCGCGCCCAACCCGGTTTCTTCCTCCCGATTTTGCTTGGCGCGTTTCTTGCCTTGCCTGCATTCGGTCAGGGTCAGCCCGCCGGGCCGATTCAAGTAAAACCTGGCGCGCGTACGCAACAGCAAGCCGCAAATCCGCAGAGTCAGAAGCCATTTCGGGTGCGCGTAACTCTCGTCACGCTTCCCGTGGCTGTTTCCAATAACGCAGGCCAGTCCGTTCTGAATCTTGCGCAAAAGGATTTCCAGATTTTCGACGATGGACTCCCTCAGCAAATCACTCATTTCGATCAGGGCGGAGATCCGCTCTCAATCGTTCTCGTACTTGAAACAAGCCCGCGCGTGGAGCCGCTGCTTCCGGAAATCAGCAAGACCGGAATTATTTTCACGCAGATGGTGATGGCTGGCACCGGCGAAGCTGCGGTGATCGGCTATAACAACGAAGTCGATTTGCTGCGTCCGATGACCACCGACTCAGATCGCGTCCTGAGTGCAATTCGCCACATTAAGGCGGGCCTTGATGGCGCGAGGCTCTATGACGCGATGGACCGCGCGGAGGATCTTCTGGAGAAAGAACCCCCGGAGCGCCGCCGCATCATCATCGTGATGGGCGAAAAAAACGACAGCGGAAGCGAAACGAAACTCGGCCTGGTCCTTCGCCGCGCGCAGCTCGCCAACATCTCCATTTACACAATCGGTCTCAGCACCACCGCTGCCGAGTTTCGCAAAAAACCGGAAGCCGCAAAACCCATCGAAGTCAGCCCGCCCGGTACATATCCCGAACCGCCCGTCCCCGGCACTGCGCAGACGCCCGATTCGCTGAAAGAACAAATGGGAGGGAACGGTGTTCCTTTGCTCCCGATAATCATCTGGCTTGTGCAGCATGGAGCAAACGCGCTGGGCCAGAATTCGCTAGCGCTGGCGAGCCAGGGCACGGGCGGCCTGCACATTGGCACGTTCAAGGACAGTTCCATTGAAAGGGCGATGAACCAAATCGGCAACGATCTTCACGGCGAATATTTGCTTGCGTATCATCCGTCCGGCAACGAGGCATACGGCTATCACAACATCGAAGTACGCGTCACGCAGCCGAAGCTTAAGATCCGCACCCGCCCCGGCTACTATTTGGCGCCGCCCACGGAGTAAGCTAACCGATCGCTGGAGGCGTTCCCGGTGACTTCCAGCTTTCTTTTCGCAGCAACGACTTCACCAACTGTGAAAATTACCTGAATGCCGAGACTCAGGCGCAGCCTTGATGAGCTTGCAATGGCATATCAACTCGCGGGCGATCCACCCGCCTCGGCCTCTTCGAGGATGGTTGCGGCGGCGGCGACGCGATCGCCTTCATCGAGACGCAACAAGCGCACTCCCTGAGTTGACCGGCCCGCTTCGCGAATTTCCCCGGAGTGAACGCGGATCACTTTTCCTTGTCCCGTGATGATCATCACGTCGGAGTCTTCTTTTACTTGCAGCGCCGCGACGACCGAGCCATTGCGCTCCGTCGTCTTCAAATTGATTACGCCCTTGCCGCCGCGCGACGTAACGCGATATTCCGCAAGCGGAGTGCGCTTGCCGTAGCCCTTTTCCGCGACGGTGAGCATCAAAGACGTGAGCGATTCGCGAATCTGGTCGCTTTCGAGGTCGTCCAGGTTTTGCGTCTCCTGCTTGAATTCCTTCTTGATTATTTCGAAGTCGGGCTGCGCAGCGTCCATCGAAACCACGTAGTCGCCTTTGGCCAGGTCCATTCCATTGACGCCGCCGGCCTGGCGGCCCATGGCGCGCACTTCGGTTTCGCGGAAAAGAATCGCCTGGCCTTCGTGACTGGCAAGAAAAATCATCTGTTTGCCGTCAGTGAGCTTCGCGCCGATCAATTCGTCGCTTGGTTCCAGATTGATGGCGATGATTCCGCTGGGCCGGGGGTTCGAAAATTCGGCGAGGCCCGTTTTCTTCACGGTACCCTGTTTCGTGGCGAGGAAAACGTAGCGGCCTTCTTCTTCCAGATTGCGCGATGCGACGACGGCTGTTAATTTTTCGCCTTCCTGAAAATGGACCAGGTTGTTGATAGCTTTTCCGCGCGTGGCAGCCGCGGCTTCGGGGATTTCATAGACCTTCAGCCAGTAAATCCGCCCTTTCGAAGTGAACAGCAAAATATAAGTGTGCGCAGACGCAACGAAGAAATGCTCGACGAAATCCTCCTCACGTGTTCGCGCGCCGATGCGGCCTTTGCCGCCGCGCGACTGATGGCGATACACGTCGACGGGCGTGCGCTTCACGTAGCCCGCATGGCTCACCGTAATGGCCATTTCTTCGTCTTTGATCAAGTCTTCGAGCTTGATTTCCTCGACGCGATCGACGATTTGAGTGCGGCGCTCGTCGCCATAATCTTTCGCGATTTCCTTGAGCTCCGCGACGATCACGGCGCGCAACTTTTTGTCGCTCGCCAGGATTTCCTTCAGCTCCGCAATGCGCGCCTGGATTTCCTTCAGCTCCGTCAGGATTTTCTCGCGCTCCATTTGCGTCAGGCGGTGGAGTTGCAAATCCAGAATCGCCTGCGCCTGACGCTCGGTGAAGCCCCGGCGCGTATCCTCATACGGCTGGTGCGCGCCTCGAACGTCCATGGCCATTAACGCTTCTTTGGCTTCCTTGGGAGACTTGCTGCGGCGAATGAGCTTGATGATTTCATCGAGATGGTCGAGTGCAATCTTGAAGCCGACCAAAATGTGCTCGCGCTCTTCGGCCTTGCGCAAATCGTATTGCGTGCGCCGGCGCACCACCTCAACGCGGTGCTCAATGAAAAGCTTGATCAGTTCGACCAGGCCGAGCTCGCGCGGCTGGCCGGCGACGATCGCGAGCAAAATCATGCCGAACGATTCCTGCATCTGCGTCTGCTTGAACAGGTGATTCAAGATAAGCTGCGGCTCTTCGTCGCGCTTCACTTCAATGACAATGCGCATGCCGTCGCGGTCGGATTCGTCGCGAATGTCGCTGATGCCCTGAATTTTTTTGTTCTGCACCAGGTCGGCAATATGCGAAATCAGCCGTGACTTGTTTACCTGATACGGGAGCTCAGTGATGACGATGTTCTCGCGTTCCTTGCCCGCCTGTTCGATAGCCGCTTTCGCGCGCACTTGAAAGGTGCCGCGGCCCGTTTTGTAAGCCTGCTCGATTCCGTCGCGCCCGTAAATGTAGCCGCCGGTGGGGAAATCAGGACCCGGCACGAGCTTCATTATTTTTTTCAGAGTCGCTTCCGGTTCTTCAATTAACGTCACCGTCGCTTCGATAATTTCCTTCAAATTGTGCGGCGGAATATTTGTCGCCATCCCGACGGCGATGCCGCTCGATCCGTTGACCAGCAGGCAGGGAATTCTGGTGGGAAGAACGGTGGGCTCGCCAGTGCTCTCGTCGAAATTCGGGACGAAATTGACGGTTTCCTTCTCAATGTCCGCAAGCATTTCCTCGGCGATTTTCGAGAGGCGCGCTTCGGTGTACCGCATCGCGGCGGGCGGATCGCCGTCAATCGAGCCGAAATTGCCCTGGCCGTCGACCAGCGGGTAGCGCATGTTGAATTCCTGCGCCAGGCGGACGAGCGCGTCATACACAGGCGCATCGCCATGCGGATGGAATTTGCCCAGGACTTCGCCGACGATTTTCGCGCATTTGCGGTACGGCTTCGTCGAAGTTAGGCCGAGCTCGTACATGCCGTAGAGAATCCGGCGATGTACGGGCTTGAGGCCGTCGCGGACGTCCGGCAGCGCGCGACCAATGATCACGCTCATGGCGTAATCGAGATACGACTTCTTCATTTCCGATTCGATATCAACCGGAGTTAGTATTTG
>DATEHB010000156.1:0-3088 GCA_035279805.1 Candidatus Acidiferrales bacterium
GTGAACGCGGCGCGCTGCCGTCGGCTGCACTGTTATATTACCGGGCCGGTATTTTTACTCGGGGCGCTGATGACGGCGCTGAACGCGGCCGGTGTGACGCACATTCTATGGTTGTACA
This sequence comes from Candidatus Acidiferrales bacterium, assembly GCA_035279805.1. Lineage (GTDB taxonomy): Bacteria > Acidobacteriota > Terriglobia > Acidiferrales > UBA7541 > DAHUXN01. The sequence continues at coordinate 119 of DATEHB010000156.1, forward strand.
TCGGCTGGGGCGTTATCATCGGCGTCGCGGCAGGGTTCGTCGTGGAAATGCTCGGCGGGAAATATGCGCGCGGCGTGGGGACATGACGTGGGCGCGGCTTCCTGACGAAGAGCGTCGGGACGCATAAGACGCGGAAACTTTTGCGGCGCCAAATAATCCAAACGAAGCGCGCGAAGAATACGCTAACGAACAATTGAGGATGGGCTGAAAAAAACCCGCGGCAAAATCCCGCGAATCAAATGTGCGCAGAGATCTGACGAGGAGGAAACCATGAAGGGATTCATCCTGGGGATCATCGTCACAATCGTGGTTATCGTGGCCGTCGGGCTTTTTGTGCTGGAGACCGGGCGCGTAGGTATGCGCGCGGATGTTCCCCCATCTTCGCTCGAACGAAGGATTGCAGTCCCGGCGATGGATGCCAGCGTCGAACGCCACGCCCCGAAAATTGCGAATCCGATCCAGCCGACCGAGCAGAATCTGGTTGACGGCGCCGAGATCTACGCCTTTAAGTGCGCGCAATGCCATGGCGATCCAGCGCATCCAAAATCGCCGCTCGCGGAAACGCTCAATCCCCCGCCCCCGCAGTTTATGGTGGACCGCCCAGACATGCCTGAAAATCAGAATTACTACATCACGGTGCACGGCGTCCGTCTGACCGGAATGCCCGGCTGGAAAAACGCGCTCACAGACGATCAAATTTGGAAGGTCGTCACCTTTTTGTCGCACATCGACAATTTGCCTCCCAAGGCGAAAGCGGTCTTCGCCCTGACCGGCGCGGCGCCTTCGCCGACAACCGCGAAGCCGACAAAATAGCGCCGGCGATTCGCGACGACCTCCGCGGTGTCATTCTGAGCTTGCCTGCCCACCACGACGGGCGAGCCGCAGGCAGGCGAAGCGAAACGGGCCGAACACTCCGATCGGCCTACGAAGGAAATAGGTGCCCAACGGCCCGACACCGCAGATCGACCCTCGTCCACGTTGTCATTCTGAGCTTGCCTGCCGCAGGCGGGCGAGCGAAGAATCTCGCTTCGCTGCACGGTGGCGAATTAGCTCCAAGCGAGATTCTTCGGGCAAACCCAGCCCTCAGAATGACAACGAAAGCTGGAGACGCGGCCAAGCTTTGCGCAGTTGACGGCGAAAACGCGGAGCGGCGCAACCGGCAGCTCGTCGCGTGCTGACCATCGGGAGGGGACTCTTCAAAGCTAAGGGCGAGCGTGAGCTACAAAATGCCAACGACCTGACGTCAGGGTGGGACGCGAGCTGTAGATTGCAGTCACGACGCAATACCGCGCCGGTTCGCGCGTGGACGGCTCAAAAAATAAACCACGGGGCCGAGGATGACGAGCACCACGCCGACGGCCAGCGAGCTCGTCGAGCCAATTGCCTCCGTGCGATTGCGCAGCACCGCAAGAATCATCAGTACAAGCGGCGGAATACCGAGCAACACTGCGCCGATGACGCCTCCCGGCACGCGATACGGCCGGGGCAGCTCCGGCTCACGGACACGCAACGCAACCAGCGCGCCGAATTCCAGCAAAATGCTCAAGCCCGTCAGCAACACGTCCATAATCACCAGGTGCTCGAAATTCAGGAACAAACACGCGGCCCAGCACAGTGCGCATGCCGTAATGGCTACCCACGGCATGCCCGTCTTCGACGATGTGCGAGCAAAAATGCGCGGCAAATAGCCGTCCTGCGCCATCACCAGCGGCAAACGCGAAAACGAAAGCATCAGCGCGTTGAACGTGCCGATTGCGCCAATGGCCCCGCCAATCGCCAGCGCAATCGACAACCACTCGCCGCCGAGCATGCGTCCTACGTCCACCCAGCCGCCCGTCGACCATCCTGCCGCGCTGATTCCCGAGCGCGCCACCGCGCCAATCGGCAGAATGTAACTCACGACGACAAGCAGCACGCTGAAGAGCATCGCCAGCGGAAACGTTCGTTGCGGGCGAACTACTTCCTCCGCAATCGTGGAACTGTTGTCCCAGCCCATGTAATTCCACATGGCGATCAAAATTCCGCCGAGAATGTCGAAGTGCGCGCGAGGATGCGCGGCAACATACGGCGCTGAGAACGGCGCGGTCCAGTGCGCCACGGCGAACGCCGTCAAAATCACGAAGGGGCTCAGCAGCAGCACGGACATCCAAAGCGAGCCTTCGCCCACCGCTCGCGCGCCGCGCAAATTCCAAATCGTGCACACCACAATCAGGGCAAGCTCGATCGCGATGCCGCGGCGCCCTGCCGTGATCGCCGGAGCAAAATGCCCCGCGTAAGCGACGAACAGCGTCGGATACAGCGCCATTTCGAAGACGCTTCCTGCAAGCGAAAGCCACACTTCCTGGAATCCCCAGAAGCGTCCCATGCCGCGCTGCACCCAAATGTAAAAACCGCCCTCCTCCGGAATCGCGCTGGAAAGTTCGCTGACCATCAGCGCGGCGGGAGCGCTCCACAGCAGCGGCGTGATCAGCAGAATCGCAAGCGCGCCTCCGTAACCGGCCATCTGGACCACGTCCTCAAGGCCGTACGGGCCGCCCGAAACCATGAAGTAGGTCGCCGCAATCAGCGGAAATAAGTCCATCTTGCTGCGGGCCCGCAGGCGCGGCGAACTTCGCCTGACGATATGCTGAACGGCGGCGTTCATTTTCCGGCTGTTGTGCCATTCACAGTGCGCCGATTTATATCACCGCAATTTGAATTTGCACACCATGAAGGAGCGCCGGAATGCTTTGTCAAGGGCGGTCTCGCGCGACTGCGCTGACGCCGCTGGCTTGACTTGCTCCGATAGCCGCGCTACCGTACCTCTGATTTCCAGCCCAAAGTCCGAACAACTCATTTCGCAAAACGGAGACGCAGGCAGCCCACATGTTGGATTGCAGCCTGCTGACTGCTGCGAAGAACATTGAACCGGGGTGCGGCATTCCGCGAGCGAAACGAGCGAAGAAAGTTACATTGAATTCAAATCAAGGA
>DATEHB010000157.1:0-4586 GCA_035279805.1 Candidatus Acidiferrales bacterium
ACTCTGCCGCGCGGCAAGATATTCGGCGCGTCCGAGTTTCGTCAGCGCCTTCGCACGGCCTATTGGATTCGTTTCGCGTTCATATTTCGCCTTGTCTTTCGCAATGTCGTTCTGCACGCGAAGCGTCTGCATCGCCAGGGCGCCGCCGCACACGAGCATTCCCATGCCGGAAAGGACCACTCCCAACACGCCTTTTCGCGTTGCTGCGCTCGCCATGTCAGCGTCCTTTTCCTCCGACCGCTCGTTCCAGAAACCGTACCCGCCCCGTCGCTTCGAAATATTGGTCGCTTGTCTGGTCCGTATTCATCGCGAGAAATTTCTGATACGCCTCCAGAGCCGCTTTCGCCTGCCCCATGTGGTCATAGCACGTCGCGCGCACGAACCATGTTCCTGCCTTCGGCGGCTCGCGCTGGCCCAATAGGTCCAGCGCCGCCAGCGTTGCGGGATAATTCTTGCTCAGATATTCCGCCGTGGTCAGATCGCGTAGCGCATCATTCGATCCTGGATCCAAACGAAACGCCTCATTCAATTCTCGCGCTGCTCCGGCGTAGTCTTTCTTCTCCAGCAGCGCATGGCCGAGCCGCGCCCGAACGCTGCCGTCCCGCGGAGCCATCGCGGCCGCTTTTTGCAGGACAGCGGCAGCCTTCTCGAAATCATTCTGCCTATAGTAAATCACGCCGCGTAATTTCAACGCCTCCAGCGTTTCCGGTACCGTCTTGCTCGCGCGGTCCAATTCCGCCAGCGCTTCGTCGTTCTTGCCCAACTCCGTAAGCAGGGACGCACGAAGCACATGCGTTTTCGCATCGCCAGGATTTTTTCCCAAATACTCACCAAGCGCCGTCGCTGCGTCCGCCGTTTTTTTCTCGTTGATCAGGGTTTGCGCTAGCCCAAGTTCCGCTTCCGCATCGTTAGCCTTCAGTTTCAGCGCTTCCCGAAACTCCGTCTCGGCCGTACTCGCATTTCCTGCGGCCATCTCCGCGCGCGCCAGCGCCATGTGCTCCGCGTAGTCGTTCGGGTCCAATTTCACTGCAATCGTGTATTGCTTCAGCGCATCAACCAGCTGGCCCGCCCGCTCCTCTGCCGTCGCGAGCAAGTAATGGCCCTCCGCGTAATCGTAGTTCAGCTCCGTCGCTTTTTGTAAAGGCGCGATCGCTGCTTTTGCGTCATCGGCCAGCAAGCTGATTCCCAGATTCAAATATGCCTGCGCCATTTTCGGATCGAGCGCGATCGCTTTGCGATATTCAGCGATGGCTTCATTTTTCTGCTTCTGCGCTGTGTAAACGTAACCCAGATCGAAATGCGCCGCCGCGTCATCCGGCTTTTGCGTCAGGTATTTTTCGTAGTCCGCAGCCGCCGTCGCGTAATCATTCTTATCAGCCGCCGCCTTGGCTTGAACCAGCAAATCGTGCAGCGCTTGCTCCTGTGGCGAAGCAGCAACGACTTTCCGGCGCGAACTTTGTCTCGATTGTGAATTGGCCATGCTGGGCGCAACCGCAAAAATCACCGAAAGTAGAATCGCGGCCGCGTTTCTGCGAAAATTCATGGAGTGTGATTGCGATGATTCGCGTTTTCGTGAACGCCTTCGTTCAGCACGCGCGCGAGAAACTTACCGGTATGCGATTGTGTATTCCGCGCCACCTGTTCCGGCGTCCCGCACGCCACCAGGCGTCCGCCGCGCTCTCCGCCCTCAGGTCCCAAATCGATCACCCAGTCCGCCGATTTGATAACGTCCAGGTTGTGCTCGATAATCAGCACGGAAGCTCCGCCTTCCAGCAATTTCCGGAATGCCGCCAGCAATTTCGAAATGTCGTCGAAATGCAGCCCGGTCGTCGGTTCATCGAAAATATACAGGACTCCCGTGTTCTCTTGCCGCGTAAGATGCGCCGCCAGTTTCAAACGTTGCGCCTCGCCGCCCGATAGCGTCGACGCCGATTGTCCCAGGCGCAAATATCCCAGTCCGACTTCTTCCAGGATTTTCAGCTTCGAGGTGACCTTCGGCGTGCCCGCAAAGAACGCCAACGCCTCGTGCACCGTCATGTCCAGCACGTCATGCACATTTTTCCCGTGATAGCGCACGTCGAGAATGCCGCTCTTGTAACGCGTCCCTTTGCATTCCTCGCAAATCAGCTCCACGTCCGCCAGGAATCTCATCTCAACGGTCACGGTTCCATCGCCCTGGCATGCTTCGCATCTTCCACCCGGAATATTGAACGAGAAATGCCCTGCGGTGTAGCCGCGCTTCTTCGCATCGGGCGTGGAAGCGAATATCTCGCGAATCGGATCGAACGCCTTCAAATACGTCGCCGGATTCGATCGTGGAGTCCGTCCAATCGGCGACTGATCGACGAGTTCCACTGCCGTCAGCGCCGCGTCGCCCTCAATGTTCTCGCATGCCTCGCGCCAATTTCCTCCGCTTCGTTTCGCTTGCAGTGTCTTGTACAGCACGTCGTAAACGAGCGTCGATTTCCCGGAGCCTGATACGCCCGTGATCGCCACAATCATTCCCAGTGGAATCATCAAATCGACTTCCTTCAAATTGTGGCTGCGCGCTTTCAATATCTTCAAAAACTTGCCGTGCGTTTTTCGCCGCGTTGCCGGCGTTGGAATGCGCAGTTCGCCGCTCAAATAACGGGCCGTTAGCGAGTGTGTGTCAGCCTCGAGTTCCTTTTGCGTACCCGCAAACGTGATTTTTCCTCCATACTCGCCCGCCCCGGGGCCCAAATCCATCACGTAGTCCGCCGCGCGAACCGTGTCCGCGTCGTGCTCCACCACAAGCAGCGTGTTTCCCAGTTCGCGCAAGCTTTTCAGAATCGAAATCAGCCGATGCGTGTCCCGCGGATGCAATCCAATCGACGGTTCATCGAGCACGTACAGCGCCCCAACCAAATGCGACCCGAGCGAGGTGGCCAGTTGAATCCTCTGCGATTCTCCCCCCGACAAAGTCGAAGTAAGCCGGTCGAGCGTCAAATAGTCCAATCCTACTTCATCGAGAAATCGCAGCCTTTGCTGTACTTCTTCAAGAACTTTTCCGGCAATTGTGGTCTCCGCCGGACTCAATTGCATGCCGTTAAAAAACGCGCGCGCCTCCGCCACTGTCATCTCGCACGTTTCAGTGATCGATTTTCCTGCTACGTGCACCGCTCGCGCTTCCTGCCGCAACCGTGTTCCCTTGCAATCAGGACACGTCGCGTAACCGCGGTACCGGCTCAGAAACACGCGGATGTACAATTTGTATTTCTTGTACTCGAGCCGCTTGAAAAATGGCGTCACGCCTTCGAAGTCTTCCTTCGGATCGCCATCGATAATCCACCGGCGTTGCGCCTCCGTAAGCTGGCGAAACGGCACATCGATTGGAATTCGTTTCACCTTCGCATACCGTTTCAGATCCTGCACCACTTGCCGGTAACGCGGCTTCGTCCACGGCTCAATCGCCCCCTCGGCCAGCGTCTTGCCTTTATCCGGGATCACGCGATCGAGATCGAAATCAATCGTGTTCCCGAATCCCTGGCAGCGCGGGCACGCACCGTAGGGATTGTTGAACGAAAACAGCCGCGGCTCCGGCTGCTGATAAACAATTCCGCATTTCTTGCACTCGAAACGCTCACTGAAAATCATTCGTTCCGGCGTCGCGCCGGCTACATCGGGCACAAATTCCAAGATTGCTTCCCCGCGTCCCTCGCGATAGCAAATCTCAATCGAGTCCATCAGACGCGAACGAATTTCCGGCGCAAGAGCCAGTCGATCCACCAGTACGTACACCGGCTTCGCGAAATTCACATCGAGCAGAGTCTCCGGGGAAGAGAATTCATAAACCTTTCCGCTCTGATAGAGCCGGTTGAATCCGCGCTTTTGCAGGCTCCCCAGCGTTTGCTTCACGGATTCTGCTGCTGGCAACGCTTTTCGCGAGCGCGTCGGTTTTGTGGGATCTGCGGGAGTTTCCGTTTGCAACACGAGCGAGTAGAGCACGTAGAATCGCCGTCCCACCGGAAGGCTCAGCATTCGCTCCGCGATTTCGTCGATCGTGTCTTTCTTCACCTCTTCGCCGCATTTCACGCAGAACGTATGTCCCACGCGCGCATAGAGCAGCCGCAGGTAATCGTAAATCTCCGTTGCCGTTGCCACGGTCGAACGCGGGTTCCGCGTCGAGTTCTTCTGCCGGATCGCAATGGCCGGCGCGATGCCGGCCACTTCATCGACGTCCGGCTTCTCGATGCGCTCCAAGAATTGGCGAGCGTAAGCCGAAAGCGATTCGATGTATCGCCGCTGCCCTTCCGCGTACACCGTGTCGAACGCAAGACTCGATTTTCCGGATCCCGATACTCCCGTCACCACTGTGATGGCATTGTGCGGAATCTCGAAATCGATGTTTTTCAAGTTGTGTACGCGCGCCCCGCGCACATGTATCGCGTCTTGACCTGACTCGGCGCTGCCCAGCGATTGTTGGGCGACTGCGGGGCTGCGCGCCGGTTGAGGCTTGCACTTCGTCTTGGACACACCCAATGGAGTCGCCAATGCAGCGGGCACGTTCTCTGTGGGTTTCGTTGCCATGGGCGTAAACCAATGATTATACGTCCCCGCGCAAGCGC
>DATEHB010000158.1:0-2875 GCA_035279805.1 Candidatus Acidiferrales bacterium
AACTCATTTCGCAAAACGGAGACGCAGGCAGCCCACATGTTGGATTGCAGCCTGCTGACTGCTGCGAAGAACATTGAACCGGGGTGCGGCATTCCGCGAGCGAAACGAGCGAAGAAAGTTACATTGAATTCAAATCAAGGAGATCAACGATGAAGAACTGCCATCGAGTGCTTCTGGCGCCTCTGTTTGTCGCTGTAGCGTTGTCCCTGGCCGCCACGCAGGCCCGGGCGCAAGACCCGGTGAAAGTGGCGCCGACTCACTTCAAAGTGTTGCTTGAGAACGACCACGTGCGGGTGCTCGATTTCCGCTGCAAGGCGGGGGACAAAATCCCCATGCACTCCCATCCGAACTACATCACCTACAGCATTTCTGGAGGGGCGGGAAATACAAAATTCACTTCGCCCGACGGCAAGGTCACCGAGCGGGCCAACAAAGGCGGCCAGGCAGTCTGGCATGAAGCGGAGACGCACTCCTCCGAGAGTTCGGTTGCTATTCACGTCCTGATTGTCGAATTCAAACAATAACCGCCGCAGGAGCCTAACCGTAGGATTTGGGGCGCTGGGCCGCCCGCTTCAATAACAGACCGGTCGACCCAGCCCGCCAAACCTCAAACACAGCTCCTGCCCTCCGCCGATGGCCGATCAAAACAGCCTTGGCGGGCGCGCTGCGGCCGCGGGCTTGACTTGCTTCCACACCGGCGCTACCGTTGCACTCAACTCCCCGGCCCGAGGCCCTGAAAGCCATTTCCAAAAAAACGGAGGTGCAACCGTGGGCGTGTACATGGTGGAGCGCAATCTCCCAGGCATCACGAAGGCTCAGTTGGCCGCGGCACAGAAGTCCGCGATCGAGACGAGCAAGGATTTTACGGCGAAGGGCAAACCTGTCCGCTACATCCGCAGCATGTTCCTTCCTGAAGAGGCGCGGTGCATGTGCATGTTCGAGGCGCAAACGCCGCAGACCGTGAAGGAAGTGAATGAGACGGCGAAGATTCCCTTCACGCGCATCGTCCCGGCCGAAGATTTAACTCCCTGACGCGAACTGATCAGGGCGTTCTGTTGGCGAATGCGCGGCGCGCCTTTGCGCGTATTCCAACTCTTCCGCCGATTTCACGTAAAATTGACGAATGGTCTGCCCAAAATGCGGCGCGACAAATGCGGAAGGCGTGCAGTTCTGCACGAACTGCCATGCCACGCTGCTTTTCAAATGCCCGAACTGTGCGCACAGCCAATTGCACGGCGGCACGTGCGAAAGTTGCGGAGCGAGCTTCGAGTTCTTCTGGGCCAGTTATCTCGCGCTGAAATCGAAGGAAGAGCAGCAAGTCCAGCGCGACAAGTTGAAGGCCGAAGCGGGCGCGTTCATGCAAATCCTGGCGCTGCCTCTGGCTGGCGGCGCGTCCGTTGCGCGCTTTCTTTTCGGTCAGGCAGTCTTCCAAGCCATTGGCCGCGTATTCTCCCGCTTCACTTCCCGTTAGCCGGACATCCAAGAATTTCCCTCGCTTCGCCGCGAACGAGTGGTATAAGACTGCCTGCGACGTGAGCTATACGTTCGCCTGTAGGGACGAAAAGCCTCACGTCAGCCCGGCATACACCGCCGGTCGGGACGTGAGCTACAGGGGCATCGTCATGACGCGGCCACAACTCGCATGTAGCTCAGGCCTGCCCTGAGCTTCAAAGGGTCCCGTCCCGATGATTTTTATCGGGACTGACCTGAGAATTTACGCGCGTCTCCCGTTTTTGCTGTCATTCTGAGGGCCGGGTTTTGCCCGAAGAATCTCGCTTGGGAACTAATTCGTCGCTGCGCGCAAGGCGAGATTCTTCGCTCGCCCGCTTGCCCGTCGCGGCGGGCGAGCGGCAGGCAAGCTCAGAATGACAACGGTGGGCTTGGGCCGACTGGCATTATTCCGTTTTCGTTGTCATTCTGAGGGCCGGGTTTTGCCCGAAGAATCTCGCTTGGGAACTAATTCGTCGCTGCGCGCAAGGCGAGATTCTTCGCTGCGCGTGCCTGTGGCAGGCTGCGCTCAGAATGACAACGTGAGCCACAGGGACAGTCGCGGATCGCGGCAATGTACGAGGATCAGGGAATTTTCGAAGGAGTTACGAATGAAGATTAATCGTAACACGACAGCAGCGAGACCAGTCACGAGGAAACTTCTGATCCGCGGAATCATTTGCTGGCTGGGATTCGCCGCCGCGTCGCTCGCATGCGCGCAAACACGTCATGCCACCGCTAGCCGCGATAAAGTTGACGCCTACATCCTCGAAGCGATGCATGAGCAGCAAATCCCGGGACTGGCTCTGGCGATTGTTCGCGACGGCAAGATCGTGAAAGCCAAAGGCTACGGCCTTGCGGATATCGAATTGAATGTCCCCGTCACGCCGCAAACTGTTTTCGAGTCAGGCTCCATCGGCAAGCAATTCGCCGCCACCGCCGTAATGATGCTCGTCGAGGAGGGGAAAATCGGCCTTGACGATAAGATCACGAAGTATTTTCCCGATGCGCCCGCGACGTGGCGCGACATCACCGTGCGAAATCTGCTGAGTCACACGTCTGGAATCAAAAACTATACGGACGGCAAGGAAGTCGATTATCGCAAGGATTACACGGAGGACGAGTTGCTGAAGAAGGCGGAATCGACGCCGCTCGATTTCGCGCCCGGCACGGATTGGAATTACAGCAACACGGGATTCGTCGTGCTCGGAATTTTAATTCATAAAGTGACCGGCGAATTTTACGGCGACTTTTTGCAGCAGCGTATCTTCCGCCCGCTGGGCATGAACACCACGCGTATCATCAGCGAAGCCGATATTATTCCGAACCGCGCCTCGGGCTATCAGATCGTCAAGGGCGAATGGAAAAATCAGGATTGGGTGTCGCC
>DATEHB010000159.1:0-4147 GCA_035279805.1 Candidatus Acidiferrales bacterium
CCAGAGCATTCCTTGCACACCGAGTCCAGCGGAAAGCATTTCGCCCATGATGGAGGGAAAGGAAGTGTTCGACGGAAAGAACGCAAAGAAATTCGGCGATTGCCAATGCGTGACGCCTGGAAGAATCAGCTTCTCGACATCTTTCAACATTGCTTCGAATGGCTCGCCCTGCTCGGGCGGATTTTTGGGAAGCGACGCGCGGATTTGTCCCGGCTTCACCGTCGACATCACACGAAAGGATTCAACGTGCTCGTAATAGTCGGCGATCCAATCGACAACGGCCTTGCCGTGGTGCCGGAATTCCTCCGGCGTCATATGGAAATTCGATTTTTCGGGCATGCCGCTCATATTTGATCCCGTGTGGTTCTAAATTTACGAAAAGTGCAGACCAGATTCCTCGTTCCGCTCGGAATTGCCAAGAAAAACTGTTTCTACCAAATCCCTAAAGCATCACTTCGTGAAGGGCTTCGCCGGCGTAAATTCGTTTAACGACTTCCTCGATGGGCTCGTCTTCGATCAGCAGGTCGCGCACTTCAACGGTATTTAGTATTTGGCGGATCAAATCCGAAGTGGAAACTTTCAGGCGGTCGAAACGAATGCGGTAGGTGAGCTGATCGACTTGCTCGAGTTCGAGCCCATCGCGCGCGATGGATTGAACGCGGGGAAGTTGCTCGGAATCCTTCACCGCGAATTTGACTTGTTTGGTACGCAGTAATTTTTGCTTCAGCAAATCGAGCGGACCGTCGTAAAGCAGGCGGCCGTGGTCGATAATCATGATGCGGCGGCAGAGTTCTTCGATGTCGCCGAGATCGTGCGTTGTCAACAAAACAGTGGTTTGAAATTCGCGATTGATGGCGCGCAGGAATTTGCGGATCTGATCTTTTGCGACGACATCGAGACCGATCGTGGGCTCGTCCAAAAAAAGCAGCGGTGGATTGTGCAGCAGGGCGGCCGCCAAATCGCAGCGCATGCGTTCGCCGAGGGAAAGCTTGCGCACGGGCGTGTACAGATAATCCTGGATGCCAAGAATCTGGTTGAATTTTTCCATGCGCTCGCGGAAATCTCGCTCCGAGACTTCGTAAATACGCCGCAGCAGCTTGAAGGATTCAATGACGGCAATGTCCCACCAGAGCTGCGTGCGCTGGCCGAAGACGACCCCAATGCTTTTCACATACTGGCGGCGCTGCTTGTAAGGAAGGAAGCCATTGACGCGGGCTTCGCCGGAACTGGGCATCAAAATGCCAGTGAGCATCTTGATGCTCGTGGATTTACCGGCGCCGTTTGGGCCGATATAGCCGACCATTTCGCCGCACGTGACTTCGAAACTGACTTTGTCGACCGCGTTAACTGTCAAATAATCGCGCACGAAAAGATTTTGAATGGAACCCCAGACGCCCTCGCGGCGGCGGAAAGTGCGGAAGTCTTTCGAAAGTGCGCGGACATCTATTAGCGGTTCGTTGAGCATTTCGCCAGCGATTCTAGCACGGAGTGTTTCGTAGCACGGAGCGCGCTAAGACTCCCGCTGAAGGAATACGCGGCCAATGGATTGTTCGGATGGCGCTATGTACGGAAGAGGACGTCTTCGCGGTTGAACATGCGCACCGCGGCGGCGAGGCCGATCGCGGCGTAGACGCAGGTCATCGCGAAGATGAGTCCCATGTGGCCCCAATTGTAAGTGCCGGAGAGGATTTCTTTGCTCACGAGACTGGTATTGAGGATCGGGACCAGGCCGGTCTTCCAATTGAGCTCGATGCCCGGCAAGGTACCGATGATTGCCGGCGCAATCACGATAAAGATAAGCGGCGAAACGTAGGTCTGGGCTTCGCGGTAGCTTTTAGCGAGCAGCGCGACAGCAAGAAGAACCGCCGCGAACAGCACAGCCAGAGGCAAAATCAAAATGACTACGGCGGCGACGGCGCTCGGGTCAATCGAGATTTGAAAGGACGAGCCCGCGGCGCCCAATATGCCGCGCTTGGCCCACGCAAACGAGAAACCCAGTGAGAGCAGCGACAGCACAGCCGTCACGACAGAGGCGGTGACTACCATCAGAAATTTTCCAATCACTAAATCGGTACGCGAGACGGGACTGGAGAGAATCGTTTCCATCGTGCCACGCTCTTTTTCCCCGGCAGTTAAATCCATCGCGGGATACATCGCTCCAGTAAACGAAAAAATGATGATGAGATAGGGGATCCAGCCGCCGAAAATTGCCGCGCCGACTTTCGCCGGCGGCGCAATGTTGCTTGCATCGACTTTGAAGGGCTCGAGCAAACTGGTAGGCAGGCCGCGCGCAGCCAGCGCGTCGCGAGCGATCCGGTCGCGATAGTCATCGAAGAATTTCTGCAAGCGGTCCTTGGCAAGCTCGGATTTGTCGTCCGCTTCGTAATAACCGATGGAAAGCTGCTCAGCGTGACCGCTGGAAATCGCGGCATCGAAGCCCTCAGGAATGGCAATCAGCGCACGGATTGTCTTGTCGGAAACTTCCTGCCTGGCGTCACTCTGATACGGCACAATGCGAATGCTCGAAAAGCCTTGCAGTGCGGCGAGGACTTTCGGGGAGTCCTGGCCGCCTTGAATCATCACCGTGGAAATTTCCTTTTGGGCTTCGCCCGCGAAATGGGCCCCGACATACCCAATTCCCAGAAAAAGTAACGGAAACGCAACGACGGGAATGACGATCATGGAGCGGATGGTGCGTTTGTCGCGAAGCATGTCGCGCAACTCTTTGCGATAGACGATAAATGAATTGGCAAGGCTCATGGTGCGCCTCCAGAGACATCGACGAAAATTTCTTCGAGGTTTTCCTTGTGGTAATTCCGGCGCAGTTCGTCAAGAGCGCCCTCGGCGCGCATTTTGCCGCCGTGAATGATGCCGATGCGGTCGCAGAGTTTTTCGACTTCAGTCATAACGTGCGTCGAAAAAATCACGGTCTTGCCGCGATCGCGGCACTGACGAATAAAGTCTGTAATGGAGCGCGCAGCCATGACGTCGAGTCCATTCGTGGGTTCGTCGAAAATCATCACCGGCGGATCGTGGATCAGCGTGCGGGCGATGGAGACTTTCTGCTTCATTCCGGTGGACAGCTTGGCGCAGCGGCGCTCGCGAAATTCCTCCATGTCGAGAGCTTTGAACAATTCATTGGTGCGGCGCTCGATGGTGCCCGAGTCGAGACCAAAGAGCTGGCCAAAATACTCAACCGTCTCCGCGGCAGTAAGACGATCGTAGAGAGCGGTAGCCGTCGAAAGAAAGCCGACGTTCGCGCGAACTTTTTGCGGGTCCCGGACGACGTCGAAGCCGGCGACATTGGCTGTTCCGGAAGAAGGCGAAAGAATGGTGGCGAGGATGCGCAGTGTTGTCGTCTTGCCCGCGCCGTTCGCTCCCAGCAGGCCGTAAATTTCACCCGGCCTGCACGAGAAGCTGACATTATCCACGGCATGGATGTCGCCGCGCTTTTTGTCTTTGAAATTCTTGCACAGCTCGACCGCTTGTATCATCGGTTACGCCTGCCACGTGTATACGCGAATAAGCGCTGGAATGTTACACGGAGACGTGCGATTTTCTAAGGAGATTGTTGCTCGAGTTGGCTTCAGCGCCGGACATTTCCGGGCGGAACAGTGTCCGCAAACTATTAGACAACATCTTGCCCGGCGGCTTTGATTTGGAGGAAGGTTGGGGTGAGCGATGGGATTTGATCCGGTATTCTTCCCGGGCGTTCGGAAACTCTCAAGCCTTTGCGCTGCGGCGATCAAAGCCTTAAGCTGTAAGCGGTGCAAGGAGGTCCCATGCACCCGCCGGGCAGGGGCTTGAGATTTCCTGCGATGGCAGCAGGACTGGGCTTCCTTGCCCTGATTTCGTTGGCACAAACTCTCTCCCCCGGCGAAGTGAGCATACGAAGCTGGCCCTACAGCCCGACTCCTCCGGAGCTACGGGTCCGAGCAAATGAAGTCCAGGTCGGCATGGTTGTTCGAGACAGCAAAGGGCATGTGGTCAGTGGCTTGACCCAGCGCGATTTCGCCGTTTACGACGACCGCAAGCAGCAATCACTTTCCAGCTTTTCGGTCGAGCATCGCCAGGTATTCGACGCCTCCGGCGCTGTCGAGCCGCCTCCGTCCACACAGCCGAATGCGCAACCGCCCGCACCGCCGCG
>DATEHB010000160.1:0-16295 GCA_035279805.1 Candidatus Acidiferrales bacterium
TGATAATAGACCGTCACCTGCCAATGCCGATGTCTTCGCCGACGGTCACGCCGGAATTGAGCTGTGCCCTTCTTCGCTTTGGAGGTCTTCTTCATAAGTTATCCTAGTCCGCGGGAGTATCGCAACTTCGGACGTGTGGCGCAAGTCTCAAATTGATTATCACCCACACCGCCAAGCTCACGTCGTCTAGACGCCACTATCGCACATTGGGGCAAATTTCTTGAGACGTTTGCGCACTCCTCGCGTCTAAGACTAAAAGAGAAAAAACTGGAACTTTTGAGGGTATTCGAGCGTATTTCAAGTTGAAGGGGAAAGGGAGTTGGGCCATGGTGATGAAACTAGAGCACGAAGTAAACATTGAGGATCCGCGGCACCATTCGTTGGAACGGGTGGAAACCCTCCGGCGGTTGCTGGCGGGCGGGGCGCGGGTGGAATCGGACCCCAAGCGCCCGGATTTCTATGAAGTCGAGAGCGGTTCTGACGTTTATTACATTCACATCTCGCCGGTTACCGGCAAAATCCTTTTGCTCGCTGCGTGGCCGAAGGACGGCGTCCCGGACGAGGAAGTGCGGACAATTCAGGCCGCATAACGCGCAACGCAAACACTCACAAACACTTACATCAATAAATCAGCGAGCCTGAAGCCAAGGTCCTTGAGAATCTGCGTCTTCACCTCATAGACCTCCGGTCCGGCGGTCGTGTGCACGTAGACGCTGTCGCCCGCGGCGGCGGAAATGTCGACCGTGGTCTTCTTCCCAGCTTTATCCGTGAGCGTGACTTCAACGGCTGGTCTAGACACATGCTTCAGAATTGACGGCGATGGCAAGTCGTAGATTTGCGTCGCGCGCGCGTTCTCGAGCGGATCCAGGACCTTCCAACTCTGAATGGCCTTCCCTTTTTCCGCGGCGGGCTGGACGATCGTCCACTGGGAATCCTTGCCCTGCTCGCACACAATCGCACCGTTCGCGTTTTTGACCACTACGGTCGCCACATTTGCGGGATCAAAATGCAAAATCGACTTATCGCGCAAATCGAAAAATTTCTTGTTGAGCGCGTCGTAAACGCTCGAACTTATCTCGAAAACCATCGGGCGTGCGGTATCGCGTGCGTAGTAGTTGCCGCCATTCTTTCTGCCGACCAGCAGATGAAAGTCGTGCCCCTTGGCCGTCACCGCAACGCTGGCAGAGGGATGCGTCAGTCCATATTTTGTAAGCTCGCCGGGAGTCTCGCTTGCCACGTCCGTGAATTTGCTCGTCGATAGCGAGCTCACCAGTGAATCGACAGCGCTGGAATCAGCCAGCGCCGCCTTGGGCTTGGCGATCTCCCAAGCAGAGCCTTCCTTCGCAATAGCGATTGTCCCGCTTGGATCCTCAATCGTGATGCCCGAGATTTCACCACCGTTGAGTTCCAAAAGGGAGCGGTCGCGCAATTGAGAAAGCGGCTTATCGGTCTCATCCAAGAGAGAGGCGGGCAACAGGTCAACATTCTTCGACGCATCAACAAGAGCATAAACAAGACTGCCGGAAAAATCCTTGTCGCCCAGGCGAATCGTATGCTCCGCGGCGCCCTTCTGCTGAAATTCAATCGTCACGAATGGACGATCAAGGCCATACTTTGACAGGCTGTCCGTAGGCGCGAATGACCGTCGAATTTTGGCGCTGCTAAGGTCGTTCACGACGTCGCTGATGCTCATTTGGTCGGCGCGCGTGCTGACTGGTTGCGTTATCTGCCAGCCATCTCTCTGTTTCGCGAAAACAGTCTTGCCGGTTGCACTGGCAATCGTCAAACCAATAATCTGGTCTGCTTTCACCGCAAAGGCTGGTTTCCAGGAAGCCTCATCCGTCGGTGGAGTAACACTATGTCTGCTGTCGTAGAAATAAACGAACGCTCCCAGCGCGATCGCCACTACTACCACCATCAATGTGCTCTTCTTCATGGCCGGCTAACGACGCTTCACCCAAACGTAAATTCCGCCGATAATCACAATCAGCGGCAGGAATACCATGCTGAACCACGACAATTCCCGCTGCTGCGCTTCGGTCAACGTCACGCGACGATTCGCCGCTTCCTTCGGCCGGATGGAAATCAGATTTTCCTCTGCGGTCAGCCAGTTGATCGCATTGAAAAACAGGTCGCCATTGCGCTGCTGCCCAACCCACTGATTCGTCGCAAATTCCGAATTGCCGATCACCACCAGTCGCGCATCGGTCGAGCCGGATTTCTTTTCCGCGGCAACGCCGAGCGACAGGGGTCCGCGTTGATCTTTCATCGGATCATATTTGACTGTTCCATTTCCCAGATTCGGCACGGTGAAACTCGCCGCTGACGTTTTCAGTAACTCGACTGATTGGGGTTCTGGTTTCGACGTGTCTTCAATTGAAACGGTCCGCGCCAGCGGGAAAAACGTCATCGAATTCTTGAAATCCCGCGTCACCGGACTGTCGCCGTAATCGACGACCAGCGGAATCCCCGGCCCCGCGCCGAGCAAGCGGCCCACGCCGCTCACGTCAATCACGTAGTTGCCGCCCAGCTTGATGTTCCACGCTTGCAAAATAGCGTCCACTTTTGGATCCGTGCCTGGATCGAGCAGCAGCAGCGCTTTCCCGCCGCCATCGAGATATTTCTCAATCATCTGCGATTCTTGTGGAAAAAACGACTTCTGCGGCCCCACATCGACGAGCACGCTGCAGTCGGAAGGGACATCGTTGGACGTGACCAGGTTTACAGACTTAACCTGGTAATTTTCCTTCGCCAGTTCGCCGGCCACGGCGCTGTAGCCCTTACCGTCAGATGCGCTGGTGGATTTTTCGCCATGTCCCTCGACGAAGCACACGGTTTTCACGGTCGTGGAAGTAACTTTCAAGATCGCCGAGGCAAAATCCTGTTCCGTCGTTTCCTGCAAGCGCTGGATGTTCTTTCCGCTAACGACAATCACTTGCCCCTCTCGAGCTACGCCGTACTGTTTCGTAAGGTCCGGACGTTCCTGCGGATCCACCGTACGAAAGTGAACGTGGGGATTCAGGTTCTCGTACTCCGCCATCTGATCGCGAAGCTGTTGAACCTGCGGGTCGGAGGACTTCGCGAACAGGAAAATATCAACGTCCGATTTTATCGGCTTGACGATTTTCTTCGTCTGATCCGACAGCGTATAGAGCTTTTCACTGGTGAGATCAAATGTCTTGTGATGCCGGAATCCCAGGTAATTGACGAAAATCAAAATCGCCAGTACCGCGATGACGAGCACAGAAGTGTTCGCGCCCATCTTCGATGAACGTTTCGAAAGAAATCCGATCAACGTGCGAAAATCCAGAACGATCCACGCCACCACCAGCACACCGGCGGCGATCAACAAAATCTTATTGGTAAGTTGCAATTGCTCCAGAACCGTGTAACGAACGTAGCCGGCAATCAACAGCGCCAATCCGAGCGCTCCAGCAAGCCGCGCTAATTCCCTTCGCTCCCATTTCATCTTGCCGTACCCTCTTTCCTCCCTGGCAAATTAAGCTCGCCGCCAGCGCATCGAATCCACCGCGCGCGTTGTCAGAAATATCGCGAAAAAAATCCAGCTCGCGAAGAAAATCAACCCAGTCGTGTCGATCACTCCGCGCACAAACGGATTGTAGTGCTGCAAAATAGCCGCGTACTGCAGGGATTGCGCCAATACCCCATTTCCCGTGCCCGCAAAGTATCCGACGACCCAGAGAAGCAGCGATATTCCCAGCACCAGCACGCCCGCGACAATCTGGTTCTCCGTTAGGGCCGAAAGAAACGAACCAATAGCGAGCAATGTCGCACCAAGAAGCAGCACGCCTAAATATCCTCCGGCAATCAGCCTCCATGGCGGCGCAGGCTCGCTGTGCGCAAACATGTAAATGACGTACAGCACGGTCGGCAGGATCATGATGACGAAAAGGCTCATCGAAGCGAAAAACTTCCCGAGAACAATCTGCGAGTCGGTGATCGGCGACGTGAGCAACAACTCCATCGTCCCGCGTTTTCGTTCTTCGGAATACACGCCCATCGTCAGCAGTGGAGTCAGAAAAAGCAGAATCGTGCCGACAAGGCCGAGGAATGCACCCAAAACAGCGCTCGGTACGTCAAAATTCATCGGTGCGCCGCCTTGCATCGCTTCCATGCTCGCCTCAAAGGACGCCTTAACTCCCTCCGCCAGGTACATGTTGAAAAACACCGCACTCAAAATCAGGAAGATGGGAACAACCGCATAGGCGACTGGCGATACGAAATAGTGGCTCATCTCTTTGCGATAAATGGCGTACAGGCCGCGCATGTCAGTTTTGCTCCTCCGCTTTGACGGCTGAATGTTGCACTGCGTCTTCTGTAGTGAGCTGGAGGAAAATTTCTTCCAGACTCAAATTCATGCCTCGCAGCTCGTAAAGCGCCCAACCCTGGCCGACAACTTTAGCCGCGATTTGACTGCGCAGATCCTGCCCCTGACTTGCTTCGACCGTAGCGACCAAGCGCCCCGAAGATCCCAGCGAACTAACTTCCACTTTTCGCACGCCGGAAATTTGCGTCAGCGCGTCGCGCAGAGGTTTTTCCGGTGCTTGCGCTTCAACGCGAATCCGCTCCCCTCCTTTCAGTTGCAGCGTCAGATTCTCCGGCGTATCGACAGCGACAATTTTCCCGCGATTGATGATTACCACGCGGTCGCATGTCATGCTGACCTCAGGCAAAATATGCGTTGAAAGAATGATCGTGTGTCCTCCTGCCAATCCCTTGATCAGGTTGCGAACCTCGATGATTTGCTTCGGATCCAGCCCCGCTGTCGGCTCATCCAGAATAATCACATCCGGATCATGAACAATGGCCTGCGCCAGGCCAACACGCTGCCTGTAACCGCGCGACAGCCGCTTGATGAGCTCGTCGCGCTTGTCCACAATTTTCGCCATTTCGAGCGCCGCTTCCACGCGTGCTGCACGCTTCTCCGGCGGCACATTCTTGATTCGCGCCACAAAATCCAGGTAAGCGCCTACGGTCATATCGAGATAAAGCGGTGGGTTCTCGGGCAAATATCCTATTCGCCGGCGCACTTCCATCGAGTCATCGAAGACGTCGAATCCGGCTATCTTGGCTGTGCCCCCTGTGGCGGGCAGGTAGCCTGTGAGCACGCGCATCGTCGTCGTCTTTCCCGCGCCATTCGGTCCCAAAAATCCTAGAATTTCACCTTTGTTAACGGAAAAAGAAATGTGGTCGACGGCGGTCTTATCTCCGAAGGATTTCGTTAAGTCTTGAACTTGTATCAATCCGATGCCTCCCCGTTACAGAGTTCAGTCACAGACTAAAGACGATATTCATCGGCGCGGTCGCGCAGTTAAGGCGATAACGCACGCTATCGAGCCGACCTTTATACTAAAATTCTGGTCGTGAGGCCAAGTGCTCGTCGCAAAAATTGCTGACGAGCGTAACAAACACCAGCGCAGGCATTACATCGCAGAGAATCTATTTTCTCGCGTAAGGTTGCCTGAATATTGTGTCAGCTACGAAAGTGAATCTGGTCGCGACGTTTTCCGGCATTGACTTGCGCACACGACAGGCATAACGTTCGCCGCCAATGACTCGCGGATGCAAGAGCGGATGCACGTAAACATGGCGAATCGCATTTTGATCGCGTTTCTGGCTCTGTGCGCAGTTGTTGCGGCGCTGGCTCTGATCAGCCACGGAGGAATCCTGCGTGTCGCGCCTGTTGTGCTGCTCGCGCTCCGCTGGCTCGCCATTACCGTGCTCGCTGTCTACGCATCGGCCCGCCGCTCACTAACTCTTTGGATTCTCGTAGGCCTGCTCGCAGGAGCAGAAGTTGGTCATGACGCTCCGGCGACGGCGATGAAACTCCAGATTCTCGGCTCGATTTTTCTGCGCCTCATCAAGGCCATCATCGCGCCGCTGCTTTTTGGCACGCTCGTTGTCGGTATTGCCGGTCATGCGGAACTGAAAAAAGTCGGGCGTATGGCCATCAAGGCGCTGATCTTTTTCGAAATTGTTTCGACCATCGCTCTCATCATTGGCCTGATTGCGATCAACGTCAGCCGCGCAGGCGTGGGCGTGCATCTCCCGCCGGAAGCGAAGGAGCAATCCGTTCCGGCAACGACGCAGCCGGCGAATCAGCTCATCCTCAACATCTTCCCTGAAAATATCGCAAAGTCGGTCGCCGAAGGACAAATCTTGCAGGTAGTCGTTTTCAGTATTTTGTTCGGCATCGGCCTCGCCCTTGTAAAGGAGCCCAAACGCCGGCCGATGGTCTCATTTGCCGAGAGCCTTTCGGAAGTGATGTTCAAGTTCACAAATCTCGTGATGTATCTGGCCCCGGTGGGAGTATTCGGTGCGATCTCTTACACCACGGGACATCTCGGCCTGGGCGTTATGCTGCCGCTGCTTAAACTGCTCGCGACGTTGTACGTGGCGCTCGCGGTGTTCGTGTTTTTTGTTCTGTTACCGATCGCGCTCATGTCTCACGTTCCCTTGCGCGAGTTCTTACGCGCCATCGCTGAGCCCTCGACGATTGCATTCGGCACCAGCAGCTCCGAAGCCGCGCTGCCGAGCGCGATGGAAAACATGGAAGGAATCGGAGTACCGCGCGCGATCGTCGCCTTTGTGATGCCAACGGGCTACAGCTTCAATCTCACCGGTTCAAGTCTCTACCAATCGCTGGGACTCATCTTTATGGCCCAAGCTGCGGGAATCCATCTCACTCTCGGCCAGCAGTCCCTGATGATGCTGACTCTGCTCCTGACCAGCAAGGGCACCGCCGGCGTCGCGCGCGCAAGTCTGGTTATTGTGCTCGCCGCCGCCACTTCGTTCCACTTCCCGATTGAATCGTTCTACCTGCTGTTCGCGGTTGATCCGCTGATGGACATGGTTCGCACGACGGTCAACGTAGTCGGAAATTGCCTGGCCACGGTGGTTGTCGCGCGATGGGAAGGTGATCTGCCGCCTTCGACTGCCGTGCAGGCGAAATAAGCGCCTATTCCACGCGCAATTCGGGCCGCGCTCCAAAAAATCGGAAATAAAGCACCAGGCTCACGCCTATAACCGCTGCATAGGCATAAAAAGGAAGGGCAATGTCGGACACGTCGAACATATATCCGGTGAACGCAACAGCCCCGCTTGACGCGGTGAGCCGCGCGACCTGATTCATTGCCGAGGCGCGCCCTATTTCATTTTCGCGCACCATGGCCGTCAGCGCCGTCTGCTGGGCGGGAACCGCGATCACTCTCAACGCGGGTGTGATTAAATAAATCACCAACGCCAATGCAAGAATCCGTGTCAGCGGCAGCAGTAACAGCAACAAGGCCCCCAAACCGCGCGTAACCGCCACGCCCTTCACAAATCCGAATTGCCTCTCGATTCGCGGAGCAATCAAAATTGCCACGGCAGCCACCAACTCGCTCGCGAAACCATATACCGCCATCCGCGACTTGGGCACGTGGTGGACGATAACAAAAAACGGAATCAGGAACGGCATAATCAGCCCCTGCGAAATCCCGTTCACTGCTCCAGTTAGGGAAAATTTGCCGATCACCTTTCCGCTTTTCAGCCGCTTCCACTCACCGCGTTGGTCCCGCAATTTCATTGGCAGCAAAAACAAAACTCCCGCGCCACTGGCCATCGCGGCAGCAAGAAACGCATTCCGCGGACTAAAGAGAACTGCGGCCAGCATTCCCGCCGCTCCCATCAACCCGCTCAAAAACGTGAAGAGTGAAAAATAGAACGTTCGGTTTCCCAGGGTCGTGAGATCCGCAATTACTGCGGTCTGGATGGGCTGAGCCGCGCCTCCGACGCTTCCTGCGGCCCTCGAACCAGTCGCCGAAAAGCCACCGAGCATCACCGCCAGGAACAGAAACGGAGGTTTGCCCGAAGCGAAAGCCAGCCACGCGCCGGCCGGCAGCAAGACTCCGGCTAGCACCAAAGTTCCTTTGCGCCCCCAGAGGTCCGTCAAAAAACCAAATAGCAATGCGAACCCGGCCGTCGCCAACGTGGCGGCAGTATAAAGCAAGCCCAAGTCCAACGCGCTGTATCGAAGAGATTGCAAAATGTAGTACGGAAAGACGAGAACGATGATTCCAGCCGATAGGCTCCTCATGACGCGGAACAGGATCAGGAGGAGCAATTGCTTCGAATCATGAGTCACGCTTTGCAGTTCTACCGGAAGCCGCCCTAATACCGAACAGGAGGTGTCTCTCCTCGTTGCGTGTTGGGGCAACGGGCGCGCGCAAAAGCGCATCCAGTTGGCCTGGAGTTCGTGCTCTACTAGACCAGTCACCGCGCATGCTTGATGCGCCTTGGAAGATGCGCGTTGACAGCATGGAGCCATTTTGCTATTCAACCTGTTTGCTTTGTGCTCGGGCACCTCTTGAGCCTGCCGCACGCCGGGATTGATCCTAATCTGGTCAATCTGGCCTCCCGCGAACGAGTATGCTTCTGAATCAACGGAGGATTGCTGTGTTGATCTCAGATAGGATAGGACGCCATTTGAAGCCAGGGAACGAATGAAGAGGGACCGCATACTTCTCACAGGATTGGCTTTCGTGTTGCTGACGGCGGCGTTGCTGTCAGGCTGCGGCGGCAGCGGCGCCAGCTCGTTCATCATTGTGATCACTCCGGGCGCAAACCAATTCGTTGATCAAAATCAATCCGTGGCTTTCACGGCGTTCGTGGCGAACGACAAGTCGGATGCAGGCGTTACGTGGAGCCTGTCAGGCACGCACTGCGCCGGCGCAGCCTGCGGCACGCTTGCGAACAACACCACGAGTTCCGTGACATACGTCGCGCCAAAATCCGTGGGCACGCTGCTGAATGTAACTCTTACCGCTACCGCAAAGGCAAACACGAAGACCACCGCTACGTTGAATATTTCGGTTAGCCCCGCTCCCACGATCTCCACGACGTCCCTGCCGGGCGCCATTAATGGCCAAAACTACAGCCAGCAGATTGTCGCGAATGGCGGCGTCGCCCCGTTGTTCTTCAGCCTCACTTCGGGCAGCCTGCCAGCGGGATTCCATCTCGATACGAATGGCCTGATTTCAGGACGGTCGAGCTCCAACGGGGGCACGTTCAATTTCACGGTGCTCGTAACCGATCAAGGTAATCCGCCGCTCACAGCCTCGCAGTCGTATACGATCATAATCGCGCCTGCTCCCCCACTCGCCATCCTTTCGACTTCCCTGACGAATGCCGCCCAGGGCAGCATTTACAATTTCCCCTTGGCAGCCTCCGGAGGCGTCCCTCCCCTGACCTGGGCAATTACTGCCGGTGCGTTGCCTCCTGGGCTCGCATTGAATGCAACGACCGGGCAAATTTCCGGAACTCCGACAACACAAGGCACGTTTGGTTTCACGGTGAAAGTTACCGACTCGGCGCTTGTTCCGCCCAATCAACAGCCGCAGACTGCTACGCAGGCCTTAAGCCTTACAGTCGGCGTGCCTGGTTCGCTGGCAATCGCCACGACGTCACTCCCGCAGGCAAACACCGCAACTCTTTATAGCCAGCAACTCCGCGTAACTGGCGGCGTGGGTCCGTTCGCGTGGAAAGTCACCGGTGGCATACTGCCGTCCGGACTAACTTTGAGCGCGTCCGGCGTGATCTCAGGAGTGCCGACGGCTGTCTCGACCAACACTTTCACCGTGCAGGTCACCGACGCGGAACCCACGCCGCAAACCGCTGCGGCCACCTTAAGCATTTCCATCGTCAGTTCTGTCAATAACAATGCGCTTTTGAACGGTAACTATGTGTTCGTCTTCAGCGGATTTAATTCCTCCGGACCGGTCGTCCTTGGCGGAACCTTGCTCGCAAGCGGAACGGGCGGCATTTTCGGTTCCGAAGACAGCAATAACAACAATCCTGCGGGCTCCACTCAGAACAACGGGCCTGGCCCCGTTCAGAACACTACCGTTGCTGGCAGTTATTCCATCGGCTCGGACGGTCGCGGCAGCTTTACACTTAACTCCGCCGCCATCGTCTCAACTTATCAGTTCGCCCTGGACGCAAACGGCGACGCGCAATTTATCGAGGCGGACAGTACAGGGACCCATGGCACAGGCATATTACGAAAGCAGGGTGTTCCCAATTTCACGGCGCAGAGTTTTAGCGGAAACTATGCTTTCGAGCTCGCAGGGACCGATCCTTCCGGCAAGCGTGATGCCCTCGCCGGAGTCTTCAATGCCGATGGCACCAGCCTGTTCAAAAATGGAAATATCGACACCAATTTCGCGGGCGCTCTGGGAACAAATCTTAGCGGCGTAACGGGCACGTTTCTCCTGGCCCAAAACGGCCGTGGTGCCGCCAGTCTGACATTGCCAACTCCGGTCACTCTCAATTTGGTGTTCTATATGGTCACGCCCTCCGACGCGTTGTTCATCGGTATCGATCCGATCAGTAAGACAAATCCCATGACCGTTGGCGAAGCCCGCCTCCAATCTCAGTCCTCGTTCGATAAGACTTCACTGAGTGGCCCGAGCGTCGCCACGGCTACAGGACTTGGCCCCTCCGGCAACGCCTCCGTACTGGCCGGTCTGCTCATGGCGGACGGAAACACCGGCATTAGCTCCACGCTGGATACGAATGACGCTGGAACTATCACCTCCAACGCAGGCGCCAGCGGCTCGTATTCCGTGGCTTCGAACGGACGCGCCACCACCAGCGGTCTGAGCAACCAGCTCGCCGTGTTATACCTGATCGGACCGAATCAAGCCTTTCTCATCGGACAGGATTCCGCCGCCTCAACAGGCATCGTCGAGCCGCAAGTAGGAGGCCCCTTCAATTCCGCCTCCTTGTCGAGCTATTTCACTTTCGGGCCATCGCTGAGCGCCTCTCTTTTAACATCAGACAAGACATCAAATGACTTTGCCGGTTCGATTTTGTCCGACGGCGCGGGAAATATTTCCGGAAAATTGGACGAGGCTGGCGGTTCCGGAATCCCCAGTTCGAATTTGGCCCTCAAGGCAACATATACCATCGGCGCAAATGGCCGTGGCGCTATATCGGCGAGCTCCCCACCCCTTCTTGCGCCGCAGTTCGTTTTCTACATGGTGTCACCGGCGCAAGTTCGAGCGATTTCTTCGACTGCCGCCGATACCCATCCCCAAGTTTTTTTCTTCGACCACTAAGTTGCATCCCATTCGTTCGTTTGAAGATGCTGTTTTTGCGTCGCGCCTCGGAGGAATACTCATGCGAACTCGCATTGATGTGGGGATCACCGATCTCTGCAATTCTCGCTCCCCAAAATGGACATCCGGGCTTTGCTTCTCCCTCCTCTTCGCAATCCTCGCACCCTTTGCAATGGCTCAGACGTTGCCTCTTGCTCCCGCTTCGCACGTGATTAACCTCACTCCTCATTCTGGATTCTTCAACGAGCCGTCGATTGCCGTGAATCCGAATCATTTCCAGCAGATCGTCGCCGCGTACCAAGTGCGGGCTGCCGCAGCCTACTCCACCGATGCCGGAGAACATTGGGCGCTGGCGTCCGGAGCGGCTCCGGAAGATTACAGCGTGTCGGGCGACGTCTCGGTCACTTTCGACAATGGGGGCCGCGCATTTCTCTGCTACATCGCCTTCGACAAGCTCGGAACGGAAAATTACTGGGCGCACAATGCTACTCGCAATGGCATCTTCGTTCGGCGTTCGCTCGATGGTGGCAAGACATGGAACGCGAAAGCTTCCTCCGTCATTTCGCATCCCACCGAACCCGGCATTCCCTTCGAGGACAAGCCCTACATCGTCGCGGACACCAATCCAAAAAGCCCGCATGCCGGGAATCTTTATGTCGGCTGGACGCAATTCACACTCGCGAAATCGGCGATTCTATTTTCGCGCTCCACTGACGATGGCGACACGTGGTCCGCTCCCATCGAAATCAGTTCGCACGAAGGCCTCCCTCGCGACGACAATGGCGCGGTCGAAGGATTCAGTGGCGCTGTTGCGTCCGATGGAACGCTCTACGTCGTTTGGGCCGACGGTGCCAACATCGCGTTCACGTATTCAAAGGACGGAGGCCAAACATTCGCGCCTTCGAGGGAGGTTCTCGACGTTGCGCCGCTCTATTTCAAGGTCTCGAGCGTAGATCGCGCCAACGGCTTCCCGCAGATTGCCCTGGACGCTACAACAGGTCGTCTTTTCATCTCCTGGAGCGACTATCGCAACGGCGACGTCGATATTTTTGTTTCGACTTCTGAAGACAGCGGAACTTCCTGGTCCTCGGCCATTCGCGTGAACTCGGATCCGATTCACAACGGCTCCGATCAATTTTTTCAGTGGCTCGCGGTCGACCCCGTGACGGGCGCCGCCTATGTGATCTTTTACGATCGCCGCGACGACCCTAAAAACAGAAACACAACTGTCGTTCTTGGCCGTTCAACCGACGGTGGCCGGCATTTCCAAAACTACGCATGGACACGCAAGTCCTTCCAATCCCGCGACGACTTCATCGGCGATTACACAGGTCTTGCGGCATTCAATGGCCGTGTGTACGGAATTTGGACGGAAGACTTGCGTTCAGCATCGAATGCCACTGGAAGGATCCGCAAACGGAAGTCGCCGGCCCCGCCGGAGACAACCGATAATCATCAAACCATTGTGCAAGTTGGCGTCGCCGATTTTGGCGCATCGAACTGACAAGCTAAGTAGCGCTTGGCGCATCAGCAAAGCTGCGTCTGAGTTCGCGATAAATCAGCCACGCGGTCACAATCGCCAATACGATCAGAAGCGTGCCGATCCCCCATTCGCGTAAAAGCAATTTCCCCACGCCAAACAATGCGCCGTACGTCATCGCGCAGCCCAGAATCCAGCACCACAAATTGCGCGCCAAGCCATGAGTCTGAGGAATTTCGGGCGCTCGCGCCGCGATTGGCCGCCAGCCCGTAATTTGCGGACGCACCTTGCGATAAAATGCCAGCAACTTCGCATCCGGTTCCGGCTTCGTCATCAGCGTGACAATGACCCATACAAAGGAAGTCGCAAGCGTTGCCGTCAGCGCCGTCTTTGCAAAAACCACCGAGCCGGAGCCCGTGAAGAGTTCCGGCCGGTGCACCAACGACTGAGATAGCCATTCGGAGCGCACTCCCAGCACCACGACGAGCGAAGTCGCCATCGCCGAAATCTCGCTCCACGCATTGATTCGCCACCAATACCATCTCAACAAATAAACACTCCCGGTCCCCGCGCCAAGCTCCAGCACGTCCTGCCAGCCCGAGAGAATCGACGCCAGATGCGCCGAAACATATCCTGTAACAACCACCAGAAGCAGCGTCACGACGCGCGACACATACACATAATGACGCTCGCTCCCTCTGCGCTTGATGAATCGCCGGTAACCATCCTCCACCAGATATGACGTACCCCAGTTCAGTTGTGTCGCAATCGTCGACATGAACGCTGCCAGGAATCCCGCCAGAATAATTCCGCGAAGCGCATGCGGCACATGCTGCGTCACGATCAACATGTAGCTCGTCTCCGGACGCGTCAGCCCCGGATACAGCACGATCGCGGCAAGCGCCGTGAAAATCCACGGCCACGGACGCACCGCATACTGGGCGATGTTGAACCATAAAACCGAGTACAATCCCTCGCGCTCGTTGCGGGCGCTGAAAATGCGTTGCGCGATGTATCCGCCGCCCCCAGGCTCCGCGCCCGGATACCAGAACGCCCACCACTGAATTCCCAAATACACCACAAAAGTAATCACCGGCAGAGTCCACAGCGCTTCGCTGGAGAGTCCGCGTGAAAAGTCCGGAAAAAACGCCAGCGGATCCGATCCTCCATTTACCGCGCGCATCGCCTCGATTTTTGCGGTCATCGGACCCACACCGCCCGCCGCAATCACTCCGTAATACGCCACCACGATTACGATTCCCATTTTCAGCACGAACTGAAACAGGTCCGTCCACAGCACGCCCCACAATCCTCCGAGTGAAACGTAAATCCCCGTGAACGGAATCAGAAAAAAGACGCAGACCGCGAGCGCCTGCCCATTAGTGCCCGCAAACGCCGGACCAAAAATTTGACTCAGCCAGTTCACAAATCCCGTGAACACTGGCCATCCCTGCATCGTCGGCCCCATCGTTGTGCCGATGATTAGGATCATTGCTTTCGTTACCCAGCCCAGAATCAGGCAATTCATTAGCAGTCCCAGGTAAACCGCGCGGAATCCGCGCAGAAACGCCGCCGGCTTGCCTGCATATCGCATCTCCGCGAACTGCACATCAGTCATCAATCCTGACCGCCGCCACAACTTCGCGAACAGAAACACCGTCATCATCCCGGAGAGCAAAAAAGCCCACCAGATCCAGTTTCCCGCGATTCCCTGCGTGTAGACGATTCCGGCAACGAGCAATGGCGTGTCCGCGGAAAAGGTTGTCGCCACCATCGACGTTCCCGCCAGCCACCACGACACTCTGCGTCCCGAGACAAAATAATCCTCCGTACTTTTCCCCGAGCGCCGCCGAAAATAAAGTCCCAAAAGGAGTGTGATCGCCAGGTAACCTAAAATTGCAGTCCAATCGAGCAGTGTGAACGTCATACGCGCACCCCACTCCGGCGAAATGACCAGCTAACACGATGAATCATCGCCGGAAATGTATCAGGTTTCTTGGAGCATCACTAAGATTTGATTGGGAAGTTAAGAAATAGAATGCTGAGCGAGAATTGAATCTGCCCTCAAGCCGACTTTGCTCCAGCCGTTTCTGTTAATTTATCCCGCGTCACTTGTCCATCGGCCAGCCGCCAAATTCCAAGAGGGTTTTCGTTCTTCAGCTCAGCGGGAAGCGCGGCGTTCGGGAAATCCTGATAACACACGGGCCGCGCAAAACGGTAAATTGCCTGCGTCCCCACCGAAGTTGAACGTCCATCGGACGTGGCTGGAAACGGTCCTCCGTGCACCATCGCATGGCAAACTTCCACTCCCGTTGGGTAGCCGTTGAAAATCAACCTTCCAACCTTGCTCTCAAGGATCGCAACCAGGTCCGCAAAGTCGCGGAGATCGTTGTCAGTGCCATGCAGCGTGGCCGTCAAATGCCCTTCGAGTCCTCGCGCGATCGTCAAAAGCTCGTCGCGGGAGTTATGCCGGACAATCAATGTCGAAGGGCCGAAGATCTCATCATGCAGCTTCGCATTCTCCAGAAAAGCAGCCGCGTCCGTTTCGAAAAGAGCTGTACCCACCCGAAATCCGCTTGCCTTCGACTCCGCACCAGCGCGTAACGCTTGTCGCACTTTATCTTCGTGGCTCCTGGCGTCGATTCCAGCATGGTAAGCCTCATGGATTCGCGATGTCAGCAGCGTGAACTCGCCGCTCGTTTTCATCAACTCCCTCACACTCATTGCAAATTCGCTTGAACGCGCATTGTTTCCCACCACAATCACTCCCGGCTTCGTGCAGAATTGCCCAGCGCCCAGCGTCACGGAGGCATGCACGCCTTTCGCGATCTCAGCGCTTCTTTCCTTCATCGCACCAGGCAAGATGAAGACAGGATTTATGCTGCTCATTTCGGCAAATACCGGAATCGGCTCCGGACGCGATGCTGCCGCATCCATCAGCGCCCGCCCGCCGTTTTTCGATCCTGTGAAACCGACCGCCTTAATGTCGGGGTGAGTGACGAGCGTCAGTCCGACCTCCGTTCCCGCATCAAACAGCAGCGAAAAAATACCCTCAGGCAAGGCCGATTCTTTCACCGCGCGTTGAATTGCTTGCCCCACCAGCTCCGCGGTACCCGGATGCGCTGCATGCGCGCGCACGATCACGGGATTCCCCGCGGCCAGCGCCGACGCTGTATCTCCTCCCGCCACCGAAAACGCAATCGGAAAGTTGCTTGCGCAAAAAACCGCCACCGGCCCAAGCGCCATCCACAACGACCGTACATCCGGCTTCGGCATCGGCTTGCGTCCGGCATCGCCCTGGTCAATTCGCGCATTGACCCACGATCCTTCTTCCACCACTTCCGCGAAAAGTCGAAGCTGAAAGCAAGTGCGCGTCGTTTCGTTTTTGATCCTTGCAGGCGGCAGAGCCGTTTCCTGCACGGCTCGTGTCACTAAATCGTCGCCCAAGCCCTCGATTTGTTCCGCAATTTTCCTCAGCAGCGTACCTTTTGTCTTTCCCGATACTCCTCTATATTCAGCAAACGCGTTCGCGGCTTTTCGCGCGGCAGCGTCCACCTCCTTCGAGTCAGCAGAATAATAATTCGGCTCAAGCTCCTGCCCGGTGGCGGGATTTATCGCGCGAAATATCTTGCCGCCTGGTCCGCCTGACTCATTCCCCAAAATCGACCTGCCCGTTAATCTCATTGCAAAACTCC
>DATEHB010000161.1:0-17349 GCA_035279805.1 Candidatus Acidiferrales bacterium
TGCCGGTCACGCGCCCGGCCGTTTCGCAGCATTTGAAAATCCTGAAACACGCGCGGCTGGTCAGCGAGCGCCGCGAAGGCACGCGCCACTATTTCAATTTGAACGCCGAGACGCTCCTTGGTTTGCGCACATTTGTCGACGCGATGTGGGAGGACGCGCTGGCCAATCTGGCGCGCTACATTGCGAAGCAGAAACGCAAAAAGAGGCGCCTGGACGAATAGTCCCGACGGCGCTTCCCTTCCCCGCGCAGGAAAAACCTGCCAAGGCTGTCGTTCTTCGTCCCTGCTTCTGTAGGGGCCGATGATTGTCGGTTCGCGCGCTACAAACGGCCCTGCAACCGAAATGGGATTGCGGAGACTGAAGCCGCCTGTCGCAGGCACGCTTGGCAACTCAAACTCGTCGCGCGCAGAGTATTTCGGGAGTCACGGCGAGCGGGCATTCACGGGTATCATTGTGAACCGTGAAATTCTCGATTCGCGATTATCGTGCGACGGACTTCGAGGCGATTTACGCTATTGATCAGGTTTGCTACGCGGCGGACATTGCGTATTCGCGAGGCGAGCTGCGCTGGTATCTGAGGTTGCCGCGCGCGGAATGCTTAGTCGCGCAAATTTACTGCAAGGGCCGCGTTGGCAGTGGCGCAAAGGCTGCCATAGAGGCCGCGAGAAGAAATATCATCGGATTCGTGATTACCTCGCGACAGAAACCGCACGGGCACATCATCACGATTGACGTGCTCGAATTGCACCGCCGCGCCGGCGTGGGCGCTTCTCTTCTCCGTCGTGCGGAGGCGCGTTTGCGAAAACTCGGCACGCGCGAGGTGTGGCTGGAAACGGCAACCAACAACGAAGCCGCGATTGTTTTCTGGAAGAAGCACGGCTATCGTACACGCGGCCGGATTCGCAACTATTATCCCGGCGGGCTCGACGCGTTCGCGATGTCGAAGGCGCTCGCCGGAACCGCGTCCCAGGAGAAATGAGCTACGATGCACCTCTACCAGGCGATTATTCTCGCGATCATTCAGGGCATCACGGAATTTCTGCCCGTCAGCTCGACGGCACATCTGATCTTGTTCCCGTGGCTGGCCGGATGGCCGGACCCCGGATTGGCGTTCGACGTCGCGCTCCATGTGGGCACGCTGCTGGCCGTGGTCCTTTATTTCTTGCGCGATTGGATCCAGCTTATCGCGGCGGGAATCGGGCTGCATTATCCGCGCCGCGCAAGTTATGAATACGTGGAGCATCAGAGGAAAATGTTCTGGTATATCGTGGCGGGTACAATCCCTGCGGCCGTGGTGGGCGCGCTGTTTCAGCATCAGATCGAGGACAGGCGCGGCGAAGCGTGGTACATCCTGGCAATCGCCGTGGCGCTGATCGTCGTGGGACTGCTGATGTGGTGCGGCGAATACGCGGGGCGGTTAGACCGGCCGATTGAACGTGTGAATTTCGTCGACGCGATTGCGATAGGTGTTGCGCAAGCCTTCGCGCTGTTCCCCGGCGTGTCGCGTTCTGGAATCACGATTACCGCTGGATTGTTTCGAG
This sequence comes from Candidatus Acidiferrales bacterium, assembly GCA_035279805.1. Classification (GTDB taxonomy): domain Bacteria; phylum Acidobacteriota; class Terriglobia; order Acidiferrales; family UBA7541; genus DAHUXN01. The sequence continues at coordinate 1,542 of DATEHB010000161.1, forward strand.
GCATGACGCGCGAAGCGGCGGCGCGGTTTTCATTCATTTTGTCGACTCCTGTGATCGCTGGCGCGGCGGTGATCGAACTGCCTAAACTCTTGAAAATGCATCGCGCGGGAACGCTCGCGCTTCCCTTCTCAACGATTTTCATCAGCATTGCTGTGTCGGCGGTGGTGGGAATGATCGTTATCGCGTTCTTCCTGCGTTATCTGCAAGTACGCACGCTGAAAATATTCATTTACTACCGGATTCTGCTCGGTATAGTGATTCTGTTATTGTTCCTCCAAATGGGTCACGCGCGCTAGCGCCCACGCGTCCCGTGCGAAGCTGAGGCCTTCCCCAACAGCTCAGGAGAAATTGTGCGCATATTCGCCTTGACGGAAAATCGTCGCATCAACGAACTAATCGGCTTTGTGGGCATCACGCTCGCCGTGTTGCTCGCACTGAGTCTGCTCTCCTATTCGCCGCAGGACGCGGCATTCAATGTTTCCGCCGCGCCGCCCATTGGCGGACCGTCTCACAACTGGATCGGTCCCGTAGGCGCGCATGTCGCGGACCTTTTTTTTCAGGGTATCGGATACGCCGCGTTTCTCTTCCCCGTGGGGTTGTTCCTGCTAGCGTTCCGCCGGTTTCTCAGCCAGAAAATCAATGCGCCGATCGCAAAGCTGGTTGGGTGCTCACTATTTATTTTTGCCCTGCCTGCGGAACTTTCGCTGATGGAAGCACCTGACGTACGCGGCGCGCTGCCACCCGGCGGAATGCTGGGCGAGCTGATGGCGCACGCTTTGCGTGCAGCCTTTGCTTCCATTGGAGCGCACGTGGTGGCGCTGGCATGCATTTTCGTGGCGTTGTTGTTGACCACGCACTTTACCTTTGCGGGCACGGCAAAGTGGCTGCGCGGGCCACTGGGCGCGCAAGGCTTTATCGGCAAACGCATCCTGGCGCTGATCGACCGTGTTAAAGACTGGCGCGAAGCGCGCGAGTCGGAGAAGCTGCGCAAACGCGTTGAGGAAATCAAGATTGCCGGCAGACCGGCGGTGCCCGCGCAGCAGAAAACAAAAGTCGCGACCACCATACGAGACGTGGAAGAAATCGCCGCGCACAATGACCACGAGGAACGAGAGAGAGACGAATCGCGCCGCGTCGCGCCCGTCATTACGTTCAGCGAATCAGCCGAAACCGGGCCAGCGCCGCGAAAATCCGGTGTGGAACCGAAAATCGCGAAGGGAAAAACTACCTACCGGCTGCCTTCGCCAACGTTGTTGCGCGGAGCGGAACGTAGTGAGCGCATGACCGAGCCGGAGCTGAAGGAATACGCGCGAGCGATTGAACAGAAATGCGCGGAATTCGACGTCGCGGGGCATGTCACGCAAATCAATCCCGGCCCCGTGGTCACCACATTCGAATTGAAGCCCGAAGCGGGAATCAAGTACAGCCGCATCACGGGACTTGCGGACGATCTTTGCCTAGCTCTGAAAGCCGAATCGATTTTGATTGAGCGCATCCCGGGAAAATCGACCGTCGGCATCGAAGTGCCGAATCCGCATCGCGAAACAATCGCATTGCGCGAAGTGATCGAGTCGCCGGAGTTTTCGCATTCATCGACGAAATTAGCGCTGCCGCTCGGCAAAGATCTTGTCGGACACATTCGCGCCGCCGATCTGGCGCAGATGCCGCATTTGCTGATCGCAGGTGCGACCGGCACGGGCAAAAGCGTGTTCATCAACTCTATGCTGATGGGCATGCTGTTCAAATCTACGCCCGACGAATTGAAAGTGGTGCTGATCGACCCCAAGCGCATCGAGCTGGGGCTTTACGAAGACATTCCGCATTTGTACACGCCCGTCGTCACGGACCCGAAAGTCGCATCCAACGTGCTGCGCAATGCCACGCGCGAAATGGAGCGCCGCCTGAAACTGCTGGCGCAGCGCGGCGTGCGCAACATCGACCAGTACAATCGGACATTCGAGAAAGGCCAGCCGATGTCGCTCTTCGATGATGTCGAAGAGACCGAACACAAGCCCCTGCCCTACATCGTAATCGTCATCGACGAGCTTGCTGATTTGATGATGGTCGATACGACGAACGTCGAGGAATCCATCACGCGGCTGGCGCAAATGGCCCGCGCCGTGGGCATCCATTTAATTTTGGCAACGCAGCGGCCTTCCGTAGACGTCATCACCGGATTGATCAAGGCGAATTTCCCGGCGCGCATTTCGTTCCGCGTGGCCAGTAAAGTGGACTCGCGCACGATTCTCGACACCAATGGCTCGGAATCGCTGCTGGGACGCGGCGACATGCTCTATCTGCCGGCGGGATCTTCGCGCATTCATCGCATCCACGGACCGCTCGTCACCGAATCGGAAGTCGCGGCGGTGTGCGAATTCTGGCGCGATCAGGCGAAGGCAATTTACAACGAGGAATTGCTCAAGCCGCCGCGCGACGAAAATGCGAGCGGCGCGGAAGGCGGAACAGATGGCGCCGAAGAAGTCGACGACGCGCTTTATCAGGATGCCGTGCGCGTCGTATGCGAAATGGGCCGTGCATCTACTTCCACTTTGCAGCGGCGATTACGCGTCGGCTACGGCCGCGCCGCGCGGCTAATCGACTTGATGGAGAAAGATGGAATCGTCGGCCCGCCCGACGGCTCGCGTCCGCGCGAAGTGTTGAAGAAAAAAGACTGGATGCGCGAATTCGACGAATCCGTAAAATAACTTCAGTTTCTGCCTGTTCAATCCGAATTGACACGTTTGAAACGCGTCCGTACAATCTTTGTTCATTCCTGTGCCGAGGTAGCTCACCGGTAGAGCGCGGCCCTGAAAAGGCCGGCGTAGGCAGTTCAACTCTGCCCCTCGGCACCATCCCAACATTTTTCTGCTTTCTGTTAATTCCGGTTTCCGTCGTGGGTTCGGTACTCTTCCGGCTGCAAAACGCGGAATACTTCGTTTGCGTCGTGATTCCTGCGAACATTCAGGCTGAAACCGCCAGTTTTTCTGGAATGGCCGATTTTGATGGACGCTTTGAGAATCGCTGCCACGGGAACTATGCCCGCAAGTTTATGAGCTCCGACCGACGCGAGCCCCATGGAGGCGAAGCATCCACAGGAGGCGCAATCCGGGTGCCCTCCGAACTGGCACGGAGTAATCTCCGTTTGCAGATCCGCGGACAACGTTCTGGTGGTCAGCGCAAAAATACAGTCTTCCGGAGTGGCCGGTGGTGAGGAAAATTGCCGGATCACGGACTCCGGCATGTCCAGTTTGGGATATTGTTTCCGTAACTGCGTCATATCCGCAATCGCCCGCGCTCGCTCGCCGGGCTCCAGTATTTCCGGAAGCGCATCTCCGATTTGAGGAGTAAATAAACTGAACCACACTTTCTTGATCTCCGGACGAGGCGTCCAGAATTTCAGAAACTCGCCCAGATAGCCCGGCCGCTTCATCATTTGACTTGTGACCGTGCAATGGACGGTGATTTTTTGCCCGGCGATGTTTTTCAGAATGCGCTCGTAGGTTGCGGGGGCGCGCCGGATGTCGTGCTCCGGCTGCAAGCCGTCAATGGAAACCACTACGTGCAGGCGCGGCATGCCTGCCCACCCCGCAGTCAATGGCCTGAACGCACTGGTAACAATCTGCACGTCAATTCCACGAGCCAGCAATTGCGGAATGAGCGAATCGAGCTCGCGATAGCGGACCAGCGGGTCGCCTCCGACCAGGGATAAATGCAAAGGCTTCAGCCGATCCACGACTTCGAGTACGCCCTCCACAAGAGCTTGCCCGCTGCGATCGTTCAAGTCGCGCAACGTTTGTCCGCCGCCCAGATGCGCGGGATCGAAAGCGTAGCAGCCCGGACATCTCAGCGGGCATTCGCGCGTGATTTCTATCGAGAGGGACGGAAGTTGGCCCCGTAGAATTCTTCCCCATGCCTGAATAATCTGCGAAATCTGCATGCTGGATGATAGCCCTTTCCCGTCGAGTCGACCCAGACCGGCTCAAGTGCATTGCTAATCGGCAAGATTTCGAGGGCAGAGGGCATAGAGTGCGATGCGTCGCGGAGTCTGTGAGATGGCCGCGAGCCCGGCATCTGTGAACCACGCCGAATTACCGCCTGCGTTTGCGCCGAAGGCAGAAAGACCCGGTTGGCATCCGGAAGCGACGCCCACCCGGGCCTTTTCGAGAAGTTGTCGCTACTTGGGATTTTGCTTGGCCACGGCCGTTGCTGCCGCATCTCCGGCCGCCGCATGTGACGCGTTCTGGTATCGCGTCAGATATGGTAGAAATGTGGCAATTTCAAAGGGCCTTTTCGCCTGCGCGGAAAGTATTTGAACGTGCTTCGTCTTCGCCATGTCGAGGCTATCGTCCCATGAATTGAGCACGATTCGCGACCCCAAGGGAAGCGCAGCAACCTGGTCAACTTTCATGGGCTCCAACTGCGGCGCCGCCTGGATCAGCTGCGACGCCATGAACACGTGGTTCCCCAGGTTCGCGCTGATTAATGACGGCAGATTCTTCTGCTCCGCGGCGAGTTGCTTCAAGAAAAGTCCGGCGGTGCCGAGCTGATTCTTGTACGGCGAATTCTTCAGCAGCTCCACGGCCTTTTTCGCCGCAAGTTCCTCGCTGGCTTCCGAATTGCGGAATGACATACGCTTCATCGTGTCAGCGGTTGTGACCATTGTCGTGTCGCTGAATGAATAGGCATCCCGAAGCGGCCAGCCGGTCACCACCGAGCCAAGCTGATGCGCCAGTATCGCGGCAAGGCTGGCTTCATCGGGAAGCACGTCCAACAAGCCGCGGCTCAGGACGATTGTATGTCCAATTGTGAACGCCTCAAGAGTGGAGGTCAGCAGCACGCGGCAGCGCACCTCCGGCTGGATGTCCAGATTGTTCGTCACCTCCATGTTGTTCACGACCGTGTCCATCACTTTATCCACGGGGCCTCTGGGAGCGAGTAACCCGTTGCGTTGCAGCCGGTCAATCACGTTGTCTTCGCCTTCGCGCTGCCAGTCCTCTTCCGTGCCGCCCGGGGCTTCCGCTTCATCGGCCACTGGTTTGGCAGATTCCACGGTCAACTGGCTGAATTCGGTCTCGTGACTTCCGAGCTTCGGATCGTAGCCCCACAGCCGCGTTTGCGAGCGGTAACGGATGTGTCCAAACGGAAAATCGTTCAGATCCGATTCGGCGCTGTAAATATACGAGGGGATCCATTGATTCGGAGCCACGTTCGTGCGCCAGCTATCGAAGTGCAGGTTGGAGTCGAGTAGGCTGGCCATCGGCAGAAAAATGCCGTTGAAGCGCACGATCGTGTAGTCCTGCGACTCCACCCAAATGCGGCCCTGGAATCTGCCGTCTCCGGACTTCGGCAGCGGCGTCACGTCGAATACCAGACACTTCACGGACCCCAGAAACTCGCTCCGTAGATAGGCAAACTTGTAGTGCTGTTTGTCAAAGCTAGTGGGGTCCACGAATATCATCTGCAGGAATCCCGCTGGGACGTACGAATTCCCCAGAAGCGAAGAGATGCCCTTAAACGGATTCAGCTTGTGCGTCCATTTGGTATCCGTGTCAGGAAGCATCGAGCGGTCCATCACGCCCTTGCTCAAGTCCGCCACGCCCAGAAAATAGTGATCTTTCTCAGGCACAGGGCCCAATTGCGCGTCCCACCGCATGTCCTGAATATAGGTTTCAACGATGGGGCTGTAGTGACGCAGGGTTGAGACTTCCTGGTGTTCTCGCGTGATAATTCGGTTGACGGCTTCGTCTGCCGTTTTTGGCTGGTTCGAGGCAATTACCGGTGGTTCCGGCGCTTGCGCCGGCTGAGTTTGCTGAGTTTGCGCTGCTAATCCCCCCGAGAATGCAAAGCCAAGAACTGCCGCAAGCACGCACCGCATTCCATTACCCATGGTCTCTCCCTTGCCTAATATGCTGGCTCGAAGTCGATCCAAACCTCCAAAAAATCGACTGGTTGCCCACCTTGACGAGCCGGATTGAACGGGAACTTGAGCGACACGAGAGCGGTACCTCCCCGGGATGGCAACCTGTGTGTCGAATAGTTTAGTACTAGAACCAGTGGGTCTGAAAATGGTACGGCTGTACCGGATTGGAACTTCGTGCTCTAAGTGATACCTGTCCCGCCGTTCGGCTCCGAATTTCAGATCTTTCGCCACATTGCTTCTTTCGCCTCACCCGTGCCCGTACTCGTTCGCGTTACTTGCGTTCTCAGTTAAGCTATGTTTATATCTGCGCGACTTTCACCCCTGTGCTTGGGAGGGCTTCATGGCGAATGTTGACTTGTGCCCGATGACCATCGGTGAAGTTCTGGACCGCACGTTCCGGTTATACAGAAGCGACTTCTGGCTGTTCGCCGGAATCATGTCTTTGCCGTTTTTCGTGCTCTTCATCTTCAACGTCACAATCACGGCGCTGACGCGCGCGCCGCTGGCCACGGCCGGCACGCCTCATGCTCCACAAGTCTCTTCCGCCTTGATCCTCGCCGGAATAGGCGGCGCGTTTCTAGTCCTCATCTTGACGTTTGTTCTCTCCAGCGTAGGACAGGCAGCGACGATTTTTGCTGTCTCCGACATTTATCTCGGCAGGCCAACCAGCATTCGCGGATCCTTTGGTCAAGTTCGCGGGCACATTCTTCAGGTTCTCGGCGTAATTTTTCTGGTCGGCTTGCTTGTATTTGTCGGATTCATATTCCTGGTGATTCCGGGAATCATACTGGCATGTCGTACGGGAGTTGCCGTTCCGGCCGCTATGCTCGAAGATGAAGGTCCGAGTACCGCAATAAGCCGCAGCATGGAGCTTACCAGGGGTTTTGCGATGCAAATGTTTCTGATCTTTGTGTTGACGTGGGTGCTTGCTTTGATAGCGGGCGTTGTCCTGCAATTGCCGTTTACCATAATGGCCGCGACGCCGCGTCCTCATCTTCTGCCATTTGGATTGGTGATACTGCAATACGTCACCGCTTTTATCTCCCAGGTGCTGGTGGCCCCGGTTGGAGGCATCGCATTCTCGCTGATGTATTACAATCTGCGCGTGCGCAAGGAAGCCTTTGATTTGGAGCACCTCATGGGTGCGATGGGAACAGGACCAGCAACCGGTGGATCCGCACCGGGCGCTGTTTTGCCTGCCTGATTCAAAGTGCAGCGGCCAACGGATGATGCCAAGCCTCTAAGAACCTTCATCACGGCATTGTATTTACTCGCGCTCTTTCTCTCAGCGGGAGCGCCTCAAGCGCACGCACGCGATGCTCAGTCCCGCAATGAAACGCCAGCTCTCGATTTGCACTCCTACGAGGCAGAACTCCAACGTGATTCCAGGCTGATCGAACGGATCAAGAATCAGCCCGCTGAAATTTCAAGCTTCAGGAGTTCCCTGCCCTCTGTTTGGGTCGTCCGCGCGAACGGAACGGAATTCCGCGTGTCGACCGACTCGCTCGATTCCGCTCTTGCGGACTTGCAGACCCGCCCGAAGAACGCCGGCACAATCGCGCGGGATATTGAATTCCGCCTCGAAACAATGCGCCAATCCGCAATCGAACTGGAGAAGCGAACAGACGATGTATCAGAGTCCGCCGCGCGCGCTGATTTAAATAAAGTTTTTCGGCAAAAGGAATTCGAAGGACTGAAGGGCCCCGGCGCGTGGCAGTTGCTGGAAGAACGGATCGGTCTGTGGATTGCCAGGCAAATTGACCGGCTGCTGCGCCGCCTTCATATCAGCGCCAAGACGGGCAACTTTCTGGCATGGAGCGTAATCGCTCTGGCGTTGCTGGCGATCGGCTATTGGGCATTTCGCACGCTGTCGCGAGATGCGCGCATGACTGAAATGCCGGCCTTCGCGCCCGCAGCGCCGAGTGATGCGCGGGCGTGGGTGCGCGACGCGCTGGCGGCAGCCGAAAAGGGCGAATATCGTGAAGCTGTCCACTGCGCGTATTGGGCCGCCATCGCCCGGCTGGAAGATCTTAAGCTGCTGGCGCGCGATCGCTCCCGAACACCCAGAGAATCGCTGCGGCTCCTCGATTCGTATCCGAATCAGCAGACTGTGCTTCGCGATTTGACTGGCCATTTCGAGTTGATCTGGTATGGCGACCGGCCCGCTTCGCCGGCGGATTGGTCTGGAGCGAAAACTCATTTGGAGAAATTTGGATGCCTCACGGCCTCGACAGCGCCGACCGCAAACTCCTGATCGGCGTTGGCGTACTGTTCGCGATTCTGGTCATAGTCTCGGCGATAATTTCGCCGCCGCAGATCGCCGGCGCTTCCGCGATTCCGTCGAGCTACTCCGCCTCGTGGGACGGTGCCAAAGGAGCCTTTTCACTGCTCCAGGAACTCGGGTATAACGTTTCCCGCTGGGAACAGCCGCCCACTCAGTTGCCGCGAGACGCTGCCAACAACCTGCTGATTCTTGCCCAGCCCGCACAGCCTCCTTCCGAAGAAGAACGTTTCGCGATTACTGAGTTTCTTGAAAACGGAGGCCGCGTTATCGCCACGGGCTCGTCCGCTGGCGATTTCCTGCCCGGCGCCGCTAAGTTTGCGGAGGGCGAACAATTCGCGGAAAACGAAAATTTCGACGCCGTGGTGCCCTCGCCCATCACGCGCGGCGCCCCGCAAATCACAATGACACCCCCCGCGAGTTGGGCGCCAACGTCTCTCAGGCAAATCGTCGTCTACGGCAACGAAGACACGGCAGCCGTTGTAACCTACCGGTTCGGCAAGGGAGAAGTGATCTGGTGGGCTGCTCCAACTCCTCTGACGAATGGCGCTATCCGCACTTCGGGCAATCTTGCTTTCTTCTTGAACTGCGTCGGCCCGCCGGGCGGAGCGCATATTTTCTGGGACGAATATTTTCACGGCGTGCGCGGTTCTCTGTGGGCTTTTTTTGCGCGCACGCCGGTATTTTGGGGCGTGGCGCAATTCGGCGTAGTTTTCCTCGCCATCGTCTTCACGTATTCGCGCCGGCTCGGGCCGGTTCGCCCGCCTGTGGCGCAATCCCGGCTTTCTCCATTGGAATTCGTCGACACGTTGGGTGACTTGTACGCTTCGGCGCATGTGGCGTCCGCCGCCGTTGGAATTGCATACCAGCGCTTTCGGTTTATTCTGACGCGCAAGCTGGGGCTTCCCGTAAATGTCCCCGTATCCGATTTGGCGGCGCGCGCCGGCGAAAGTCTGGAATGGGATGCGGCGCAGCTGCTGCAGACGCTTTCTCAGTGCGAACTCGCGGGCAAGAGTGGCGATACGCGTGTGGAAGATCCGGTGGCGCTGGTTCAGCAACTCCACGATTATTCGGCGCGCCTTGAAGTCAAACGGCCAACATAAACGAAAGGCGAACAGAATGAGTAAAGCGAGTGAGCTGGCTGCATACGTCCATGGCGAATTTGCCAAAGTAATCGTGGGGCAGAAAGATGCGTTGGATCAGTTGCTGCTGGTCTTGATGGTCGGCGGCCATGCGCTCTTGGAAGGCGTGCCCGGCCTGGCGAAAACGCTGGCGGTTAAGACGCTGGCGCACATTTTCGATTTGAAGTTTCAGCGCGTGCAGTGCACGCCGGACCTGATGCCCGCGGATATTTTGGGAGCGAACGTGTTCAACCTGGGTTCCAGCTCCTTCACGCTCCACCCGGGCCCGATCTTCACCGACTTGCTTCTCGTTGACGAAATCAATCGCACGCCGCCGCGCACGCAGTCCGCTTTGCTCGAAGCCATGGAAGAGCGGCAAGTCACGATCGACGGGGCGCGCCACGTGCTTTCGCAATTTTTCTCAGTCTTTGCCACTCAGAATCCCATTGAATTCGAGGGCACATACCCTCTCCCGGAAGCGCAACTTGACCGCTTCCTCGTGAAGGTGCAGATTGGCTATCCAGGCCACGATCAGGAAGTTCAGGTCCTCGAAAATTTTCAGAAGGGCTTCGACCCGCGCCAACTCGAAAACGCCGGATTGCGAACTGTCCAACCGGCGACGTTGCAAGCCGCCCGCGATGAAATTGCGCAAGTACGCGTGGAACCGGCGCTGTTCCGTTACATCGTCACGCTGGTGGCGCGCACCCGCAATTTTCCGGCCGTGAGCCTTGGCGCGAGCCCGCGAGCGGCCGTGAACTTGATGCTCGTCGCAAAAGCCGTTGCAGCCATCGAAGGCCGCGATTTCCTGATTCCAGACGATGTGAAAACGGCCGCCCGGCCGGTTCTGCGCCATCGCATAATTTTGAAACCCGAAGCCGACCTTGAGGGAGTCACTGCCGACCAGGTGGTTCGCGAAGTCCTCAACGCGGTCGAAGTTCCCAAATGAACGAGCCCGGTCATCTGGTTCCCCCAACCGTTCGCGCGCGGGCGAGACCTGGCTCGCGTTTTCCGTTCGCCTTTGGAAGGCGATTCTTTCTTCTGCTGCTGATCGGCCTGGTCTGGCTCGGGCCGGCGTGGTCCGACAAGCGGTATCTCTATGCCATGTTTCTGTGGGACATCGGCGTCGTTCTGCTTTGGCTTTGGGATTTGGCGAATATTCCGAAACCGGAACAGTTGGAAGTGCGCCGGATTTGGGGCGCTTCCGTGCAGCTTTCCGTCCAAACGGAAGTGAAACTCGAAATCCAGAATCGCGGAAAGTCTCCGCTGCTGACCGAAATTCTCGACGACGTTCCGCAGTCCTTTCGTGGCGACGCTCCCGAAGTGACGGTTTCCGTCCCGGCGGGAGAAACGGGGAGCGCAACGTATTCGGTGCAGCCGCGAGAACGAGGAGACGCGCGCGTTGGATGCGTTTTTCTCAGGTGCCAGAGTCCGTGGCGGATCGCGGAACGATGGGCCTGCGCTGCGCTCAATCAGGCTGTTCGAATTTATCCAAATATCGAGGAGTCGAAGCGCGACACGATCTACCTAATTCGCAGCCGGCAAGTCGCTTTGCAGGCGCGCCACAAACATTTCCGCGGCCAAGGACGCGAATTCGAAAGCCTCCGCGAATACCGCGAAGGAGACGAGTGGCGCAATATTTGCTGGAGCGCCGTGGCGCGCCGGGGGAAATTAATCACGAAGACGCATCAGTTCGAGCGGAGTCAAACAGTGTGGCTCGTGCTCGACACGGGACGCCTGTTGCGCACTCGCGTTCGCGGGCTCACGAAACTCGATTACGCAGTCGGCGCGGCGCTTGCGCTGGCACAAGTGGCGTTGTATTCGGGAGACCGCGTCGCGTTGCTGGCTTATGGGAGGCGCGTGCAACAGCGCCTTCCCGCCGGGCGCGGCCCTGCTCATGTGCGTACGCTCATCGAGGAACTTGCGCAGGTCCACTCTGAGGAATTCGAAGCGGACCACTCCCGCGCCGCTGAAGTTTTGCTCTCGACACAGAAACGCCGCGGCCTGGTCGTGTGGTTCACCGATCTTGCTGAAACCGCGGCAATGCCCGACGTGATTGAAAGCGCCTCGCGGCTCGCGCGACGCCATCTGGTGCTGTTGACCGTGATCAGTCAGCCGGAGCTTCGCGGTCTTCTGGAATCGCGGCCCGAAAGCAACTCCGAAATGTATCACTACGTCGCGGCGCAGGAAATTGTCCATCGCCGCGAGGTTCTGCTTCGCACGCTTCGGCAGTGCGGCGCGCTTACTTTGGAAATTGAACCGGCCACGCTGTCTTCCGCCGTCGTGAACCAGTATCTTCTGGCAAAAGAGCGCGGAATGATATGAGCGGAGGGTTACGCTTCCGTTTTTACTTCCATTACGGCGTCAGTTCTCGAGGTTTTTGTCTCAGGCGGCTTCGACGACAGATAAAGTACCAGCAGCGTCCCCAGCGCGGCGGCCAGCGCGAATTTCACCGGAATGGGCAGGTTGGATGGCGAGACGAAACCTTCGATGAAACCCGCAATCAGCAGCATCGGAATCGCACCCAGCACCAGCCGGACGCTGCGAGCCCCGGCTTTCGCCAGAGACGCGCCCCGGGGCAGTCTGCCCGGAAACAGCATGCCGCGCGCGATCCCCAGGCCCGCTCCTCCCGCAATGAAAATTGCCGGAAGTTCCAGCACGCCGTGCGCCGCCACGAAACTCCAGAGCTGCAGGCTCATGCCCTCTCGCCAGCAAGCTTCGCCCACGACGCCGATCATCAGACCATTCAGCAGCATCATCCATACCGTGCCAATGCCCGCCGTGATTCCCAGCGCGAACGTGGAAAACGCCACCGTGAGATTGTTGGTGAGAATGGCGCTCGACGCCAGCGGCTTCACCGTGACGATCGATTGCGTCCACATTTGATGATGCTCGATCGTGTCAATCATATGCGGGCCCAGCAGATATCTGGCGAACGACGGATCCGCCATGGCCGCCAGAAACGACACCACTCCCGCCGCGAAAAAAATTATGAACGCCGTGAGCGTGTCCGGCAGCGTTTCGCGAAAAATTGCGGGATAGCTGCTCCTGTAAAATGTCCAGATTCCCTTGGGTCTTGCGCGGCGTCCCATGTAAATCAGGTTATGAGCGCGGCCCATTAGCTGGTTGAGGTAAATCGTGAGTTGCGTGCTGGTCACATCCTCGCGCACTGTCGAGAGGTCAGAAGCAGTCTGCCGGTATAATAGCGCCAACTCTTGCAGTTCGCCCGGCGTCAGCGCAGAGACGCTCCGGCGGGCCTTTGTGCCGACAAGATGCTCGAGTCGCGCCCAATACGGGCGTCGCTTTTCAAGCCAGCGAGTGGAGATCAATGACGTCCTCTGCCGATAATCTTACCATCGAGACTCCGGAGCAAACGTCTCTTGATTTTCCGCTTGCCGGAGTAGGCAGCAGGTTCCTGGCGATGGCCGTGGATATGGCGATTCAGGGCGTCGTCGCGTTCATCATTTTCCTCGGCTTCGTGCTTCTGCTTCCTGCCGTTCGATGGGCCACCGTGTTGGGACCGCAGTGGATGATTGCCGGCGTGGTTATCGTGCTGTTCCTGCTGAACTCGGGATACTTCGCGTTTTTCGAGGCCATCTGGAACGGCCAGACGCCCGGCAAACGCTACGCGCAAATTCGAGTGATGAAGGACGACGGCCGTCCCATCAGCGCCTACGATTCCATGGCGCGAAATTTGCTCCGAATCGCAGACGAATTGCCGGGAATGTATGCCGTCGGCGTCATCAGTATTATTTTCAGCAAACAGAACAAGCGTCTGGGCGACTTCGTTGCGGGCACCGTTGTGGTTCACGAAAAAACGATTCAGGAAGCGCGCCCGTTCCTCGAAATAAAATCCGACGACGCCGGACCTGTTTACGACACATCACGCATCACGCTGGATGAGTTGCACCTGATCGAGACGTTCCTGCACCGGCGCGACAGTTTTGACCCCGCGCTTCGCAATTCGATGGCGGCAAAAATTTCCATCCGCATCGGCGAAAAAGTGGGCGCTCGCGTGATGGGATGGCCGCAAACCGAAAAATTCCTCGAAGCTGTCTACGAAAGATACCGCTCCTCAGGCCGCTACCGCTCCTGACGTTCAAATTCTCCACGGCAATCTGCCCGCGCCATTTTCACTTACGTTCGGGCGGTCGACGGGCGTACAATCCACGCAGAGGAAGTGACGTTGAGTAAAGCATGCGAGCACGCGAAAGAGGCTCAGAAAGTCACGCCGAGCGGCAAGGGCTGCAAGGAGTGCTTGTTGATGGGCGACACGTGGGTGCATCTTCGCCTTTGCTTGACGTGCGGGCATGTCGGCTGTTGCGATTCGTCGAAGAATCGCCACGCCACAAAACATTTTCACGCCACGAAACATCCCGTGATTCAATCTTTCGAGCCCGGCGAGGACTGGCGTTGGTGCTACGTCGACGAAACGATGCTCGAATAAGGTGGTTGTCCCAAATCTAACAAGCCTGGGCATTACCGTGAACCGAGACATACCTTATCAAAAGAGCTAGTTCCGTTTGCCGGAAATGAGGGCGTTCTTATGGGAGCATTGCAAGGAAAGGTTGCCGTCATTACGGGAAGCACAAGTGGAATAGGCGCTCGCACAGCTGAACTCTTCGTGGCCGAGGGAGCACGCGTCGTGATTGCTGGCCGCCGCGAGGAAAAAGGCCGGCGGCTTGCACGCGCGCTCGGCGAAGCGGCGAGGTTCATCCGCACAGACGTGAGCAACGAAGCAGAGGTCGAGGCGATGATTGCGCATGCGGTGAAGACCTTCGGCAGACTCGACTGCCTGATGAACAATGCTGGCAGCGGTTCGGGGTACCAAGAAATTGCAAACGTCGATTTGAAGAAGTTCGATGAAACAATCGCAGTTCACGTCCGAGGTGCGCTGGCTGGCATGAAATATGCCGTGCCGGTGATGGCTGAGCAGAAGAGCGGCAGCATTATCAACGTGGCGAGCGTCAACGGCGCGCGGGCCGGACTGGGCGGTCATTACTACTCTGCGGCAAAGGCTGCGCTGATTCATTTGACGCGCTGCGCTGCGGTGGAACTCGGCGAAAAAGGAATCCGCGTCAACAGCATTTCGCCTGGACCAATCGCCACCGGCGCCTTCGGCAAGAGTACGGGATTCGAACCTGACGACACGGAAAAGGCTGTTGAGTTGGCAAAAGCCGCGATAGCCGCCGTCGTCCTGCCGCAATACCAGCCCCTTCCCTACGTGGGGACAGTCGACGATATAGCCCAGGCAGCATTATTCCTCGCAAGCGATGCGTCGAAGCTGGTGAGCGGAGTTGATCTGGTGGTGGATGGAGGTATCAGCGCGGGTTGGCCGATTGCCGCAGTGCGCGACGACCGTGTGCGGTTTTTTGAGATGTTTCGGACCAGCGAAGTCAAACAAGAAGGCCACAAAGCGTCATCGGCTGACTAACCCGCGGTGTCCGGCCCGGTGATGTGGCCTGGTCCTCGCCCGGCGAGGACTGGCGCTGGTGCTACATCGACGAAATAATGCTGGAGTAGCGCCATGCGACGCTGCACCGCGAACCCATGACTCCCGAACCGAAACCGGCAGCAAGAATCACACCAAAATACGCCCCCGACCTTTTCTGGCCCGCGTTGCCGCTGAAGGAATGGGAAGCGACTCGCGCAACCCTGCACATGTGGACGCAAATGGCCGGCAAAGTCCGCCTCGCGCTCACGCCGCTCGTCAATCACTGGTGGAACACCACGCTTTACGTCAACAGCCGCGGCCTCTCCACGTCGGCGATTCCTTACGGCAAGGGCGACTTTGAAATTCAATTTGACTTTCTGCAGCACATTCTGGAAATCCAAACGTGCGACGGGCAGTTACGAGAAATCGAATTGAAGCCTCGCTCGGTCGCGGATTTCTACCGCGAATTCATGCAGGCGCTCGCGTCCCTCGGCATTCGCGTGAAAATCTGGCCCATGCCCATGGAAATTCCCAACCCCATCCGCTTCGATCAGGATACCGTGCACGCTTCCTACGATCCCGATTACGCCAATCGCTTCTGGAGGGCGCTCGTCAGCGCGGACGCAGTACTTCAGGAATTTCGCGCGCGCTTCATCGGCAAAGTGAGTCCCGTTCACTTTTTTTGGGGAAGTTTCGATTTGGCCGTCACGCGATTTTCCGGCCACCGCGCTCCCGAACGCCCCGGAGCCGACTTGATCACGCGCGAGGCTTATTCGCACGAAGTCAGCAGCGCGGGATTCTGGCCGGGAAACGAAGGCGTGATCGACGCCGCGTTTTACGCGTATGCGGCTCCTGAGCCTCCTGGTTTCAAGCAGGCATCCGTGCAACCCGCCGCCGCATATTACGGCGCGCAGCAGTCGGAATTTTTCCTGCCCTACGAAGACGTGCGCAAGAGCGACTCACCTCGTGACGCGCTCCTGGATTTCTGCGAAAGCACCTATGACGCAACTGCGTCCCTCGGTAACTGGGACCGCGCTGCCCTCGAACGCCCCGCG
>DATEHB010000162.1:0-3681 GCA_035279805.1 Candidatus Acidiferrales bacterium
GGGTCGGCGATGCCTTGCTTGACAAGGTAATCGACGCCGGCCATGACGTCCTTGAAATCGGCGCCGCCCCAATCGGCGCGGTTCATCTCGACGAATTTCTCACCGTAGCCCGTTGAGCCGCGGATATTGAAATACGCGACGGCGAAACCATGCGTTGCGAGGAGCTGTCCCCAGGAGTCAATATTGTCCGACCACGCGCCAGTGGGGCCGCCGTGAACGAGAATGACGGTAGGCATTGCTCCGTTGCCGGTGTAATCCAGAGGTTTCAGCAGCTCACCTTCAATTTCAAGGCCATCGAAGCTGCGGTAATGAAAGAAGCTGGGCTTCGAGAGAATGACGGAATCCCAAGTCGAATTCAGATGCGTAACACGT
The DNA here is from genome assembly GCA_035279805.1 of Candidatus Acidiferrales bacterium. Taxonomy (GTDB): domain Bacteria; phylum Acidobacteriota; class Terriglobia; order Acidiferrales; family UBA7541; genus DAHUXN01. Next base: position 373 of record DATEHB010000162.1, read on the forward strand.
TCCGCCGAGCTGTTGCCGGATGCGAGATAGATTTCTGGAGGTGTGGTGGCAGATTCGCCGACGAACGCAACTGTTCCCGAAGGGGCGATAGCGAAGGAATGCGGATTTGGATCGGCGTTGCTGATAATTTTTGCGGAGCCGTCTACGTTTATTGAATACAGCGCCGTCTTGAATCCTTTCTCGACCACGGCGGCGAGGCTGCCGTTGCGCTGCCATTCGATGCCGTTCGTTGGGCGATCAAGGCTAGCACTCGTTAGATTGCGGCTCGGTTGCTCGGGCTGCGCGTCGAGCGAGCGGATATAAAGATCGTGAGGCTCAGGGCCATCAACGCGAGAGCCGATGTACGCGAATTGCTTGCCGTCGGGGGCGACTCGAATGTCGCCAAAGGGACCCTTGGGCGCGAAGATTGGAGAAAAATTGCCATCGGTCAGATTGACGGAGAAAATGCGGTCCGTGTCGTCGTCGGATTCAGGATGATCGGTTGCGACAACGATGAGGCTATTTGATTGAGGCGTCCATTCTGCTTCGCGAACTTCCCAGTTCGCGGCTGTCAGTGCCCGAGATTTCTTCGTTGCGACGTCGAAAAGCCAGATGCGACTGTGCTTGTCGTCATGATCAACGACGATGGCGTCGTCTTTGTCTTTTTCTTTTTTCTCTTCCGCGTCTGTGGGCGCGTCTGCTGCGACGAAGGCGATTTGCTTTCCGTCCGGCGACCATTCCAATGACCCGATGTTTCGTTTGCCTTCGGTGATGGCGTAAGCGTCGCCGCCATTGGACGGCATCAGATAAATCTGGCGGAACTCGTCTCGATTGGAGAGGAAGGCCAGGAATTTTCCGTCGGGGGACCAGCGCGGTGAGTCGTCAGATTTGCCGGAAAAAGTGTACTGGCGGACCTGATGCGTCGCGACATCCATGATCCAGATGTGGCGAGGATTATCCGTGCCTTTCGGTGGTTCGCTGACGGTGAACGCGAGGCGCGCGCCGTCGGGCGAGAAGCCCAAGTCAGAGATGCGACGCAAGTTCAGCGCCTGCTCAGGCGTCAAACGCTGGCCGGCAGGCGAATCGTTGGTGTGCGCAGCGCCGGCGAGAACAAGCGGGCTAGCGAACAAGAAAAGCGCAAATGCGCTGGAAAGAGAACGCGTTTTCATATCGGCTCCACGTTGAACGGACAATGTAGGTGATGCGCGGGCGATTCGTCAATTGAGATTTGAAGATGACTGGCGCTGTGCGTTGACTTGCTGATACGCCGAACATAGGATGGCCGCCGTGTTTCGTTCCAGATCGATGGAGAGTGCGTGAATTCGACGAAGATTCTGCCCGGCAGCAGTTTCGCAATCATCCTTGCGGCTTATGCCTTAGTTATTTGCGTGACCGCGATTCGTTCGCGGCCTCCGGCGGCTAAGGGCGCAGATGCTCCCGCGAATGAGTTTTCAGGCGTGCGTGCAAAGACGCTGTTGCAGCAACTTGTCGGCGATGGCGTGCCGCATCCTGTGGGGAGCGCGCAGAGCGCCGTGGTCCGTGGGCGAATTGTCTCTGAGTTGACACGGCTTGGATATCAGCCGCGAGTCCAAGGCGGCTTTGCGTGCGACCTGTATGGAACGTGTGCCGAGGTCAAGAATGTGATTGCGCGTCTTGATGGGCAAGAAGCAGGGGTGGCTGTGATGCTCGCGGCTCATTACGATTCCGTTCCGGCCGGGCCCGGCGCTTCGGATGACGGCGCAGGTACGGCAGCCGCGCTGGAAATTGCGCGCGCGCTGAAAAATTCCCCACGATTACGGCATCCGGTGATTTTTCTTATCGACGAGGGCGAAGAAGCTGGGCTCTTGGGCGCCGAAGTTTTTGTGGCCGGTGACCCGTCGGCTAAGGAGGTGCGCGCGGCAGTGAACATGGACAATCGGGGAACCTCCGGGCCCAGCGCGATGTTCGAGACAGGCAGCGCGAATGTGCGTCTCATGCGTATGTATGCGGATTCAGTGCATCATCCCGATGCGACGTCAATTTTCTACGCCGTTTACAAACTGCTGCCCAACGACACGGACTTCACGGTGTTCAAACGCGCCGGCTATCAGGGATTCAATTTTGCCTTCATCGGCCACGTTGCGCACTATCACACGCCGCTTGATGATTTCGCGAATGCGAACGCGAACAGCATTCAACATCAAGGCAGCAACGCGCTGGCGACGCTGCGCGTGTTGGCGAACTTGAACCTGCAATTCGCTGGAAATTCCGAGGCGGTATTTTTCGACCTTTCGGGCTGGAAGACGATCTGGTGGCCGGCGAAGAGAACCATTTATTTCGCCGCGCTGTCTCTATTATTGCTGATCGTTGAAATTGTGGTCTTGCTGCGACGCCAACAAATGCAGGGGAAGAATTTCTTTCTTGGAGTTATTGGCTGGCCTCTGATGATTATTGCCGCCGGGATATTCGGGGCAATTTTGTATTTTCTGCTGCGCGCAGCAGGAGCATTGCCGACGCCGTGGATTGCGTATCCGGCGCCGATGCTGGTTGCATTTTGGGCCTTGGGTTTTCTCGTTGTTATGGTTCTTGGCCTCACGTTCTGGCGATTTGCTGGATTTTGGGGATTGTGGAGCGGTGTATGGATTTGGTGGGCTGTTATAGCTGTTGCTTTAGGCGTCCTGGCTCCAGCGTTTAGTTACATTTTTCTGGTACCAGCGCTTGCGGCCGGAATTTTCGGATTGGCAATTCTTTTTGTGCGAGGCGATGGCGGCATCGCGAGTTCAGTTGCCGCAATTGTTCCGGCGATAGTTGGAGCCGTCGTGGCAATCGAGCTCATATGGTTCTTGTACGACGCGTTGGGCGAAATCGCGCTGATTGTTATTGCCGTGCTGGTCGCTGTAATTGCAACGCCGGCCGCGCCGCTGTTTGGCGCAGTCTCCGGAGCCAAGCGCTGGGTTGTTCCCGGCGGTTTGTTGACCGCTGTGATCATCGGGGCGGGAGTCGCTCTATTTCTGCCTTCCTTTTCCGCGAAATCTCCCGAGAGCCTCAATATCGAGTATTTTCAGGATGCGGACAGCGGTAAGTCTTATTGGATAGCCGATCCTGCTTCGAACCGGTTACCGCGAAGTTTAATTGAAGCAGGAGGATTCTCGAATAAAAGAATGCGGATTCATCCCTGGGGCTCAATGGGAGCGTTCGCGGTGGACGCGCCGGAATTGAATTTAGCTTCGCCCGTGTTGACGGTTCGAAGCGTATCGTATTCAGAAGGGAAGCAGCATTATGACGTTTTGTTGCGGTCGCCGCGCGGCGCGCCGGTCATATCACTCGCGTTTCCGCCCGATGCGAGCGTTG
>DATEHB010000163.1:0-2933 GCA_035279805.1 Candidatus Acidiferrales bacterium
CACCGAGCTTGTAACCGCCGCGCGTCCTACCCGCAGAATCCTCGGGCTCGAATGGCCGTGCGAAATGACGCCCGCCGAGCGCAATTCCCTGGCTGCGGGAGGCCTCGGCTGGATGCTCGACGCCTTCGACGTGATGCTCTATTCGATGGTCCTCGCCTACTTGATGAAGGACCTTGGTATGAGCAAGGCCACGGGAGGCCTGCTCGGCTCTCTTACGCTGATCGCATCCGCAGTGGGCGGCGCCGTTTTCGGCTTTGTCGCCGATCGCATCGGCCGCACGCGCTCGCTTTCGACTTCCATCCTGATTTATTCCGTCGCGACGGCGGCGTGCGGGTTTGCGAGCACTGTGACGATGCTGGCGATTTTTCGGGTGATTCTTGGACTGGGCATGGGCGGTGAGTGGACGGCTGGCGCGGCGCTGGTCGCCGAGACGTGGCCGGCAGAGCATCGCGGAAAAGCGCTGGGACTGATGCAGTCCACTTGGGCTATTGGCGGAATGCTCGCGGCCCTCGCAGCGTGGGCGATTTTGCCGCATTGGGGATGGCGCGGCGTCTTCTTTGTCGGCGTCGCGCCAGGGCTGGTGGCCCTGTGGGTTCAGCGTCGGGTGCCGGAGCCGGAGATCTGGAAAGAGCGCGAGCGGGCCGCCGGGAAAGCGCCCGGCGTGCCTCTGCGGATCCTCTGGCGAAAGGACATTCGCTGGAATGGGCTGCTGGCGACTGCGATGAACACGTTCAGCATGCTCGGATACTGGGGGCTTTTCACCTGGATTCCCGCATATTTCTCGCTCCCCGTATCGCAAGGAGGGCGTGGCCTGAGTATCGCGAAGACCTACGGATGGTTAGTGATCATCGGGGTGGGACAATGGCTGGGATACGTGATGTTCGGATTTGCCGCGGACAGAATTGGGCGGCGGAAGACGTACTTTGGCTACCTTCTTGTAGCGGCGATCCTGACGCCGGTTTATGGCGTAGTGGGTAGCCCGCTGTGGCTCCTGGCGCTGGGGCCTCTGGTGGCGTTTTTTGGCACGGGATTTTTCTCGGGCTTCAGCGCAATTACGTCGGAACTCTTCCCCACCGAAATTCGCGCTACGGCGATGGGGCTGACTTACAACATCGGTCGCGGCATTTCCGCCGCCGCGCCATTCGCCGTCGGCGCACTCGCCGTCCATTTCGGTCTGGGCCATTCTTTCTTCATACTTGGAGTGGCGTTTTTCATAGCCGCTCTTCTGACACTAGCGCTGCCTGAAACCAAAGGTAAGCAACTCGACTGATCGGTCGTGAATCGAGTTCGATGTCGCCTGATGTAGTTTTCGGCCTCCGTTTTTTGCGCTTTTCTCTCTTCGGCTTCAACTGCTGACTCTCAACCATCGACTATTCATGCCGCAGCGCCACGATGGGGTCCACGCGCATCGCCCGCCGCGCCGGGATGTAAGAAGCCAACAGGGCGACAGCCGTGAGCAATGCTGAAGTGCCGATGAATGTAACCGCGTCGACCGGCGAAACGCCGAACAGAAAATTTGAAACCAGCCGGGCCATCGCTGCCGCGCTCAGAATTCCGGCAAAAATACCGATTCCAACAATGGTGAATCCCTGGCGGAAAATCAGTTTGAGAACCTGCATGGGTTGCGCGCCAAGGGCAAGGCGGATGCCGATTTCGTGTGTGCGCTGGCTGGCCGCGAACGAAATGACGCCGTAAACGCCAACGAGCGCGAGCACAAGTCCAAGAATTCCCAGACAGCCCGCGAGAACGGCGGCGAACTGAAAAAGAAGAAAGCCATTCAAGCCGTCGAGCACGATGGTCATCGGCTGAATTTCGAAAACCGGCATCGTGGGATCGAGCGAATGAACCAGACCGATGACTTCTGGCGCAAGGGACTGCGGCGTGGAGGCTGCGCGCAGCTGAAGGGTGATGAGCGAGTTGTAGTGTTGCGCGAGCGGGACGTAAAAGAAAGGATCGTTCCTGGTGAAGATATCCGTGTCGCGGCTGTTGGCGGCGACGCCCACCACTTCCATGACGCCGCTTGCATCAGTGGCCGTGCTGAAGTGCCGCCCAATGGCATTCTGACCATGCCAATACTGGTCGACGAAGTTTTGATTGACGATGGCGACGCGCTGGGAATTTTCGCCGTCGGAATCCCGGAAGTCGCGCCCTTGCAGCAAAGGAATGCGCATGTTGCCGAAATAGCCCGGGGATACAGCGTTTAGACCGGCGGCGGGAGCTTGTTCGTTCTGACGAACCTGATAGCCGTCGATTTTGAGGTTTGCGTAATAGCTGACGTAGCCCATGGGAACGCAAAGCGCAAGGCTGGCGGAAGTGACTCCGGGTAAAGCTCGCGCACGGGCGAGGAGCGTTTTTTGAAATTCGCGCGCCTGAGGCTCCTGGTATCCCGCTTCGTGCGGATCAATGGAAGCGTTGAGCATGTGGCTTGAGTCGAAGCCGAGGTCGGAGTGCTCGACTTTTTCAAGGCTCCGAACGAAGAGAACAGCGACGATGAGCAGCATGAGCGAGCCGGCGACTTGCGCGCCGACAAGAACGCTGCGGAGTCGCTGGCGTCCTCCGGTGGATGTGCGTCCGCCTTCGTGAAGGACCTCGTTCAAATCAGTGCGCGAAACGCGGAGGGCGGGAGTGATTCCGACGAGAACGCCGGTGAGAACAGCGGCCGCCAAAGCATAGGCAAAAACGCGCCAGTCGAAGCGAAAATCCAAAACGGTCGGGAGCGCGGTATGCAAGGAGATGGAGCCGAACGAGCGGCTGGCGGCAATCCCCAGAGCGATTCCCGCGACGCAGCCGAGGAGGGCCAGTAGGAGGCTCTCAGTAAGCAACTGGCGAATCAGACGGCTGCGCGTGGCTCCTAGGGCGGCGCGCACGGCGACCTCCCGATGGCGCGCGGCCACGCGAACGAGACAGAGGTTGGCGATATTCATGCACGCGAG
>DATEHB010000164.1:0-7870 GCA_035279805.1 Candidatus Acidiferrales bacterium
AGAGACATGTTCGAGAACATTCACCAACACGATTGAGTCAACGGCCTCATGCAAAACAGACGGATCAAAAGGGCCGGTTTGAAGGTGAACCCGGGGATTATTCCCAAATTGCTGCTGCAATAAGGGAAAAAGGTTGGCGCCCGGCTCAAAGAGGAAAAGTTCGGACGTGCTGTCAGCGCTCAACAACAATCGAGAAAAAGTGCCTGCACCAGCTCCGATCTCAACAACTCTATTGCCCAGGTGTGCTGCAAAAAAACCAAGTATCCAGCGGCAATAGTTCCGAGCTTCAGCCATCGCATCGAGCTCGGTTCCTGAATAAACAAACCGCTCGTTTACGTTCGCCGGGCTACGATCCGCATGATCGATCATCATGCGACGGTTATCGAGGTTCCGGAACCGAAGTGCTATTGATGACATCGCAGTCCGCGAAAGAAGCTGCCTCGATGCTCACAGAGCGACTGTTCCTCCAGTTTCGCTGGCTGTCCGTGTGAGCAAAGGCACCGCCTCTTCGGCCTCGACGGCGGTCCCTTCGTGTTTGGCGCGGAAATATGTGACAACTCTGTCTATGATCGCATGGAGAGGTGTTTTCGGGCAGCCACCAGCGATCTTCTGAAGTTTTTCGAGAGAAGGCACGCGCCGCAGCATGTCTTCAAAGCCTGGCTCGTAGGCTTCGTCATAGGGCACATAGGTGATTGGCGAAGAACTTGCGGTTCGTTGTTTCACCATTTGGGCGAGCGCTTCGATCGTCACTTCCTGATTGCTGCCGATATTTACGACTTCTCCTATTGCTCGGCCGCTGTCAACCAGCCGAAGGATTGCTTGCACGCAGTCCTGAACATCACAGAAACACCGAGATTGCTGGCCCGTTCCAAAAATGGTTATGGCAGGCCCATTGAGGGCTTGTGCGACAAAATTCGGCAACACCATTCCATACCGGCCTGTCTGCCGCGGGCCGACTGTGTTGAAGAAACGCGCGACGATGACTGGCAATTTTTTTTCTTTCCAGTAGGAGAGAGCCAGAAATTCATCAAGAGCCTTGGACGCCGCGTAACTCCAGCGGCCCTTCGTCGTAGGACCGAGGACGAGGTCCGAATCCTCGCAGAAAGGAATCTTGTCGCTCTTCCCGTAAACTTCCGAAGTGGAGGCTGTAAAGACAAGTTTCTTTTTCTTGCTGGCTGCTTCGAGAACCATTTCTGTACCGTTCACATTGGTCTCGATGGTGCGCACGGGGCTCTCAACGATCAGGCGCACTCCGACGGCCGCTGCCAGGTGAAACACGACTTCCGACTCATCCACCAACTCCGCAAGAAGATGCCGGTTTTGGAGCGTATCGAATACATAATGAAATTTGCTGCTGCTCTTCAAGTGACGAATGTTCTCTACACTCCCCGTGGACAAATCATCGAGGATGAAGACATCGTCCCCGCGAGCAATCAATTGTTCCGCAAGATGCGAACCGATGAACCCAGCTCCGCCAGTAATGAGTGACCGCATGAATGCCTCCGTTAGGAATTATTAGATGACGCTGGGCTTGTTTGAACCTTTTGGATCTCCCTCTTCATCTTCTCCATAGCCGTAAACATATGGGTAGTACCGATACGAGTAGTAGTAATCCGGAGCGCCTGAATCCACTGCATTCAGGATAACACCAAGTAAGCGACCCTTCACGGCAGAGAGAAGGTCGCGTGTGCGTCTGAACGCTTCTTTCGGGGTCTCGCTGCTCCAGACCACAAGCAGTACCCCATCGACGACAGCCGAGAGTATCACGGCGTCCGTAGCCGCCATGATCGGCGGAGAATCGATAACAATGAACTTATATCGATGCCTGAGATCGGCAATCGCTTCCAACATGCGATGCGAAGACAGAAGATCGGCTGGATTTGGCGGTATCGGACCAGTGAGAATTGCATCCAGATTAGAAATCGCCGGATGCGGCACAATCACGTCATGCAACGGCACAACGCCGGCGAGATAAGAACTGACACCCGCATCCTGCCCCAGATCATTTGGCAGGTTGAGCGCCCGCCTGACTCCAGGTTTTCTTAAGTCGCAATCGATCAAAAGAGTGCGGTCGCCCAATTGGGCAAGCGTGACGGCAAGGTTGGCAGCAGAGGTTGTCTTGCCTTCCCGCGGCAGCGAACTGGTGACCAAAATCACCTGCGGCGGATGGTCGGGCTGCGAGAGCAAAAGCGATGTTCGCAGGGCGCGAAATGCTTCCGAAATCACCGATTTGGGTTGCTGCAGAGAAATCAATTCGACGCGCGGACCGGAGCCATTGGCGTCGATGCCCGGCTGACGTGAGATTCGCGCCAGTGGCCCGCTGCCATTTCCATTTGCGAAAGCCGGAACCACGGCTAGCGACGGCAAGCCGGTCAAATGCAGGATATCGTCAGGCGACTTGACGGTATTGTCGAGGTATTCACGCAAGAATGCCAGGCCCACGCCGCCGATGATCCCAACGAGAAAGGCCAGCATAATATTGCGAGACTTTTGCGGTCGCGACGGTGAGGAAGGCACCAACGCAGGGTCAACAACACGAATGTTGCTCGAACGCAGCCCAGCGGAAATCCCGGCCTCTTTCAACTTCTGCAACAGTCCATCGTAGAGTTCTTTGTTGGATTCTGCGTCGTGTTTCAGAAGATTGTATTCGACTAATTTCTGCGCCATGTTGTCGGCAAGAAGTTCCTGGCGATTTAGATCACGTTCGAGGAGAGCTTCGCGAGCCTGCGTCTCCCGATAATCAGTGTCAATCTGGCGAACCATCCCGTCCTTCGCGTTATCCAACTGCTTCTGCACGTCGTCCTGTTCCGCCTTGAGTCGCTGGACTTTCGGGTAGTTGGGCCCGAATTGATTGACGGCGTCGGTGTACTGCTCGTCGATCAGCGACTTTTTCTTCACGAGGTCTTGTACTGCCCCGTTTCCCAGCACCGCGGCCAGGGACTGCGCATTTACCGAGTGAGCAAGCTCGGCGGTTGCCTCTTTCTGCGAAAGCTGAGTCTGAACCTCGGTAAGAGCCTTGCTTAAATCCGAAAGTTTTTGTGTGGTGGTGTTTTGATTCGCATCAACCATCCAGATTTGATTCTGCCGTTCGTAGACCACCTCATCTTGTTCTGATTTCTCCATCTTGGCGCGTAGATCTTCCAGCTCAGAACGGAGAAAGTCTGATGCGTCCATCGTCGCCTGATAGTGGCTCTTCAGATTTTCCTCAATATAGTTGTGTACGTGCGCGTTCACGACTTGAGCCGCCAGTTGCGGATCTTCCGCCGCAAAATGCACTTCGATCAGGCGGCTGTTGGGCACGCGGTTGACGCTGAGTCTGCCCAGGAATTCCCCCAAAATAGGAGGCTCCTTCTGGTTTGGCTCTACCGTCACCAGCTCGCTGGGATTGCCGCCAAATTCCTGGAAGCGCGGCAAGTCAAGCGAGCGGATCGTCTGCATTGCGAGGGTTTCGCTCTCCAGAATTTTAATTTGGGTCTCGATGTAATTGTCCAGATCAACGGACATATCAAATGAATTGTTGTCCTGGAAAGGAAGGGCGTTGTAATTCTCCCGGTCGACCTCGACACGGGCTGAGGCAACGTACACGGATTTCATTTTGAACGAGGCAATGGTCACGATGGTCACGACTGTCAGCAGAAATGTAAGGATCATCCACTGGTGTTTACGCAGAATGACAAGGTAATCGAGTAGATTCGGGTCCCGTGGAGCCGGTTCCCAGTTGACCGGCGGAGCCGGAGACACTACAGACAAGGAATCCCTCCGGCGTTCGACAGAGGCTAGTTTGGGTGCGTCTTCCATCGATCAGGAGTTCCTTCAGATCCTCGCTATGGGATGCGGTAAATAGCCACACCGGCGCCGGCACTTACTGCGGCGTCGCCAACTTTTCCGAATATTCGCTTTATCGCGCTGTCTGGAACGTACAAAATATCATTGGCGTACAAACGAACATCTGGAGCTTTCCGATTCAGTATTTTTTTCAGTTTTACCTGAATCTCTTTGGTATCTCCGGTCGCTGGATCTTTGCGCAATATCACCGCATTGTTCGGTTTGGCGGCGACCGCAAAACCGTGCGCCAGCGCAATGATTTTTATCGTAGTCACGACCTGGTCCGGATCTGTCAGCGCGTACCCGCCGGGTTGCCCGACTGCTCCAGCTACATAAATAATCCCCGCCCGAGGTACAACAATTACATCGTCTCCATAGACGGGAATATTCAGAGCAGGATCGCCCGTCTGCAGGAGCTCAGAAACACGAACTGTTATTTTTTGCGTATCACCAGGAGGATCCGTTGGGGGATCCGCTTCACCGCACACAGCGACCGGCTTTTTCTCACGCGAGATAATGATGGTGTCGCCGGCATCATTCGAAAGGCCTCCGGCAGCGGCGAGAACCTCCAACAAACTCGTGGAGCGCACCTCGTGGTAAACGATTGGACGATTTACGGCTCCGTCTACGGAGATGGGATCGCTACTCTGCTCTTTGACGACAACCGTAACCTGCGGGTGCATCACAAGCCCATTGGCCTGAAGCGATTTTTCAATTCTTCGTCCCAATTGGAGGGGAGTGCATCCCGCGACAGCTATGGGCTCGGGAAGCAAGGGGAGAGAAATAAATCCCGTCGGACCGATCCGCACGTCACGAGAAAGGTCAGGCACGTCGAAGACGTCAACGTGCAACATATCTCCAGCGCCCACGGGAATTCCTCCCATTGACACAGGTGACGTCTGCGCCAGTTGCCGAATTCTGGCGTTGGCCTGCTGCGGAGTTTGCACCTTATCCTGGCCGAACGAGGATTGCATCCCACACAAAAGAAGAAGGATCAACCAGATAGGGCACGCACTAACGCAGTCCAGTGCCTTCTGGACTGTAGAAGCCATGAATCAACTGTGACCCCGTCAAAAACTATGAACTATTCTCACCGAAAGTCAATGCCAGAAGTCGTGTACGAAACCTGAGAAACTAGGGCACTTCTCTTGCGGTCTAGTACTGGAGACAAACTCATACCCACCATGACCAGGAAGACTAACCCATTTGCCGGGATATGAAGATTAAAATCCACGAAGCTATGTACCATCAGGCCCGCACACGCCGTTATTCCTGCAACGTGAATCGCTTGGGATAGCGAGCTTTGTTCTGAAGCCAAACGCAAGCGTACCTCACGAAACCAGAGCAGAAAGAACGCCATCACGCAGATACCACCCGCGATGCCGGTTTCCGCCAAAGCTTCAATGTAATCATTGTGCGCATGATTCACGATCTTGCCGTCGTAGTAGGTCTCGTAACGAGGATACACAGCAACCAGAGTGCCTAGTCCGCAACCAATCAACGGATGATCGAGAAAGACGTGCCACGTCCCCTGGAGCATGGTCACGCGGCGGTTCCCGGTCAGATTGTCGGCGCCATACCCGGTGAATCGGTCTACGATACGATTCGCGCCGAGCCAACCGATAGCAAGGAGAGCAATTAACAATACGATTGCAAACGGAATCAGCTGGGATTTTCTGGACCGTTTGACATAAACGATCAATGCAAGAACGCCAACTTCGAAAATGAAACTCAATATTCCACCCCTCGACCCCGTCAGCAACAACGCGACAATCGGCACTATCGTCAGAATCCCCACAAAAGACATCTGCTCCCTGCGCACTCCACGGAATACCATGAGCGACAATCCGACAGGCGCGAGAAGTTCCATCAAACCTGCGAAATCATTGCGATTGACGTAAGGACCAAAAGGGTCGCCGCCCTGGGTCAACGCTCGATACCAATACAACACGTAGTGGGACGTGAAGTTCTGCGCAATTCCCAGCACGGCGACACCGAACGCGAGGCACATTAGAAACCATGTCAGGAAACGCAAATCGCGACGGCTCCGAAACGTCTGGCCAACCAGGAAAAAGAGCAGCGCACATGCGGAGATCTTAAGTAACGCAACTCCGCCGAGAAACGGATATGCACTTACCCCGAATGCGAGTTGCACGGCTGCCAGGCCCAGGAAAGCCAGAAGAGGCCAATAAACAACGCTCCAATGCATTTCGATTTCGTGGTTGCGAACAATGAGAATCGCCCACCATAGGAAAAGGAAAGCTGCTCCGGCTTCCAGAATGGATACCGACCAGACTTCCACGGCGCCAAACGCGAAAACGCTGAACGCAATCAGCAGGCAGATACCTAACCGCAGGAGTCTCATGGCTTAGGATGCCCGGACACAACCGTTTTCTTCACCAGTGTCACGTCGTCTACCCAGATCGTGCCGCTGATCTTGCTGTCGAATAAACGACTGGGAAAACGATGCAGACGAATTTCCAGGAAATGCGACAGCGGGCTGGTGGACACCACCGCTCGCACGGGCGTCCACGGCATCGACCCCACGATGTTCGGCGTCAAGACATAGACTTGCGGCTCGCGCTGCGGATCGAAGATCTCAAAATGCACGCCGCTGTCCGTGGAAATTCCCTCGGTTCGCACGAAAGCCTGAAAATCGTACGCCGTATTCGGCTGGGCTGGCTCGATCTGGAATACCTGGACAAATTCCAGGTTCACGCCGCCTGTGAAACCGACGCGCAAGGATTGCGCCCCGGAATGGTGGACCGCAGCGTCCAGACTCGTATAAGCCCCTGGCCGTTGTTCGACGCGCCAATCCAGTCCGCCATTTGCGATTGGCGTCTCGAACCCTCCGTTCCAGACAATGGAGTGATCAATGGGTGCAGCCACCGGCCAGCGTGAGCCTTCGAGCGCGGCGCGCCACACCTGTTGCGCGTCGTCAGCACGATCCTGCGTGATCAGCTCATCCAAGAACGCAAAGGTCCTTTTCAGCTCGATTGGCCTCTCGCGGGAAAGCGGGACGATTCGCTGCCAGGTTTCCAGTGCAGGTTGTATTTGATGCACGCCAACGAAGAAATCCAGCGCCGCAAAATCTGCGTCTTCATCAGAGGGAAGAAGGTGGTCCAGAATCAAATTCACATCGGGCTCGAAATTCCAGACGCTCCGGATCGCCAATGCAGTCAGCTTCGGATCGTTCAGCAGCGCCCGATGGATTTCCGACAGGCCTTGCGTCGTTTGCGCCTGGCGGAGGAGAAAATTCCCGTACTTCCATGCAACGTCTCCGGAAATAGGATAATCGCGTTTCGCGTTTTCGTAGGCTTCGCTTGCGCGAGTCATGTCTCCTGTAGCTTCGTAAGCGTCAGCCAGCACGATCCAATGGGCGGCGGAGAGAGGATTTGCGTGCACGGCGCGCAGATAATAGGAAATCGCACGGTCGGGCTTGGTTTCATCAAAGCTAAACTGTGAGGCCTGGCCTAACTCCGCCCAGACCTGTGCATTCCCTGGAGTGAGCGTGGCTGCGCGAATTTGCTTGTCAGTTTCTCCGGAGCTATCCCAATACCAGGCCAAACTCAGCTTGGCAGCTTGATAAATGATCGTCGCTGAAACCACTATTGCGAGGCAAAGAGTTGCCCACCGTTTCCTGTCATCTGAGAGATTCGCCCCCACAATTTTGTAATCTGCTACGAAGCTCAGGCGCGACGCAAGGAGAAAATAGCGAACGTTACGGCTTGGACTCTCTTTGCCGTCAACGGACCGGGCGTTCTGTGAGATGATTCCGGCCGCGCGACAACTCGGGCCCGGCGCGCGTGGAAAGGCTGCTGCGGATGTCCGACACTCGTGCGGAAGCGGGCGTGGTCGAGAAGCCACCTCCGTCGCGCGCATCACGCTGGCTGATCCTCGCGGTGATTGGCCTCGCCTGTTACGGCGGTTACTATGCATTCGACTACATCGGGCCGCTCGCGCCGCTGCTCAACCGCCAACTCCACTTTTCGAATACCGACATCGGCTTGCTTCAAGCCGTCTATAGTTTTCCCAACATCGTTGC
>DATEHB010000165.1:0-10196 GCA_035279805.1 Candidatus Acidiferrales bacterium
TGGGCGAAAACCTGGCGCTGGGTGTGCTGGGGATTTTGGCGGGGCTTGCGGTGGCGGAAATTGGGCTGAAAGCGCTGCTGTTCGCCGCGCCGCAGGATTTGGCTACGGGCGTAACGTTTCCGCTGGATGGATACGTGCTGGTGTTCACGGCGATCATAGGAATCGTAGCGGTGCTGATTTTCGGCAGCGTGCCGGCATGGCATATGTCGCGCGTGGATCCGTATGACGCACTGCGCGAATCGGGGCGTTCGGCAACGGGCAGCCGCGGACGGCAGAAATTCCGTTCGCTTCTCGTGGCCGGAGAACTGGCGCTTGGGCTCGTGCTCCTTGCGGGAACGGGCTTGTTGCTCAAGAGTCTGTCGCGAATTGGAGATGTGAATCCGGGATTTCAGCCGCGCAGTGTGATGACTGCGGCGCTTTCGTTGCCGCGCGCGCAATACAACACTCCCGAAAAGCAGTTCGCTTTTTTCCGCAATGTGCTCGACCGGTTGTCGCACGCGCAGGGAATCACGGCAGCGGGAGCGGGCGATGTGGTGCCGTTCTCGGGCGAAAATGGCTCAGCGTCGTTCGCGATTGAGGGCCGGCCGGCGCCGCCGGGGGATCCGGGCCCGCATGGGGATGTGCGCGTTGTCTCACCCGGATATTTTACGGCACTCGGCATTCCCTTGCGCCAAGGCCGCGTTTTCACTGACGATGACCGCAAAGGTTCGCGGGCCGTTGCCGTGATCGACGAGAATCTGGCGCGCGAATACTGGCCGAATCAGAATCCCATCGGGCAGAGAATTCGCAGCGGGCCGGAGTGGGCCACGATTGTCGGAATTGTGGGGCATATCCGGTTCAACCAGTTAGTGGGAGAGGAGTCTTCCGGCGCGGAAGCGCAGAGTGGCTCGAAGGGCGTCTACTACTTTTCGATGTATCAGAGCGAGACGTCTGATGGATTCTTGATAGCGAAGTCGAGCGGCGGCGCGGCCTCGGCGGATGCAGCGATTCGCCAGGCAGTGCGCGATGTGGACGCGAATCAGCCTATATCGGACGCGAAAAATATGGACACGCGGATTGGGGAGTCGCTGGGACCTCAGCGTTTCGCGGCGAATTTGCTGGCCGTCTTCGCGGCGCTGGCGATTTTGCTGGCGGCCGTTGGTTTGTACGGGCTGATCAGCTACAGCGTGACGCAGCGGACGAATGAATTTGGGATTCGCATGGCGTTGGGCGCGCGGCCGGTGGACGTGCTGAACCTGGTGTTGAAGCAGGGCGCGAAGCTGGCGCTCGTGGGCGCAGCGGCGGGAATCATCGTGGGCATTGCGCTAATGTTTGCGATGCGCAGCGTGCTGTACGGAGTGAGCGCGGCTGACCCGGTGTCATTTGCAAGCGCGGCGATTTTGCTGCTCTTCGTGGCGTTGCTGGCCTGCTACATTCCGGCGCACCGTGCCACGCGCGTGGATCCAATGGTGGCCCTGAGATACGAATAAAGGAGGAGCTCATGTTCAAACGTAGTTTCCATTTGCTCCTTCTTACTTTTTTCTTGGCTGGCGCACTATGGGCGGCAGGTGATCCCTTCATCGGTCAGTGGAAGCTCAATCCTTTGAGAAGCAAAATCGCGGACGTAATGAAGGTTTCACCCGTCGGCGCAAATAAGTACGCCTTCGACCTTGGCGCGGGTAACGAAATCATAGTGACTGACGGGACGGATCAGCCCGGCTATTCCGGCACGACTCTTTCCGTTACCGTCGAGGCATCCGATACGTGGAAGGTTGTCCGCAAGCAAAATGGCCGCATGTTGCTGACGGGAATCTGGAATCTTTCGAAGGACGGCAGCACGCTACGAGATCACTTCACTGCGTTTGCAACCAACGGTTCGCCATCCACCGTGTTGGACTATGTGTACAAGCGAAAGGCGAACGGAGCAGGTTTTGCCGGCACGTGGGTCAGCACGACCCAGACGGGGAACTCAGACCTAGTGCTCCAGGTCGTTCCGTACCAAAGCGACGGACTTTCCTTCATCATTCCCTCCGGAGGAAGCACGATGAACGCGAAACTCGACGGCAAAGAGTATCCGAACGCGGCGGGGACATCTGCCTCATTAGCCCGCCGGGTGAACGCGCGCGCCGTGGAAATAACCAGCATGGCCGAGGGCAAGGTCATACAAACCCGGCAGATCGAAGTTTCTCCCGACCTGAAAACGCTGACCATGACCGTGGATACGGCGAGCAAAGGTGAACCGGATATCTACGTTTTTGAGCGGCAATAACATCGGGCCACGCGACGCGTGTGTGGACCCGATGATCACCCTGCGTTGCGAGTAGGCCCGGTGGCTATGTTGCGGAGGAGACTGTGAACACATTGCTGCAGGACATTCGTTATGCGTTGCGCATGCTAGCGAAGGCGCCGGGATTCACGGCTATCGTGATTTTGACGCTGGCGCTGGGAATCGGCGCGAACACGGCGATTTTTTCGGTGGTGAACGCGTCGTTGCTGCGGCCTCTGCCGTTTCCCGACTCGGAGCGACTGGTGGACGTGTGGGGACACAGTGTGATTTTCGATTTCCCTCGCCTGGGCATGTCGCTGCCGAACATTGACGACATTCGCAAGCAGAGCACGGTGTTCTCCGCGGTGGCGCCGTATAGCTACGACACGATGACTGAAACCGGAAGAGGAGCGCCGCACGAGATTGACAGCGGCGAGGCTTCCGCCGAACTGTTCCCGACGCTCGGAATGAAACCGCTCTACGGAAGAATCTTCACGAAGGCGGAGATGCAACCGGGGCAGGATCGCGAAGTAATTCTGAGTTTCTCGATGTGGCAAAAGCAATTTGGCAGCGACCCGCGGGCCATCGGGCAGAAGATTACGCTCAACGACAAGCCGTACACGGTAATCGGAGTGATGCCCCCGGCGCAAAATCTCGATTTTGTGGCGGGCCAAGAACTATGGGTGCCGTTCGCGAGCTCGAAAGAGGAGCTTGCTGATCGCGGGAGCAAGGGAACGGATGCGATTGCGCGGCTGAAGCCGGGCCGCACGGTGAAACAAGCTCAGGCGGAGCTGGATGCGATTGCCACGCGGCTCGCAAAGGCGTACCCCGACACGGACAAGAATTGGAGTTTCCGCGTTGTTTCGCTGGGAACGGATCTTTTCGGCGACGCGCGCATGCCGCTGGTGATTTTGTTTGTGGCGGTTGGGTTCGTGCTGCTGATTGCGTGCGCGAATGTGGGGAATTTATTTTTGTCGCGGGGATGGGCAAGGCGGCGCGAGTTGGCGATCCGTTCGACGCTTGGGGCGACGCGTGGGCGCGTGGTGCGGCAATTGCTGGTGGAGAGTTTGCTGATGGCGTTGATCGGCGGAGCTTGCGGCTTGATTCTTGCGTTTTGGGGAGTGGATGCGCTGAAGACGATTCTGCCGCCAGATACACCTCGCGTGAAAGATTTGAGCATCGACCAGGCGGTGCTGTGGTTCACGCTGGGCGCGTCGATTCTTGCGGGGATTTTGTTTGGACTGGCTCCAGCGCTGCTTGCTTCGCGGTTGGATTTGAACGCAGCGATGAAAGAAGGCGGCGCGGGCGCGCAAGTGGGAGGCGCGAGTTCGCGGCACAATCTGTTGCGTCGCTTGCTTGTGGTCGGCGAAATCGCAATCGCGATGATGCTGGTGATTGGAGCGACGCTCGCGTTGCGCAGCTTTGTGCGGCTGCGAAGCGTGAACCTGGGTTTCCGCCCTGAGCGCGTGCTCACGATGAGCATCGGCGTTCCTCCGCGGAAGTTCCCAAAGCCGGAGCAAGTGGCGGCGTACATGCGGCAGATTTTGTCGCTGACGCGCGGCATTTCGAGCGTCGAGGAGGCAGGCGCATCGATGTACCCGCCGCTTTCCGGAATCAAGGGCGAGTCCACGGTTCACACCGAGAGCACGCCGCAAAATGCGCCGTCGCCCTCGGCGGAGGCCAACCGCGCGAGTCCCGGCTATTTCCGGACACTCGGAATTCCGCTGATTGCGGGACGCGATTTCACTGACGCGGACACGAGCGGCGCGCCGGATGTTTTCGTTGTTAATCAAGCGTTCGCGCAGAAGTTTTTTGGACACACAAGCCCGATCGGAAAGCGAATCTGGACGAAGGTGGACGCGAAGTACAAGCCGAGGTGGGGCCAGATCGTCGGGGAAATAGGAAATACTCGCGACATAGAAACCAAAGAAGCGCCTGAGCCGGAACTTTTTGCAGCCTACGAACAAGTGAAGGGAGCGGGAGGAGCCATCTGGCTGGTGGTGCGCACGAAGGCGGCGCCGCTTGCAGTGGTTTCGGCGATTCAAGAGCGGATATGGTCGCTGGATAAGACGCAGCCCATCGAGAATATCAAGTCCATGGACCAGATGATTGCGAGTTCCAACGCTGCGCCGCGGTTCCAGACTGTTCTGCTGGGAATTTTTGGGGCGTTGGGTCTCGTGCTGGCGGTAGTGGGAATTTATGGCGTGATTTCGTATTCGGTCTCGCAGCGGACGCACGAGATCGGGATTCGGATGGCTCTTGGGGCGGAGCCGCAGCAAGTGATGCGACTGGTGATAGCGCAAGGGTTAAAGCTGGCGCTGGCAGGCGTGGCGATTGGCATTGCGGCGTCCCTGGCGCTAACGAAATTGATGGCGAGTTTGCTTTTCGGCGTGAGCGCGACGGATCCGGTTACGTTTGCGGGAGTGGCGATGGTGCTGACGATTGCGGCGCTGGCGGCGTGTTATATACCGGCGCGACGCGCGATGAGGGTGGATCCGATGGTGGCGCTGAGGTACGAGTGAGGCAGATTAGTGGCGAGTGGTCAGTGATTAGTGACCAGTGGTCAGTGGCCAGTGGTCAGTGAACAGCAAAGACGAAACGCGAAAAGGACGAAGCAGTGGACAGTGGTCAGCGAACGGCAAGGGCGAGAAGCGAAAACCGAAAAGCGAAAAGCGAAAAGCGAAAAGCGAAAACCCTACCTTTCACAAACTACGTGAAGGATGGGGCACTCGCCCAAAGATTTAGTGGTCAGAAGCCAGCGGACGTCAGCGACTGTCTCACGTCAGTCGCGGCAAGAATCGCCGCAACGGGACGTGAGCTACAGAAAAGATCGTGAACACGCTGATACAAGATTTGCGATATGCGCTGCGGATGCTCGGCAAGTCGCCAGGCTTTACGGCGGTTGCGATACTCACGCTCGCGCTCGGCATCGGCGCCAATACAGCGCTTTTTTCCGTCGTGAATGGCGTGCTTCTCAACCCGCTGGCATATCCACATGCAGGGCAGTTAACCGCGATTTACGGCGAAACACCAGGCGCCACGCAAGGCTACATCACGTATCTCAATTTTCTCGATTGGCAACGCGATTCGCATGCTTTCTCGTCCATGGCCATGTACCGGCACGAGGATTACAACCTCACTGGTACGTCCCGCTCCGAACGCGTTAGCGGCTACATGGTCTCCGCCGGTTTTTTCTCGACGCTCGGCGTCAAACCCATTTTTGGCCGAGCTTTTCGCACCGATGACGATCAGCTTGGCGCAGCTCCCGTCGTGATTCTCGGCGGAGGCTTCTGGCAGCGCCAGTTCGGCTCTTCGCCCGTGATCGTTGGAAAATCGATCGTCTTGAATGGCGCGTCCTACGTCATTGTGGGCGTAATTCCGCCCAGCTTTTCGTTTTATGGACAGTCCTATGACATATACATTCCGCTTGGCCAGTGGAACGATCCATCCTTTCGCGACCGCCGCATTGATATGAGCGCGCACGCCGTGGGCCGCCTGAAGCCGGGCGTTACGCTCGCGCAGGCACAAGCCGACATGGACGACGTCGCACGAAATCTCGCCATCGCGTATCCAGAGGCCGACAAAGACGTGGGCATCAAGCTGGTTTCCATGAAGGAGGACATGGTCGGCAACGTGAAGCCGTTTCTGCTGGTGCTACTGGCGGCCGTCGGCTTTTTGCTGCTGATTGCGTGTGCGAACGTGGCGAATCTTCTTCTGGCGCGTTCGATGGGGAGGTCGCGGGAATTTGCAATTCGCGCGGCGCTCGGCGCGAGCCACGTCCGCGTGGTCCGCCAGCTTCTCACCGAAAGCATTCTTCTCGGCGGCCTGGGAGGAGCGCTGGGACTTTTGATTGCGTTCTGGAGCGTTAAGACCGTGGGCGGCATATTGCCCGGTGCACTGCCGCGCGCGAACGAAGTCTCACTCGATGGGCGCGTGCTCCTGTTTACGATGGTGCTGTCGCTCTTTGCAGGAATCGCCTTCGGGCTGGCGCCAGCGCTGAAAACTTCACGCGTAAATTTACAGGAGATACTGAAAGAGAGCGGGCGTGGTTCGAGCGGCGCGCGGCATCGAGTGCAGGGAGTTTTCGTGGCCCTGGAAGTGGGTCTGGCTCTGGTGCTGCTGATCGGCGCGGGGCTCATGATTCGAAGCCTAGCCGCACTCTGGCGCGTCAATCCCGGATTCAATCCGAGTCACGCCATCACATTCGCTTTATCGATGCCGTCCTCTTCCAAAACTACTTCGACGGAAACACGGGCGCGCCTGCGCCACTTCGATGACAAGATGCGTTCCATCCCAGGCGTGGAAGCCGTTTCCGTGACGCTGGGCTCGCGTCCCATGATCCACGACACGGTCCTGCCCTTCTGGATCGAAGGCCAGCCGAAACCGGCCCATCTCAACGAGATGCATTCGGCCTTATGCTATCTGGTCGAAGCCGGGTTCCGTCAGGCCATGGGAGTCAATCTGGAGCGCGGCCGCTTCATCATGCCGCAGGACGATGAGCGCGCACCTGTGGTCATCGTGATCGACGACGTTTTCGCGCATACTTATTTCCCCGGGGAGAATCCCATCGGCAAACGCATTAACATCGCGCTCTTTGGCGTGCAGGCGCAAATCGTCGGCGTCATAGGCCACGTCAAGCAGTGGGGACCCGGCGGCGAATCGAAGGCAGGCGTAGAAGCGCAGTTCGAATATCCGTTCATGCAACTTCCGGAAAAAATCATGCCGCTGGCGGCAGACGCTGTTGCCGTGGTGCTGCGCACGCAAAACGATCCGGCGGCGATTATGGCGCCCGTTCGCCGCGCCGTTGAGGAAATCGATTCTCGCGAAGTGATCTACAGCGTCGAAACGATGGACGAAGTTGTCTCGAATTCGTTCGCCGCGCGAAGACTCTCGATGATCCTTCTCAGCGTTTTCGCAGGGCTTGCGCTGACGCTCGCATGCGTGGGAATTTACGGCGTGATTTCGTATTTGGTTTCGCAGCGGACGCATGAAATTGGCGTTCGCATGGCGCTGGGCGCGCAGCAGGGCGACGTGTTGAGGTTGGTGATTGGGCAGGGGATGAAATTGATTTTGACCGGCGTGGCGCTTGGCATTGTGGCGGCGCTGGGACTGACACGATTGATGGCAGCGATGCTGTTTGGAGTGAAGGCGACGGATCCGGCGACGTTTGCTGGAGTCGCGGTGCTGTTAGCGATCGTGGCGGTGACGGCGTGTTACGTGCCGGCGAAGCGAGCGGCACGCGTCGATCCGATGGTGGCGCTGAGGCATGAATAGTTGAAAGTCGATAGTTAATAGTCGAAAGCGAAGCCTCACCATTCCCGCCATTCACAACGGTCGCTCAGGATGGGGCATCCGGCTGCGAGTGATGGGCTCGGAGCAGCAGGGTGTCCGGTTACGCGACAAGGGACTCCCGCAAACGGACAAGCTTGAGGACTGGAACCGCGCATTCCCCCTGTAATCCATTGTATCCACTGGCATTAGCTAATCACGTTTTCGGAATGTAATCTGCGTACTTTTTGAGAGAGTTACCAGGGGTGTAGCCGATGAAGACGCTGCTGCAGGACGTGCGTTACGGTCTCCGGATTCTGAGAAAATCGCCGGCCTTTGCGGTGATTGCCGTGTTGACGCTGGCGCTAGGGATCGGCGCGAATACGGCGATCTTCAGTTTCGTGGACGCCTGGCTGATCAAGCCGTTGCCGTATCCGCAGGCGGACCGGCTCGAGGTATTTCTCGGGCACGACAAGAAGACGGGCGCGAGCTATAACGGCGTCACTTCGACGGCGGATTTCCTCGATTTTCAGGAGCAAAATGCCTCGTTTGAGCAGACGGCGGCTTGGGCGCAGTGGAATTTTAATCTGACGGGCGATGGACAACCGGCGCTGGTCGAGGGCGGGCGCGTGAGTTGGAATTTTTTCGACACGCTCGGCGCGAGACCAATTCTTGGGCGGACATTCACCCCGGAAGAAGACAGGCCTGGAGCGGGGCACGTTGCAATACTCGGCGAGGGACTGTGGAAGAGCCGGTACGCGAGCGACCCGAAAATCATCGGGCGAAGCATCAGGATTGGCGGGGAATCGTACATGGTGGTGGGCGTGATGCCGGGGACGTTCCTGCTGCCACTGATGGGAATCGCCAACATGTGGACGCCGCTCGCGTTGACGGACAAGGAGCGTGCCGACCGCAGCGGTTCATTCCTTTCGTCCTTTGGGAGGCTGAGGCCAGGTGTGACGGCGGCGCAGGCGGGAGCTGAGAGCGCTGCGATTTATGCGCGCCTCGAGAAGGCGTATCCGCAGACGAACACAAACGTGACTTCGCTGGTGAGCTCGATGATTTACGAAATCGGGCAGAACGAAGGCACGCAGCAGGTGATGATTTGTTTCTGGATCGTGGGGCTGATCCTGCTGATTGCGTGCGCGAACGTAGCAAATCTGATGCTGGCGCGGGCGTCGCAGCGCACGAAAGAGATGGCGGTGCGTGGCGCGCTGGGAGCGACGAGGAGCCGGTTGGTGCGGCAACTTCTGACGGAATCGTTGCTGCTGTTTTTCTTTGGAGGTTTGGCGGGCATTCTTTTCGGCGCGTGGGGGATGAGTTGGATCGAGTCCATGATTCCCGGGCACATTCGAGGGTATCTGGTGAATTACGGGCAGGTGAATCTGGACTTCACGACGCTGAGCTTCACGCTGGGGATTGCGCTGCTGTGCGGCGTGATTTTTGGATTAGCGCCGGCGTTCGAGAGTTCGGGGATCGATTTGAATCGGGCGCTGAAGGAAGCGTCGGGGCAGGCCTCGCGTAGCGGGCGCGGCACGCGCATGCGCCGGATTTTCGTGGCGGGCGAGATTGCGCTGGCGGTGGTGGTGCTGATCTCAACGACGCTGCTGGTGAAGAGCTTCGTGATTTCCGTGCGTTCGAGCCCCGGATACAACCCGTCGGACGTGATGGTGGCGCAAGTGGCGCTGCCGAAGACGAAGTACGCGGAGAATTCGCGCAAGCGAAACTTCAGCGAGGATGTGCTGGCGCGGATTCACGCACTGCCTGGCGTGTCCTCCGCAGGCATGGCGAGCGCTGTGCCTTTCGGCGGATTCGGCGAAACAGTCGAGGTGCAAGCAGTGGGCAAACCGGCGCCGCGACCGGGCGAAACTGTGGGCGCGCGTTTTACGGCCGTGTCGCTGGACTACCTGTCAACGATGCAAACCCGACTGGTGAAAGGACGTGCGTTCACGTCCGCGGATGGACCGGGCGACGCGCCGGTTGCGATTATCGGTCAGACGCTGGCGCGAAAATTCTGGCCGAACGAAGATCCCGTCGGACAAAAGCTGAAGTTCGGCGAAGCGCATACGGTGGCCACGATTGTCGGTGTGGTGAACGACATCAAGATGTATCAATTGCGCGGCCATCCAGAGCGGGAGATGTATGTGCCGCTGGCGCAATTCCCGTCGGCGACGCTGGGATTCGTGGTGCGCACCGCGGGGAATCCGACGGCAATGGCAACGGCCATCCGCGACGCGATATGGGCGGTAGATGCGGAGCAGCCGGTTTCTTCCGTGGAGCAGATGGAAACATTGATGGCAGTGCAGGACGCAGGGAACCGGGTGATGACGAAACTGATGGTGTTCTTTGGGGCGCTGGCGCTGTTCTTGGGCGCGATTGGCATTTACGGAGTGATGGCGCATACGGTGGCGCAGCGAACGCACGAAATCGGAATACGAATGGCGTTGGGCGCGAACCCAACTGCCGTGATGGGCATGGTGGTGCGGCAGGCGATGGCGCTGACGCTCGTTGGAATTGCGATAGGAATCGTGGGCGCGTTTGGAGTGACGCGAACGCTGACGTCGATGCTGTATGAGGTGACGACGACGGATCCATCGACGTTTGTGGGCGTGGCGATTTTGTTCGCGCTGGTGGCGGTGGCGGCGTGCTACGTGCCGGCGCGGCGGGCGATGCGTGTGGATCC
>DATEHB010000166.1:0-2834 GCA_035279805.1 Candidatus Acidiferrales bacterium
GGGCGCGACGGGTGCGTCAACCGCTTAAACTGCGGCGGCCAGGCGCTGTCGATTTCGTCGGGACAACATTACGAGCAAGAAGAAATTTTCCTGACCGAAGGCGACCGCTTGATTCTGTTCACTGACGGAATCACCGAGACCACCGACAGACGGGGAGAAGAATTCGGCGAGGACAGGTTGCTCGCGATTCTTCGCGAGAATCGCGTCCTGGGCGCATCCAAGATTCAAAAAAACGTGCTCGGCCGAATTTCCGAATTCAACGGGAAGAATTTTCAGGATGACGCAACGCTGATTCTGCTCGCCGTTGGATAGAGCTCTGCGAATCTGATTTCATTTTTTGAAATTCTTCCAGCACTGAGTCGTAAAGTTGGAAAATCACGCTGCGGGAGGGCTCAACAATGGGGAGTCTTTGGCAGGATTTCCGCTACGGACTCCGAATGCTCGCGAAGGCCCCCGGGTTCACGGCTGTCGCAGTTTTGACGCTGGCCCTCGGCATCGGCGCGAACACCGCGATTTTCTCTGTTATAAACGGAGTGCTGCTGAACCCCCTGCCCTACCCGCATCCGAACCAGCTTGTTACCTTGGGCGAAAAAGACCCGCCGTTTTCGGAAAGTTCCATCTCCTATCCAAATTTCCTCGATTGGGTGCGCCTGAACCACAGTTTCGAATCTCTCGCCGCGTACCGGCAGAATGATTTCAATTTGACGGGCACGGGCGAACCCGAACGAGTGAAAGTGACACAAGTTTCCGCGAGCTTTTTTTCGTTGCTGGGCGTGAAACCGGTGATTGGCCGCAACTTCAGCGCGGCGGAAGATCAGCGCGGCGCGGCCCCGACGGTGATATTGAGCGAAGGATTTTGGAGGAGGAAATTCGGCGGCTCGCCCAGGATTCTGGGCCAGATGCTCACGTTCGATGGCGTTGGTTACACGGTGATCGGAGTGATTCCATCGAGTTTCTATTATTGCTGCGAGACAACGAATTTCCGCCTCGGAGACGTTTACGCTCCCATCGGAGCCTGGACGAATCACTGGTTTTATGAACGCCTCGATCACATGGGTACGTATGCGGTCGGGCGGCTCAAGCCGGGCGTGACGCTCGAGCAGGCGCGTGCGGACATGGACGGTGTCGCACGAAGTCTTGCCGCCGCTTATCCGGACGTCGACAAAAAGTCAGGCATCGCGATCACTTCACTCAAAGATCGCATGGTGCAGGAGGTCAGACCCACGCTGATCCTGCTGCTTGCGGCGGTGGGATTCGTGCTGCTGATTGCTTGCGTAAACGTAGCGAATTTGCTGCTGGCGCGCTCTGCGGGCCGGTCGCGCGAGTTTGCAATTCGGGCGGCGCTCGGGGCCAGCCAGGGACGCGTGATCCAACAATTGCTGACGGAAAGCACCCTACTGGCAATTGCGGGCGGCGCGCTGGGATTGCTGCTGGCGGCCTGGGGCACGGAAGTAGCGCTGAAGGTCTTGCCGGAGTCTCTTCCACGAGCGAACAACGTCGGAATGGATAGCCACGTTTTGCTGTTCACACTGGCGATTTGCCTTTTGACGGGTGTCCTGTTTGGATTGGCGCCGGCGTGGAAAACCTCGCGTCCGGATTTGCACGAAACCCTGAAAGAAGGAGGCCGCGGAGCAAGCGGCGCGCGCTACGGCACGCAGGGAATTTTTGTGGTCGCGGAAATCGCGCTGGGAGTCATTTTGCTGGTGAGCGCGGGTTTGACGATTCGCAGTTTAGTGCGGCTGTGGAACGTGAGTCCGGGATTCGATGCACACAACGTGCTGGGATTCGGCGTCGCGTTGCCGCCCAATAAAGACGCGGGAGACAAGTTTCGCGCGCGGCTGCAACAGTTGAGGGACACAATCGCAGCGGTGCCGGGAGTGGAGGCTGAATCGTCCGAGGATGGCGCTATTCCCATGGGCGGGGACGACGAAGTTCCTTTCTGGCTGGAAGGAAGGCCGAAGCCGGCGACGCAATCGGAAATGGATTCGACACTGCTTTATCTGGTGAGCGTGGATTACCTGAAAGTGATGCGGATTCCTCTGCTGCGGGGGCGGTTCCTGACACCGCAGGATACCGCGCACGCGCCTTTGGTAGCCGCCATCGACGAGAAATTTGCGCAGAAATATTTTGCCGGTGAAAATCCGATCGGCAAGCGCATCAATATTGCGGCGCTCAACCAGCAACTGGAAATCGTGGGGGTGGTAGGGCACGTGGCGCAATGGGGACTTGACGACAACACATCCGCGCCGGTGAAAATTCAGATGTATCTGCCCGTCGCGCAGCTTCCGGACGATAACACGGCCGAGACAATCGCGGGATTCGTGGTGCGCACGCAAACGCCGGAATATGCCAGCGCCGCCGCGATTCAAACCGCTATCGAGAAAATGAACAGCGAGCAGATTGCGTTCGACTTCAAATCGATGGACGCTGCGATTTCCGATTCGCTGGCCGCGCGGCGCTTCACAATGATTTTGCTCGGAGTGTTCGCAGTCCTGGCGCTCTTGCTCGCAACGATTGGAATTTATGGAGTCATGTCGTACGTAGCGGGACAGCGCACGCATGAAATTGGGATCCGCGTGGCTCTGGGAGCGCAGAGGCGCGACGTGATGTGGCTGGTCCTGGGGCACGCGGCGCGGATGACGCTCATTGGCGTCGCGATTGGCCTCGCAGCAGCAGCGGCGCTCACACACTGGATGAAGGCAATGATTTTCGGCATCAGCGCAACAGATCCGTTAACGTTTGCCAGCGTGGCTGTGTTGCTCACCGTCGTGGCGCTGTCCGCGTGTTACATTCCGGCGCGCCGCGCAATGCGCGTCGATCCCATGGTGGCTCTC
>DATEHB010000167.1:0-9596 GCA_035279805.1 Candidatus Acidiferrales bacterium
CGGGAAACGTGGTGCAGATTCGCATGCAGCGGCCGCTGTTTTTTCACGAAGGACTCACGGCGGTGGTTGGGTGGGACAAGGGTTTCGTCCATCCGCCAGGCACACTCGCAAAGGCAATACTTTTTCTGCGCAGCAACTGGCCATTATTTATTCCGCTGTTCGCATTTTTCATCATGGCCTGGCTGTGGTATTCGAAAGGACGCGACCCGCGCCGAAATCCCATCACCGTGCAATACGAGCCGCCCGAAGGCATGAGTCCCGGCGAAGCGGGCACTCTTGTCGACAACGAAGCCAGTATGCGCGACATCACGGCGACGATTGTGGATTTAGCCGTTCGCGGATTTTTGACCATCGAGCAAACGGATACGAGCCAGATGCTCGGCATGATCCATCACAAAAGTTATGTATTTCACCGCACAAAGGCTCCGGCCGACTGGGCGAACTTGAAACCGCACGAACAGGTGTTGCTCTCGGCGCTCTTCGATGGCGGCGGCAGCGATTCCGTGTCGCTCACGGAGTTGCAGAACCACTTCTATACGCACTTGCCCGCGATTCGTAACCGCATCTTCGACGGATTGATGAGCGACGGATTTTATTTGCACCGGCCGGATAAGGTGCGCCAGGGATTCATCGGCGCGGGAGTCTTTATCGGCTTTGCGCTGTTTTTTGCCGCCAACTTTCTTTCCGCAACGATGGGAATTTCATCCACGACCACGATTGCGGCGGCAGTTCTTACCGGGCTGATTGTTGCGGGCTTTGGATATTTCATGTCTGCGCGGACCGTGGCCGGCGAACGCGGCCTCGAAAAAGTCCTGGGCTTCGAGGATTTTCTCGGCCACGTGGAAAAGGACAGAATCGAGCGCATGGAAAAAACTCCGGAGATGTTTGAAAAGTTTTTGCCGTATGCCATGGCCCTGCGTGTCGAGAAAAAATGGGCCGGTGCGTTTCAGGATATTTACCGGCAGCCGCCGCAATGGTATTCCGGGCCCTACGGCGCGGGCTTCCAGCCGTATCTGTTCGTGAACGACCTCAATATGATGTCCATGCAAACGGGCAGCGCGATGGCGTCTTCGCCGCGCAGCGCGAGCGGCTCGGGATTCGGCGGCGGAGGATTTTCCGGCGGAGGTTTCGGAGGAGGAGGAGGAGGCGGTTTTTAAATTTATCGCGCGCGCAATTCGTCCACGCGCTGCACGATCCGGCCGTCAGGCTCCTCGAGGAAACTGACTTTCACCACGTCTCCAATCGCGATTCCGGGCACAGGCGCGCTCAGCTTGAAATCAAAACGTTGAATCTTTCCCTCCGTCGTCACGTCGAGTTCCAATTTCGTTTGCGTCAGACCCACGACTCTGCCCACCAGGATGCGGCGCTGCGCGGACTTCTGATATTCATCAGTGCGCAAGATTGAATCGATCCAGCCGTGTTCTCGGAGACTTTCGTCCTCGATTTGACGGGTCCATGCGCTCAAGATGCTCGAGCGATTCAAATAGCCGACGAGTTTTTTTGAGCCGTCGCGGCTGATTACCGGCAGGCGTCCGATGTTGTTGTTCAACATGCGATAGAGCGCGTCGAATGCGCGCTCATCCGGATACGCAACAACGAGCGACTGCGCTCCGGCGTCCAGCACTTTTATCTTTCCGGCGGGATCGAGCTTCAGCGCGCGCAGCAAATCGCCCTGGGTCACGATGCCGGCCAGCTTCCCTTCGGCGTCGCAAATCGGCAGCCCTTGCGTCAAATTGAATCCGGGCTCTTCGCGTCCCATGCGTTCCGCCAATTCACCGACGGTCATCGCCGGCGGAATGCTGTGAACGTCGGTACGCATCACTTCGCTGACCTTCACCACTTGCAGAACGCCCACTTCAAAATCGGTGGGAACGGTGAGTCCGCGGCGCGTGAGCTTTTCCGTCATGATCGAGCTGGGCAAGTAGCGAAGCGCAATCATGTCTGCAATCACGCAGGTGATCATCAGCGGCAAGACGGAGTTGTAGTCGCGCGTAATTTCAAACGCGAAAACAATCAGCGCAAACGTGGCGCGCGCGGCTGCGCCGAAAATCGCGCCCATCGCCACCAGCGCATACGCTCCCGGAGACAAATGCGCGCCGGGAAGAAAATGATTGATGATCATCGCAAACACGCCGCCCAGCGCCGCGCTCGACATGAACATTGGAGCGAGCAAGCCGCCCGATGTTCCCGAGCCGAGCGACACGACCAGCGCCAGCGCTTTGAAAATCATTAGCAGCACTAATACCTTGAGGGCGAGATTATTGTGGAGAATGTCTGAGATCGTGTCGTATCCCACGCCGAGCACACGCGGAATAAAGAAACCAATGACGCCGAGAACAAATGCGCCGATCGCCGGATGCCACAGATTGTCGAGGGGCAAGTGTTCGAACAAATCCTCGACCCAGTAGAGAAACTTTGTGAATCCCACGGCCGCAAATCCGCAAATCACGCCAAGAAGCAAATAATACGGCAAGCCATGAAGAGGATCGAAAATCACGCTCGGGTCCATGGAGAACATCGAATGCTGTCCGAGCAGAATCGCGCGCACCGAAGTGGCCAATGTCGTTGCAATCACCAGCGGGATAAAAGAGCGCGCGCGAAATTCGAAAAGGAGCAATTCAATCGCCAGGATGACTCCCGCGATCGGTGTATTAAAAGTGGCGGCCATGCCCGCGCCCGCTCCGCAAGCCAGCAGCACTTTGCGTTCTGACGCCGTGGTGGCGATAAATTGCCCGACGAGCGAGCCGACCGCGCCGCCCGTTTGAATGATCGGTCCCTCCGCGCCGAACGGTCCGCCCGTGCCGATGGCGATGGCGGCCGAGAGCGGCTTCAGGATTGCGACTTTTGCTTCAATCCGGCTCCGGCTGGTAAGAACGGCTTCCATGGCTTCCGGGATTCCGTGGCCTTTGATTTTTTCGCTGCCGTACTTGGCCATGAAGCCGACAATCAAGCCGCCAATCACCGGAATCAGAATCACCCAGTAGCCAAGCGTGTTCCCTTCGGGGCTGCGGAAATGAAACGACCATGTGTGGTAATAGGCGAGGTTTGTAAACAGGCCGATCAAATCGTACAGCACATAAGCGATAAGACCGGCCGCGACGCCGACCAGTCCCGCGAGCAATGACATATAGCCAAGCCGGAACGTGCCCGGCTCGATCGTTTCCGGCAGCTTGGATTGCGATTTAGTCGTCGCCAAGAATTCCTCAATCTTTCCGCGGACTGTTGTGGCCGCTTCTAAACTTGCTTCGCGCTCAATTTCATTTTCTTCTGCCGGCGCGAGGCGCGCGTTTCATTTCTCGCGTTTCCACGCAAGCCTGCGTGGGTCATCGCGGTTTCCAGCGACCGGAGTAAAGTGCGCCCCGCGGCCCGCAACTCGGCGCGGTGCGGAAGGGACAGCTCATTGAGAAGCTCCGCGCCCCGGCGCGTGACGCGCAATAAAACCTCGCGACGGTCCGTGCGGCTGCGCGTGCGCTTCAGGAGCCCATGAGCTTCGAGGCGATCCACCAATTCCACGGCGCTGTGATGCTGGATTTGCAGCCGTTCCGCGAGCACTCCGACAGTGGCCTTTTGCGTGGCAGGCAGGCCCTTGATGGCCAGCAGCGCCTGATGCTGCTGCGGCTCGATGCCCGCGGCGCGGGCCGCCTGTTCGCTGAAATTCAAGAAGCGCCGGATCTCATAGCGAAAGTCGGCCAGAGCCTGATAATTGAAACCTGCATGCATACGCATCCTCAAGGTCCTCTGATGATTATATCGTAACACGATGTATAAATGCGATGCCTTCCGGCGGGAAACGCGGGAACCTGTGCCTAAATTCTAACCATGGCAAAAAACAGTCCGTCGCTTTGGAAGAAACGCGGCCATCCCCGGCGCAAAATACGCGCAGGCCTAAAGCGTCTTGCGAAAGGATTTCTGAGTTTTGTTGACGCGATAGCCCAGATTTTCGTAGAAGCGATGCGCGGCTTCGCGAATCACGTTCGAGCGCAGACTACACTCGGAGCAACCGTTTTCGCGCGCCCAATCCTCCGCGCGGGCCATCAACATGCGGCCAATATTCTGCCCGCGGGCCGCTTCCTCGACAACCAAGCCGGCGATCTCGGCTCGCGGGTCCGCGGCCACGCCGCGAAACAGAAAGACGTCAACATAACCGGCGAGCTCGCCATCTTCGCGCTCCGCGACGAAGACGACGTGTTCGGGATGCGCAAAAATTCCGGGGAGGCGCGCGGCCACTTGCTCCGGCGTGGAAGCGTAACCAAGCTGGCTCGCCAGAGGCGCGAGCCGCGCGGCGTCAGAAAATTGTGCGGCGCGAATTGCAATCCGCAAAGATTCCGCTTTACGCGTCATGCCGCTCCTCGGAAGGACTCAGAAAAGTTTATCGGAATCGAGAAGAATGGTCACCGGACCGTCATTGGTCAGTTCGACTGACATGTGGGTCTGAAAAACTCCTGTCTCGACGGGCACGCCCAGCGCCGTGACGGCGCGAACGAATTCCTCGTAGAGCGATTTGCCCTGTTCGGGCGGCGCGGCTTGAATGAAGCTCGGGCGTCGCCCGCCGCGCGCATCGCCGTAGAGAGTGAATTGCGAGACCGCGAGCACCGCGCCGCCGATATCTAGAAGGGAGCGGTTCATTTTGCGCTGATCGTCGTTAAAGATGCGCAAGTTTACGATTTTTTCGGCCATCACTGACACAATTTCTGCCGTGTCCGCGCGGCCAATGCCGGCGAAAACCAAGAGGCCCGCGGCGATTTCGCCAGTCACGCGCCCTTCCACCACCACGCGCGCGCGGCTCACGCGCTGGACCACGGCTCTCATCGTAACGCAGCTTTCATGGTTTTCTTTTCCGTGCTGACCTTCGCCGGCGGCTGATTGTACAGGGAGTTTGTCTTCGCTGGTAGATACAGAATCGCAAGAGCTGCGCGGCGCTTTATCTGTCCTGAGGAGTTTCCGGGGGATCGGCGATTGGTGGTTGCGTCAAGCTGTGTTAGAAACGAGGAAGTCCGTTCGAAAGGCGGAAGGATTTGAAGCTTGCGCTGATCGGCACACATGGAGTGGGAAAAACCACGCTGGCCTATGAAATCTGCTCGCGCATGAAGAAGTCCGGCGAGAACGTGGAACTGGTGGCGGAAGTCGCGCGACGCTCGCCCTTTCCCGTGAATGCGGCCACCACGCTCGAAGGCCAATTGTGGATCTTGCACGCGCAAATTGCGGCCGAGCTCGATGCCTCGCGGAATGCGGCGAACGTGGTGTGCGACCGTTCCGTCCTCGATAATTACTGTTACCTCGTAAATAAATTCGGCCGGCAGCCACACCTTGAAACGTGGCTCGCGTGGTGGATGCAAACATACGATTTGCTCGCAGGCGTTCCTTTATCGGTTGCAGAAATTCAGCCCGACGGATTCCGGTCCGAGGATCGCGCGTTTCAGCGCCGAATTCATGAGTTGCTGAATGAGCTTCTCGATGATTCTGCTTTTGCCTGTGTGCGCAAACGGATGCTCTGGCTCGACGAGCGCAATCGCACGTCGTGGGCCGAGCGCGTCTTTGACGCCGCGATTCCGCTGGCGCGCGCGACAAACAGTGCGCAACGAGCCTCCCAGTAATGCCCGCCGTGAAAAGCGAAAACAGCCGCAGTGACGTTCAAGATAGCCGATGGTTCACGCGCGGCATTCTGGGAATCGGCCTCGCGAATCTTTTTTCCGACTGGGGACACGAAGCCGCCACTTCGCTGCTGCCGGCATTGCTCGCGCTCGTGGGCGCGCCTGCAATCGCGCTTGGCGTAATCGAAGGCGTGGCCGATGGGCTGTCGAGTTTTTCGAAACTCGCGGGCGGATATATCGCCGACCGCCCCGCGTGGCGCAAGCCCGTCGCGGCAAGCGGATACGTCATCGTCGGGCTCACGACATTCGCTTATAGTCTCGCGCAAAGCTGGCCTTTCGTTTTGTTGCTGCGCGCGGTGGGATGGGCGGGACGCGGAGCGAAAGGGCCCTCACGTGACGCGCTGCTTGCAGACGCCGTGCAGCCATCACAACTCGGACGCGCTTTCGGATTCGAGCGCGCGATGGACACGGTGGGCGCCGTCGCGGGCCCGTTGACTGCGCTGCTGCTCGTTTCTGTTTCGAACATTCGAACGGCGCTGCAATGGACAATCGTGCCCGGTCTGCTCGCGTCAATTTGCTTTTTGTGGCTCGTTCCCGCGGGAAAGTCGGCGGCCACGCACCGGCCATTCAGCTTTTTGCACAGCTTGCGGCAGTTTCCCACGAGCTTTCGACGGTTCCTTGTGGGAGTCCTCGCGCACGGAATCGGAGACTTCGCGCCAACGCTGCTAATTCTGCGCGCGAGCCAAATCCTGACGCCGCAATATGGGGCGGCGCGCGCGTCGGCGCTGGCCGTCGCTTTGTACACGCTGCACAACATCGTGTTTGCGGTGATTTCCTATCCAGCGGGGGCGCTGGCGGACCGCGCGGGCAAGCGCGGACTTCTCGCCGTTGGCTACACGGTAGCCGCGGTGATGTGCGTTGGCTTCATTTTTGCGCCGCCAACGC
Source organism: Candidatus Acidiferrales bacterium (assembly GCA_035279805.1). Lineage (GTDB taxonomy): Bacteria > Acidobacteriota > Terriglobia > Acidiferrales > UBA7541 > DAHUXN01. Next base: position 6,537 of record DATEHB010000167.1, read on the forward strand.
TCGCGTGGCTGGCGATTCTGTTCGCGCTGGCGGGAATTCACATCGGCGTGCAACAAGGATTGGAAAAATCGCTGGCGGCGGAGCTGCTGGCGGCGGAAATTCGCGGCACGGGATTCGGCGTGCTCGCGACCGTCAACGGAATCGGCGATTTTGCGTCGAGCATTATCGTCGGGGCTTTGTGGACGATGGTCGCGCCCGCCGCGGGATTTCTCTATGGCGCGATTTTCAGCCTCGCCGGGGCCGCGCTGATTTATTTTTGGCGCTGACGCGACTGCGAGCGGGAACCTGCGCGCGTCTCTGTTTCGATCGACGGCGCGGCGCTTTCTGGCAATGTGGACAAAAATAACTGCTCCGCCCCGCAACGATCATGCGGCGAATCAGCGTGCCGCAGCGGGCGCATTTCTTTCCTTCGCGGTCGTAGACGCGATGCCGAAGTTGAAATCCGCCGCGTTCGCCTTCGGCATCCACGTAATCGGAAATCGACGACCCGCGCAGGCGGATCGCTTCGCGCAACACTTTTTGAATGGCCCGGTAAAGCCGCGCGATTTCGGCGGGCTTGAGAGCCGCGCCCAATCGCGCAGGATGGATGCGCGCATGCCACAAACTCTCATCGGTATAAATATTTCCCATGCCACGAAAAACGCGCTGGTCGAGGAGCAGAGCCTTGATTCGCGCGCGCCGACCGGCAAGAGCGCCGCGGAATTCATCTTCGCTCGCTTCCAGCGCGTCCACGCCCAGCTGGCCGAGAATACTTTCGCTGTTTGATTCAGTGACCAGCGCCATGCGGCCAAAGCGGCGAGGATCCGTGTAACGAAGTTCGCAATCATTGTCGAGCGAGAACCACACATGCGTATGCAATGGGGATGGCATCGCGCTCGGCCGAACGGTGAGCTGACCCGTCATGCCGAGATGAACGATCAAATGAAATCGCTCGGGCATGGAGACACTCGCGGCAGTTTGCAGCGAGGAATTTTTCTCGAGGAACAATATGAGGAATTTGCCGCGGCGGCGAACTTCAACGATGCGGCTGCCGGGAATGTGCTGTTCAATGGCGGCGGGATCGTCGATGAAATCCGTCTTGCCCAGGCGGACACTGAGTATGCCCCGGCCCGGCAGCAGCGCCTGAAGGCCGCGGACAACGGTCTCGACTTCGGGAAGCTCTGGCAAGTGTCAATTCGGCAGAATGGCGAAAACGCGCACTGGGCCGCCGGAACCGCCTTCGAGCTTGATCGGCGCAGCAATCACAAAGGCGCCCGCCGCCGGCAACTTATCCACGTTCGCGATGTTTTCGATGTGAAACAAACCCGCGGGCAAAGTCGTGCGGTGCACCTCGAAATTCGCCGACGGACCGTAGTCGATGCTCAGCGTGTCGATGCACAGACCGCTGACGCGCCGCGCAATCAAAAATTTAGCCGCCGCCACTGAATATCCGGGAAAATGCATTACGTTCTTCGCATCCATGTTGCGGTAGCGCATCTGGTCCGGCCAGCGCGAGCCCCAACCTGTTCGCAGCATCACAATCGCGCCCGCGGGAATTTTCCCGTGCCGCGCTTCCCACGCCTGCACGTCGGCAACGCTCAATCGATAATCAACGTTCTTCGCATCCTTGTCGCGAATGTCGATTACGACGGCGGGACCGAAAAATCTTTGTACCGGGATTTGATCAAGCGTTTCCTTGCCCGGAGGAAAATGCGCGGGGGCGTCCATGTGGGTGCCGTAATGTTCGAGCATGGTGATTTTGCGAGTGAAGTAGCCCTCTTTCGCGGGCGACGCGTTCGTCACTGCCTCGAATGGATGCGCGTCGCCGGGCCAGGCGGGCGTGTGGTCGTTCAGGGCGTAGGTCATGTCCACCACGCGCGTGCGTCCAGAAGAAATTCCCGTGAGCGCGCTGCATATCCCATCGCTCTTTTTCGTTTGCGCGCCCAACGAAACGGCGAGCGCCATTACAACAGCAAAAATAATTCCTCGCGCGAGAGCAGAAAGTATTCTCACTTCATCCCCCTTTTTCGTAAATGCCGACGCAAAACTCCGCCGCGCTATCTTAATTCCATTTTTCATTCTTGTGAGCCGATTTCGGCGCGCCGTGGAGCCGGCTAAGGCAAAGGAATGCCGGGCGTCGCGACGATGCCAGCGAGACGGAGGATCTCGGAGTATTCTTCTCCGACGAGCGGAGAAATCGTAAGGCGCGGGTTTTTCAGGAACTTCACTTTGCGCAACAAACGGTCCTCGCGCAACTCTTCGAGGGAAACCTGGCGGGGCAGGCGTTCGAGCGCGCGGAGATCAATCACCATTTGCTTCGAGTCGGGATCGTGCGGATCCGGGTAGGGGTCGCGCGTCACTTCAGCGATGGCGTAGAGCGCGTATTCCGGCTTGCCGTGGTAGCAAAGCGCTCGATCGCCGCGACGCATCTGCTTGAGCTGCCGCAAGGCATCGGGCTTGGCGCCGGCGTGCCGCCACATCTCCTTCCCTTTCACGAAAAGGGTGTCCCAATGGTAGATGCGCGGGTCAACGGCCAGCAGCCACTGATGAGGTCTGGTAGCGGGGCGAGTCATAGCCGGGCTGTAACTGGCGAACTATACATGGAAGCTCCCGAGAAACAATCAAAAATTTGGCAGCAGCCTGCACAAACTTCGAACTGGCCGACCAGCTTAGCCAACGTCGATGAAAATCTCTTCGCCGCGCACTTCAACGGCGTAGCATTGAACGCCGTCGGAAGGCTGCTGCGCCAGTCTGCCTGTCGTCACGTCGTACTGCCAGCCATGCCATGGGCAACTGACCACTGTGCCGTCGAGCTCCCCCTCGCCGATTGGCCCTCCATGGTGCAGGCATACACTATTGATTGCAAAGAACTTGCCGTCAATATTCGCCACGGCGACGGGCTTCCCGCTGACCGTAATTTCCCGGATTTGGCCCGGCGGAATTTCGTCAATTCTAGCCGCGTGTTCGAATGCCATTTATCCGCGATCGCTCCCGCTAGTGTGACGTTGTCCGGTACCAAATGGGTACACGACGGGCGAGGAGTATAGGCGGACGACGGAAGCAAATCAAATAGAATGAACA
>DATEHB010000168.1:0-14374 GCA_035279805.1 Candidatus Acidiferrales bacterium
TTGATTGATAACTGGCGCTGGGCCGGCGTGCCTTTTTATCTGCGCACCGGAAAGCGGCTGAAGATCCGCTCGAGCGAAATTGTCATCCAGTTCAAGAGCGTGCCCTTCATGCTGTTCCGAAAAACAGCGGTCGAGCGGCTCGCGCCCAATCAATTCATCGTTCATATTCAGCCGCAGGAAGGGATTTCTCTGCAATTTGGCGCGAAAATTCCCGGCCCAATCGTGAAACTTGGGACCGTGAACATGGATTTTCGCTACGCGGATTATTTTGGCTCAAAGCCCAGCACGGGATATGAACGGCTGCTCTACGAATGCATGATCGGCGATGCCACACTGTTTCAGCGCGCCGACATGGTGGAAGCGAGCTGGAGCGTCGTGCAGCCGATCCTCGATGTGTGGCAGGCTCTCCCTCCGCGCAATTTTCCGAATTATCCCGCGGGCTCCTGGGGGCCGTGGGAGGCGAATGATTTGCTCGAGCGCGACGGCCGCCAGTGGAGGGAGCCCGGGCAATGATTCTTGCCGGGGACGTCGGCGGAACAAATACGCGGCTGGCCTTTTTTGAAAAGCGCGGCGAAAAACTCCACAACGCTTTCGAACATATTTATCCAAGCCACGCCTACGCAAGTTTGGAAGATATTGTCGCGGAATTTTTGGATTCCCGGAAGTTTCCCCTGGAATCGGTGGCAATTGGAGTCGCGGGCCCTGTGCGTGACGGCGTATGCCGCGCAACCAATTTGCCGTGGGTGGTCGATTCTCGGCTCGTGGCGAAACGGATCGGCGTCCCTTCCATCACGTTGCTCAACGATCTCGAGGCAAATGCTTACGGCATCGCCACGCTCGCAGAAGATGATTTTGCGGTGCTGCAGCGCGGCGTCGCCCACGCGAAGGGAAATTGCGCGGTCATTTCGCCCGGCACCGGCTTGGGCGAGGCTGCTCTTCATTGGGACGGCGCGCGTTATCTGCCCCTCGCGAGTGAGGGCGGCCATTCCAGCTTTGCTCCGCGTGATGAACTTCAAGACGAGCTGCTGAAGTATTATCGCGCCCAATTTGGGCACGTGAGCTGGGAACGTTTCGTATGTGGTCCCGGATTAGTCAGTATCTACGAATTTCTGCGCGATACGGGCCGCGGTGAAGAACCATCCTGGCTGGCGGCAAAAATCAAGAACGGCGATCCCGCGCCGGTGATTTCAGAAGCTGCGCTCGCCGGGAAATCCGCCCTCTGCGAGAAAGCGCTCGATCTTTTCGTGGTGCTGCTCGGATCGGAGGCGGGCAACGTGGCGCTGAAGATGCTCGCGTTGGGAGGCGTTTACATCGGCGGCGGAATCGCGCCGAAAATTTTGCCGAAGCTTCAAACTCCCGCATTCCTCGTGGCCTTCGCGGATAAAGGCCGAATGAAGGAAATGCTTGCGTCGATGCCTGTGCGCGTGATTCTGAATGACGGGACAGCATTGCGCGGCGCTGCACTCCGCGCGATGATGCTGCAGGCTGGTAATCAGCCGCTTAGTTCCGCGGCTCCAGCGCCGCGTGCACCGTAATTTCGCTGTCCTTCAAAACAGTCAAGTCCCGCTCCCAGGACTTTGTCTTCCCCGATTGAATTTGAATCTTGTGTGGTCCAGCGGCAAGATGAAGCAGTGACGGAGTATTCCCCACGAATTGCCCGTCGAGATAAATGTCGGCTCCTGCGGGGTCGGAGGAAACATTGACGGAACCGAATCCGGCTTGGGCCGCGACTTTTGGCGCCTCGCCCGCTTCCGGATAAAACTGCTTCAGTACCCGAATCAAATTCTCAGCGCTGAGCGCGAAATTCATAGCGGAGACATTTTCACCGGCCTCATTTCGAATGCGCGAAAGCGTCGTGATGCCGATCACGCGGCCATGCGTGTCTAGCAGAGGCCCACCGCTGTTGCCGGGATTGATCGTTGCATCGGTCTGAATCCAGGTCCCGCTTCCGAAAGCGCGCTCACTCCCGACTCCACTCACCACGCCGCTCGTCAGCGTATCCGCGAATCCTCCGCCCGGGTCCCCAATCGCCACCACCGTTTCACCTCGCCGCACGGAATCAATTGTGGCAAGCGGCAGGTGTGCAAATCCGCTGCCGTCGACTTTAAGGATGGCAAGGTCCTTTTCGGGATCGACGTAAACGACTCTTGCCGGCAGGCGCTGCTCACTGCGAGTTAGAACGAATAAATTTAGTTGGTCGCTGACCACATGCTTATTCGTGGCGATCAGTCCGGTATCCGTGATGAAAAACCCTGTCCCGCGCTTGAGGTTGCCCTCCACGCGCACAATAGCTGGATCTGCACGGCTGGCAATATCTTGAATCGGAAGTTCAACCTCCGCCTCGTTCGCATCCGTTTTCGCACCGCGAATTTCGGGTTCGCCGGTGAAGATCTTTGCGAGCGGCTCCAGAACCACGTCGAAATGGTCCGTCTTAATTAGCCAGTAGTCTCCTTCCGAGCGGCCGTTGAACGAGTGCCATGTAAAGGGCCCTTCCGTCACGGTAATTTGCTGGCTCGCATATCCGTCCAGGGATACCCGCACAACAATGGGATGTTCTAGCCGAGAGCCGAATACCGTGTGGGTCTTGTGAAAATATCCGCCCGGATATTGTCCCGTGTATGGCGTCTTGCCGGTGATCAAACCATTGATTTCCACGGTTGCGCCGCTCGGCGTGCTGTTAATCGAAAGGGTTGCGGCTTTCGCCGAAGAACCAACAAAAGAACCAAGACACAGCATCCCGCATCCAATCACGGCAATTGACACTCTCGAAACGCGCACGCGTGGCCTCCAGATGGAAACAGTAAGCAGGATGGCACTTTACTGATAAGTATGTCAATTGGCGGCTGCTTCGGTTGGCGAAGCGCCGTCGGATCCGCGTGATTGCGAAGTATCGAACGTCCCCTGTTGCTCTTCGTGGTTGTGTCAGGCTAGCTTACACTGGCTTGACTATGAGAATCCGGCCAGTCGGCGTGAGGCTGAATGGTGAGGAGGAATTTCGTGAACGCTGACAATGTCGGCGCTCGATTTTCCGCCGTCATCGTCAATTATGAGGGTGGCGCCTCACTGCTGGATTGCGTGCGCTCGGTTTTTCAGGAAGGTGTGCCGGCCGCGCGGATCATCGTTGTTGACAACGGCAGCCACGATGATTCTTTGACTGTCCTCCCTGAAGAAATCCCCGGCGCGACGATCATTTGTAATGCCTGCAATGCCGGCTTCGCCCGTGCCGTCAACCAGGGTCTGTCGGCAGCTGCCGGAGATTTTGTTCTCTTGCTCAACAACGATGCACAATTGCAGCCCGGCGCTTTGCGCGCGTTCACCGAAGCCTTTGACCGCATTCCGTCCTTGGCAATTGCCGGCGGGCAACTCCGCTTTCCTGACGGGCGCTTGCAAAACGCCATCGCTCCGTTTCCCACGCTCACAGCCGAACTGGTTCCGCGAGCTTTGCTGCAATGGGTGTTTCCGCGCCGCTTCAGGGGTAAAACGACTTCCGAGGCTCCGGTCGCCGTGGAAAGTGTCATCGGAGCCTGTCTGGTCGTGCGCCGCTCCATTTTGCAAGAACTCGGGCCTCTGGACGAAGATTACTTTTTCTTCCTGGAAGAAACCGAATGGTGCCAGCGTGCCCGGCGATTGGGTTTCGAAGTCTGGTATTTGCCCGGTGCGCGCGCGCTGCACGTCCAGGCGCAGACCGCCAATCGTTTTCGCAGTCAGGCGCGAATCGAATTTCAGCGCTCCAAGCTGACTTTTTTTAGAAAGTCGCGCTCGCGGCCGGCTTATTTTTTCGTGTCATTGCTTTTGCCGGTCAAAAGCCTTGTTAACGCGGCCGCTAACACGATCGTCTGCATTCTTACGCTTTTTCTGCTTAAGCGTCTTCGCGCAAAGGCTCTCGTTTATTGGCGCATGTTTGCATGGCACATCCTCGGCCGTCCGGAAGGCTGGGGTTTGCCGGGGAAGTGTCCACCAAAGGGGATTCAAAAGCCGTGATTAACGCTTCGACAGAGCCATCTGAATTCCATTGCGTGGCCGAAGGGTGATCGACGGCCAAAGCTTGATTGTTTGTCCCGGAACAATCGTCATTCGAAAGCGCGACGCGATGGTGGCGAGTAAAAGCGTAGCTTCCATCATTGCAAATGACGCGCCGATGCAAACTCTGGGCCCGCCGCCAAACGGAAAATACGCAAACCTCGGAAGGGTTTTCTGCAACGAATCCATCCATCGCTCGGGGAGAAATTCATCCGGCTCGTCGAAGTAGCGCGCGTCGCGATGCACCACCCACTGGCTCATATATATCGTTGTCTTGCGTGGAACATAGTAACCGCCAATCGCGCAATCTTCCACGGCCTGCCGGCCCATCGCCCACGCCGGAGGATAGAGCCGCAATGATTCGCGGATGATCGCTTCCGCGAATCGCAGTTTTGGCAGGTCCTCACAGGCTGGCACGCGGCCAGGTATCGCAGCCTGCAATTCGGCCAGCAACTGCGCCTCCGCGTGTGGATTTTGCGCGAGAAGATAGAAAGTCCACGCCAGAGTAGTCGCTGTCGTTTCATGCCCGGCAAGCAGAAGCGTCATCACCTCGTCGCGGAGCTGCTTGCCGTCCATTCCCGCGCCCGTGTCATCGCGCGCGGAAAGCAGCATCGAAAGCAAATCCTCGGTTTCAGCGGAGGCATTGCGGCGACGGTCGATAATGCGGTGCAGAATCTCATCGAGCCGGTCCACGGCTTTGCGTGAACGAATATTTCCTGGCGTGGGCCAATTGCTGGGAAGAAGAAATCCCGTTTTCACGCGCGCGTCGAATTGCTGAATCGCCGCTGTCAGGGATTCCCCGATAATCCGAACCGTGTCAGCCTCGAGATCGGCGCCAAAGAGCGTTCTCGCGGCGATTCTCAGCGTCAGCTGCATCATCTCTCCGCGGATTTCTCGAGTCTCGCCGTCTTTCCACGTATCCAGCACTTGTTCTGCGTAGCCGGTCATCACCGGCGCGTACGCCGTCACGCGGTCGCGATGAAATGCAGGTTGCGCAAGTTTTCGTTGCCGCCGCCAGAAATCGCCTTCGCTTGTCAGCAGGCCATTCCCTAGGACGCGGTTGCCCTCGCGCAAGTCAGCGCTCTTGATGAATTTCGCGTTTTGCGTGATCAGAATTTCCTCGATCAGGTTGGGCCGGTTGAAAAAATAGACAGGGAATTTCAAAAATCGGAAACGCGCCGCGTCGCCGTACTTGCGCTGTGTGCTTATGATGAAATCGAGCGGCTCGTGCGTGAAATGATACAAAGGCCGGATGAGTGCAATACCATTCGGCCCGGGAGGAAGCGTGATTTTCGACATCGGGCTTATTCTGATGCTGCAAACAATGAAGGGGAGCCTTCGGCTCTCATGATTTTCTGAGTTGCTGTCTATTTGAGATACGTCGCGAGCCATCCCAGAAATTCGTGATACCACAGCCTGCTGTTCTGAGGTTTCAGCACCCAGTGGCCCTCGTTGGGAAACATGATGAGTTTCGACGGCACGCCCTGGCGCTGCAGCGCCGTGAAAAGCTCCAAATCCTGCGTGTACGGCACGCGGAAATCGAGTTCGCCGTCGATCACCAGCATCGGCGTGTTGAATTTGCCGAGCGCCGCCGCGTATGTCGACGGCGACCATTTCGCATAAGTCTCGGGATCACTCCACGGCCTTCCGCGCAGGTCGTGCTCGACGAACCACAATTCTTCCGTCGCGCCGTACATGCTCACCAGGTCGTAGGGTCCGGCATGGCTGATCAGGCAGCGAAAGCGTCCCGTGTGCGTCGCGATCCAGTCCGTCATGTAACCGCCGTACGAGCCGCCCGCCTCGGCGAGTCGCGTTCTGTCGATAAACGGAAAATGTGCGATAGCGTAATCGACGCCGTTCATCAGATCAACGTACGGCTTTCCGCCCCAGTCGGATTGTATGTCGTTCGTGAATTTCTGGCCGTAACCCGTCGAGCCGGTCGGATTGATCATCACGACGACGTAGCCCGGCGCGGCCATGACCTCCGGATTCCACCGGTAACCCCAGTCGTCATCCCATGCGCCCTGTGGTCCGCCATGGACGAGAAGCAGCATCGGATATTTTTTCGCGGCATCGAAATGCGGCGGCTTGAGTAACAGGCCCTCGACTTTCGTACCGTTCGCCCCGGCGAACCAAAATGGCGCGGCCGCGGGCAGTTCGAGCGGCGCAAGCAACTCGGCATTTTGATGCGTAAGTTGTTGCACGCTCGTTCCATCCGAATTCGCTGAAAAAATTTCGGCCGGATACGCCAGGCTCGAACGCGAAAAGACCAGCCTCTTGCCGTCCGCGCTCAACGAAAATTCGCCATTGAATCCATCGGCAACAATTTTCTTGGGCGTATTCCCCGGCGCCGCTCCCACCGAGAAAATCGGCATCTCCGCGTGATCTTCCGCCTGAAAATAAATTGTGCGATTGTCTGGAGACCACGCAGACGATTCGACGTTGCGATCAAAATTCGCGGTGATGTCGCTGTGCTCGCCGTTCGCGTGGTTATAAAGCATCAGTTGCCATCGATCGCTCTCATATCCCGCTGTCATCTGCGAGCGGTAGGCGATCCACTTTCCGTCGGGTGAATACGCAGGGCCCCAGTCGTCGCCTTTATTTGTAGTGATGCGTCTGGGTTGCGAATCTCCGGACACAGGAACCGTGAACAGGTCGCCGTTCGTGCTCAGAGCCTCATCTTTGTCGGTATTGGCCGTAAAGCAAAGCTCCGCGCTGTCGGGAGAAAATGCAATCGTTTCGGGCCCGCCGAGGTTGAACGGTGGAACGTCATAATCTGCGCCGGCGGTAATGTCGCGTGGCGTTCCTTTCGTCACCAGCGTGACAAAAAGATGGCTGCGCTTTCCGTCCGCCCAGTCAGTCCAGTGGCGATAGAGCAAGCGCGTCGCGATGTGCGCCTTCACGGCATTCTTTGCGGCAGCTTCATCGCGCGTTTTGTCGCAGGCATCGTCGCGGCAATCCGGATACACACGCGAAACAAACGCCAGCCACTTGCCATCGGGTGACCACAACTCATTGTCCGCGCCCGTCGAAAGAAAAGTCACACGCGAAGCCTCGCCGCCGTATATTGACATCACATAAATCTGCGCCGCGCCGTCCCGGGACGATAGAAACGCAATTTGTTTTCCGTCAGGCGACCATCGCGGCCGCGAATCGCTTCCGCTGCGCGTCAATTGCCGCTCGACGCCGCCCTCCGCCGGCACGATCCAAATGTTGCTAAGGGAACGGTTCGCCTGCATATCGGGTGTTGCAACCACATACGCAACCCATTTGCCGTCAGGAGAAACTTGCGGATCGCTCAAGCGATGCATGGCGATCAAATCGTCAAACTGGATCGCGCGCTTCTGCGTCTGCGCCGGAGTCGTCAACGATAAAAACCAGCAAGAACACAAAATCCAGATCATGCGCTTCGCAAAACGCATTGAATGACCTCCTCGAATTACTCCCGGGCGTGCTTCATCGCCGCGAAATGATGTCATTTTCCCGCCGCGATGCCAAGAGCAACGCATGGGGCGGATAAATGTGGCAGGCCGTCAAATCAGCGTCGTCGTTCAGTTGGTGTATGATTCGGCTTCGTTAAGGGATTTCCTTGCAAAGCGCTCTCATCGTTGACCGCCTGCATTTCGCCTTCACTGTGACCTTCCATTATATTTTCCCGCAAATCACGATGGGCCTTGGCCTGCTCATCGTCATTTTAAAAACCATGGCATTGCGCGTCGGCAACGAACATTACAATCGCGCGGCGCGTTTCTGGGCCAGGATTTTCGGCATCAGCTTCGCGATCGGCGTCGTCACTGGCATTCCCATGGAGTTTCAGTTCGGTACGAACTGGTCGGCGTTTTCGAACGCCGCGGGCGGAGTGGTTGGTCAGACGCTCGCGATGGAAGGCGTTTTTTCTTTCTTCCTCGAATCGACCTTCTTGGGACTTTTCCTCTTTGGCGAAAAACGTCTCGGACGCATCGGCCATTGGTTTTCCGCGGTCATGGTTTTCGTCGGCTCATGGCTTTCCGGATATTTCATCGTCGCGACGGATGCGTGGATGCAGCATCCTGTCGCCTATTCTCTCAGCCCGAACGGCACATTCGGATTGCAGAGCTTCTGGGGATTGCTCCTGAATCCGTGGACGCTGTGGCAATACCCGCACACGATGCTCGGCGCATTGCAAACGGGCTGCTTCGTGATGGCAGCGATTGGCGCATCTTATGTTCTCGCAAACCGCCACGAGGATTATGGCCGGACGTTTTTGCGCGTGGGCGTGATTGTGGGTGCGCTCGCTTCAATCCTGCAACTCTATCCGACCGGCGACGCGCAGGGCGTCATGATCGCGCGCTACCAGCCCGTCACGCTCGCCGCAATGGAGGGATTATTTCACGGCGAGAAGGGCGCGCCGCTCGCCGTTCTAGGCCAGCCCGACCTCGCGAAGCAGCGCCTCGATAATCCGCTGATTATTCCGCGCGGCCTCAGTTTCTTGACGTACCGGGCCTGGACAGCAGAGGTGAAAGGCCTCGATCAATTTCCGCGAGACGCGTGGCCGGATCAAATTGAACTCGTTTATTTCAGCTATCACATCATGGTGGGACTCGGCACAATTTTCATCGCCATATTTACGATTGCAGCTTTTCTGCTGTGGCGCGGCGCGCTCTATCGCAGCCGCATAATGCTTTGGATCATCATGCTGGCGCTGCCATTTCCATTTATTGCCAATACGGCCGGATGGATCACCGCCGAAGTTGGCCGCCAGCCCTGGCTGATTTACGGAATGCTGCGCACGTCGGCGGGCGCATCGCCGCTCGTTTCCGCGGGCAACGCGTGGTTCACGCTCATCGGCTTCATGGGCTTGTACACCGTGCTGGGAATTTTGTATTTGTTTTTGGTGTATCGCGAAGTCGAGCGCGGTCCGGAAGTGAATGCGGCCGCGTCATCCGTTTTGGTGAGGTAAGCGGGAAATGGGCGGCGTGTGGTTCTGTTTAATCACTCTGATGCTGACGGTCTATGTCGTCCTCGACGGATTCGATCTTGGCGCGGGAATCATCCATCTGCTCGTCGCGCGCAATGAAGATGAACGCCGCCTCGTATCGCGCACCGTCGGCCCGGTCTGGGACGCCAATGAAGTCTGGCTGATCGCCGCTGGCGGCACGCTCTTTTTTGTGTTCCCCGCTTTGTACGCATCGAGCTTCAGCGGATTTTATCTTCCGCTGATGATCGTGCTGTGGCTCCTCATCCTGCGCGGCATTTCGCTCGAATTTCGCAGCCACGTGACAATGCCCATCTGGGAATCTTTTTGGGACGCTGTCTTCTTCCTCGCCAGCCTGCTCCTCGCCGTTTTTTACGGCGCGGCGCTCGGAAATGTTGTCCGCGGCGTCCCGCTCGACGCCCATGGCCAGTTCTTTGAGGCGCTGTGGACAAATTTTCGCCCTTACGGCGAAACCGGCATTCTTGACTGGTACACGATTCTTGCTGGCGTCACCGCGCTTGCGGCGCTCACGCTTCACGGAGCGCTGTGGGTTGTGTTGAAAACCGAGGGCGCTCTTTACGAACGCGCGCGCAAACTCGCCGCCGCGCTCTGGTGGGCCGTCGCTCTTTTCACGATTCTCATCACATGGTCGAGCTTTGCATTGCAGCCGCATCTCTACGCCAGCTTCTCCGCTCGCCCGTGGGGATACATTTTTCCCGCAATTGCCGTCGCGGCCTTGTTTGCCATTCTTGTGTTTTTGAAAAACGAGGGCCGTGCCTTTTATTCGTCGTGCGTTTATCTCGCAGGCATGCTCGCGAGCGTCGCGTTTGGACTGTATCCGAACATTCTGCCCGCAAGCACGAGTCCCACGCTATCGTTGACCGTGGAAAACACAAAAGCAGCGGGTCACGGCCTGAAAATCGGTCTTATTTGGTGGATTATCGGAATCATTTTCGCGACGATCTATTTTGTGATGGCGTATCGCCGGCTTGCGGGAAAAGTCAGCGAATCCTCAGAAGAAGACGGATACTAACTCCCTCAGACAAAAATACGGACAATGGCGCAACGGATCAATCCTTGCGCACGCCCGCAATTAGAAAAGCGGCTCCAATCGTCAGAATCGGCACGCTGAACCACAGCGGGAAGTGAATCACTTTTCGCGTCTCAAAAAGAACTTTCATCGCGCCCACCTGTTGCGAATGTTGTTCGACGCGATAACTGAATCGCGGATGTATCAGCGCCGCAATGCCAATCAGGATCAGTACCACGCCAACGGCTACCGCTAAGCGCCCGCGCACCGGCTTCCCCCAATCCTCCGACCTCGATCTCAGTTCACAATCTTAAGTCCCAGTGCAAGGGTCAAGCACGGGCATCAATTCGGAGCGGGCCGCTGCCAGTAGCTGGTGATCCGAGCAAACGAACGTCGGAAGCTCCGTACCCGATGTGATCTTGAGCGCCAGACAACCGGCCAATTGAATTGCGTCGTAGGCTCGCAGCGCATAGCGGTCGATCATTTCCAGCGCGCCGTCGAGCACGGTGTCATTCAGCGATTGCCGCAGGAATCTGTTTTCCAAGTGCTGCTGCAGCCTATCCAAAATGAGGGATGCTGTATCAGGGTCGATGTCCCCCGCTCGTTCGCGGCGTCTAATTGCTGAACGCACTTCGACGGGGGACATCTCCAACACTACAAGGCGATTCTCGGACGCATTGCTTGCTAGCTGCATGAGCCGGTCGGTGCCCGGTTCCAGCACATATAACTTCACTAGTGCGCTTGTCTCGAGATAATAAAGTGCCAATTAGCGCCTGTCGCCCAATACTGTCGCAGACAGATTCTCACCGCGTATGGCAATGGGCCGGAAATCGTGCACGCCCTCGCTCCCAATTCCCAGAATCGAAATGACTTCTGGCATGAGCCGATTTAGTCTTATCGCCGTGACCGGGAATTGAGGAGACTTCGGGTTCGGCATTTTGCTTAACAATATTAGTCGCCTATCGATAGCATCGCGGAGAATGTTTCTTACGGAATCGACGCTGGCCCACGAGAAACCTTCCGACGGCAATGCTACGTCGCGGAACCACTTCAAAGCGACAAAGGAGTATCCCGGCCGCGATTCAGCGCGGTCGAGTGCATGGACCATATCCGATAGAGGATTCACAACTGGAGGAGTAGATTTTGCGAAATCATTTGGCCGAGCAGCGGCTGCGGCCTGCGCAACAGGTTGAGGCTCCGCCTGTGCTTCTTCTGAAATTGCTTTGAATTGTATCCGGATGGAATCTGTTTCAGGAGACCAGCTTTTCTCGAAGGATGCGGTTCGTTTCTTATCCTTCTTTTCGCCATGAAACCGGACCGAACACGTATAACCGTCCTGAAGAAGGCCAAGGTCCTTTAGCGTTTCACAGAACTTCTCTTCGACCTGAATTTCGACATCTTTAATCGTTTTCATCTAAATCTCCTCATAGTTATTTTTCATTCAACAGCGCTAGTCTAGGCAACTGCCTAGCTCTACTGGCTATATAATATAAATGAACGAGATACGCTCTGTCAAGAAAATTCTGCTGACGCCTACGGCGCTCACTCCAACTGAGCATTCCGTATGCAACTCCTTGAGAAGCGAACCCCCACCCTTCCTGCGACTTAGAGTGCGCGTTTGCTCCGTCTGCCAGTGGATTTCGTCGTCGACGGCAGCCCGGTCATATTCTGCGCCGCCAGCGGCTTGATAATTTCATCCAGATAATCCGAAGCGCCTTCGACGCGCTCCAGGTGCGGGTAGCGTATCCCCTCGTGATAATCGATTTCGTACGTTTCCACAAAATCGCCGTTGGCAACTAGCAGTTTCAGCGGGTGCGTCGACTTTGCGCTATTTTCAATCGCGTTGCGCATAGTCTTGACGGACCATCCTCGCCCATTCACGGCCTGGATTTTCATTCCCGGCCCGATTCCCGCGCTATAGGAGACCATGCCGTGTATCACATCGCGAATCGTTCCATCGTTATCGAGCACGAGTCCGATGGAATTTGTGAGGTCCAGATGGCTGTCCGTCGATTCATCGTCAACAATCATCTGGTTCGGCTCGTCATTGTAAACCAGCTTGTAGCCTCCGCCTTCAATCCCGCCAAGCGGCGCATGCGGCCCCACATAATCCAAACGCTGACGAAGGAATTTCGCCCAGTCATAAGGAGCAAGGTCGTTAAGCGTCGCAACAATGTCGTCGAAATTGTACGTTTTCAATGCCGGCTCGCCGCCGGAACCGCCGTGAAAAATCCTGCAAAAATCGTCTAGCGATTTCTTGCCCCTGGTTAACTTACGCAGCGTTGTATCCACGTCCAGCCAGATCAGCGCACCTTCATCGTAATAGTCGGTGCTGCGCCGCCAGTTCGCCCATTGCGGTGCGGCAAAATAAAGAAGCTGCGCCGCGTCAGCCGTATCCTGCAGCGGGCGCCATTCGCGTCCCGGACGATGATCGAGCGTCGCCGCAACGTCGGCCAGATGCTCTCGCAGTTGCTGCGGCGTCCACAGCCCGCTGCGCGCGCAAAGAATCGTGCCGAGATACTGCGTCAGCCCTTCGTACACCCACAGCAGGTCGCCTTTCATCGGCGTGTTGAAATCCGTCGTTGCCAGCCCATCGGGACGCCGGAATTTCCCGTTCCACGAATGCGTGAATTCGTGCGGCAGCAAATCGGCGTTCGTGATCCGCAGCGTCGGATCGATCATGGTTCGTTCGTCCACGCGATCATCGCTCGACTCATGATGCTCCAGGCCGAAATGCGCAACGTTGTCGCTCAGCGTCAGCAGAAAATGATAATCGCGATAATGCCGTGAACCGAAAAGCGCGCCCGTCTCCGCGACCAGCCTTTTGTAGCTGAGTTGCGTTTCCGCGGGCATGTCGAGAGCTTCAGGGCCATCAGCGGCCATGTCGATTTCATGCGACGGCGTTTCGCCCGGCGTTAGTTGAATCGCGCGAAAATAATGTCCCGAAAGGACGGGCGAATCGACCAGCGCGTTGAGCGGCGCGGGCTTGAAAATAATTTCATTGCTGGATTCTTTCTCCACAGGTAAAGCCGTGCCGAATTTCCAGCCTTCGGGCAATCGTAGGCTCGCGTCAAAAGTTAATTCGCGCACCGGCCGGCCTTTCGGATATAGCAGCACCTGATTCCAACTCAGCACGTCGAGCTGCGCTGTGGCCGATGCACCGGCGGAAAATCCAGCTGCGGGCGCGGTGAGAAGAAAATCCAGCGCCACGTGGAGCGAACCGGCTCCTGCGGGAATGTCCAGGTGAATCGCAAACATATCCGTCAGATCGCGCCTCCACGCGATGCGTTTGCCATTCACCGTGAATTCCATGCCCGCCACGTCTGTAATCGGGCCGTCCGGAGCGTGTTCTCCCGGAATCCACTCAGGATAAAAAAGCGTGAGCGGGCCGGGATGGACGGGAATCTCCTCGCTGGCATGCAGAATTTTCTGCGGCGCGTGCGTCGCATCCACGGCCAGACGAATCGTCCCCGGCGCGCTTTGCGCCCCGGCACGTGGACTGCCTGTGAGAACACACGTCAGAACAAATGCCACCACGACAATTGTCGGCTTGCGCGTTCCGCCTGATCCTTGAAACATGATTCTCCTTTGCAATATCGTTACGCGCGTGCCATT
Organism: Candidatus Acidiferrales bacterium; assembly: GCA_035279805.1. GTDB lineage: Bacteria > Acidobacteriota > Terriglobia > Acidiferrales > UBA7541 > DAHUXN01. The sequence continues at coordinate 13,620 of DATEHB010000168.1, forward strand.
CCGCGAAAAATACCTAGTGGCTGCTTTATTTTTCGTGGCTTCACGCGGCGGGCGTTGCCATCTTTCGCGGTGGATTGAAAAATGGCAAATTCGCAATGGTCGCGGACACGCGATGGCGCACCGCTTCAACGGTAAATTCCATTTTAAGTTTTCTGCCCGGCGCGGAATGCTCGCGCTCGATGCTGGCGAGCGCGAGCATCTTCTTCAAAGTCGGCGACCACGTCGTCGAAGTAGCTTTGCCAACATGCGTTCCGCTCGCGCTGTAAACCGGCACAGCGACGCGCGACGCGGTGCTTTGCACCTGCGGCGCAAGCCCGATCTTGTCGTAGAGCGCTTCCACCTCATCCCAATTGATATCAAGTCCAACGAACTGCCGTTTCGCGCCCCGTTTCTGTTCTTCGATCAGCGCCTCGCGCCCCACGAAGTGCTCCTTTTCCAGATTTACCATGCGTCCCAGCCCGATTTCGTACGGCGAATATTTCTGCGATTCGATCAGCGCCTTCTTGCTGCTCGTGTAATCGACTTCGATCAACAGCAGCCCCGCTTCAATGCGCGCCACGTCCAGCGCCAGCATCCCGGTGGGATGCAAATCGAATTGCCTGCCTTTCGCGGCCAGTTCATCCCAGACTTTCGGCGCTTCATTCCACGGCATCCAGATTTCGTAGCCTAAATCGCCCGTATATCCCGTCCGCGAAATATCGACAACGACGCCCGCGATTTTTCCCTGCGTCACGCGAAAATATTTCAAATTTGCA
>DATEHB010000169.1:0-60070 GCA_035279805.1 Candidatus Acidiferrales bacterium
CCCAATCCCAACGTCGGATTGTTCGCTGTTCAAGTCGGGGCATTCCAGTTGGAGCAGAACGCCACAAGGTTGCGGGAGCAGCTTAGCGCGCGGTATTCGCCTGTGACAATAGCGACTCTTGATTTGCCGAATGGCGTTTACTATCGTGTGCGCGTGGGGCGATTGCCGAGCGAGTCTGCTGCGGAACAACTGGCCGCGGAAATTCACGAGCAAGACGCAGTCGTCGCGTTTGTGGTGCGGCTGGATAATTGAGCGGTCTCGCTTATTTGCCTTCATAATATAAAACACCTGCCATGGCGCGCAAAATCTGGGCAAGAAAAGTGTTGGCTGTTGCCATGCTTGCGATAGCTGCACCGCATGTTCGCGCGCAGCTTCCCACGCCGGCTACCTCCACGGAATCCACGATTGTGATGCCCCTTGAAATGGTCGCTGGAAAGCCTGCAACCTTAGCGGTTCTCTCACCAGCCGGCCGCGTTGTTCCGGAGGTCAAATTGGCGCTGTCCAGCGGAGACATAGTGACCACGGACGAAAGCGGCCGGGCGCATTTTTTGGCTCCTCCCGACGTGGGCATATTTCTTGCGCGTATTCCAGGAATGGAAGCGCGCGCAGCCGCGGACGTCACGGCGCGGACAGATGCGACGCATTTGGAGATCCGAGCGCCCGCCCTGGCCTCTGTCAAGGACCGCTTCAACATCACCGGCAGTGGTTTTCAGGGCGACGCAGATCAAAATCACGTCGAGCTTGGAGACAAGCCGGCATTCGTGCTTGCCGCCTCGCCCAAAGAACTTATTATTCTTGCCTCGCCCGAGACTGCTCCTGGGAACGTAGAGATGGTTGCGGAAGTCGGTACTCAACAAGTATCGACCGGAATGACGCTTATGGATGTGTCTTCGGATGCGATTGGCGAGGATGTAAGACCGGGAAGGTTGGGGAAGTTTGCTTTACACGTGCGTGGCACGACGCAGCCCGTCGATCTGGATGTGGAAAATATGAGCCCCGGAACCGCGCGATTCAAGCACGGTGATCGCCAGCATCTGCGCACCAGCGGCGGCTCAGACAATTCCGCGACCATCGAAATCAAGGGAATGCGAACTGGTGAGGTCTCTTATGCTGTAAGCCTTAAGCCGCAACCGGGAATCGCTAGCGTGGAAGTCGCCCGCGATTTTCTGCAAGTGGCCTACAAATTGGCGAAAGCTGACGAGAGGAGCCGCATTAATAAGGTTCTGATGAGACTTGGCCCTCGAAGAACTGACATCGCAGGAGCGCGAAAGGAATTCGCAAAGATCGTCACAGCGAATTCCGCCGGTGATTTTCAGGCGCTGATTCGCGCGGCGGGCGAAGCCTTAAGCGGTCAACAAGCAAACGCAGGTAATTAATCTATGGATGCCGGTTCGAGCGCCTTCGTCAGCATTTCGGGAAGCGTCCCCTGCGCCATTTGCTCCAGGTTTGCCTGGGTGCGGTCGAGCTTGCGGCCCGCTTCGTCGTAGCACTGCTGCGCGTGGCGCAGGTGCCCGCCGAGCGTGTCGTAGACTTTGGCAAACGAATCGAGCTGTCCCTGCAGACCCGCGAGCCCAGCCAGAAGATGTTTGGCATTCTCGGCGACCTGCATACCCTTCAGTCCCATCATGATCGCGCTCAAATAGGCATGAAACGTGTTAGGTGAAACAGGCAGGATACCCTTTTCACGGCAGTGATCATCGAGGCGTCCGAGCTTTGCATCGGAAGTCATCAGCAGTTCGTAATAAACGCCTTCGGAGGGCACAAACATGAGAGCCACGTCGAGCGTATTCTCATCCTGAAGAATATATTTTTCTGCAACCGACTCTGCATGCTTGCGCACTACCTGAAAGAATTCCTTGCGGGCGTTTTCTCCGAATTCCAATATGCGGCGATAAACTTCCAGCGGAAACTTCGAATCGATCGAAACAATTTTTCCGCCGGTGCGCACGATGGCGTCGACGATTGCGCCGGTCGAAAATCGATACTGGGTTTCATACGCGCTACGTGGAAGAGCATCGGCGAGAAGAGTTTCGAGCGCGACTTCGCCAAGAGAGCCTCGCGTTTTTGCACCGCCCAAAACGCTTTGCAGGGTTTGCGTTGCTTGCGAGAGCTCCTGGCCCGCCTGGTGGATTTCTCCGAGTTGCTTGCCGACGCGCCCAAGCACCTCCTGCGAATTCCGCAGTTCGGTTGCGACCGCTGCATGCGCCTGCGAAACCAATTGCCCCGATGTAGAGAGCCCATCCTGTACGGAAGACGTGACTTGTCCGAGCTGCTGAAGAACCGTTTGCAGCATTTGCCCCATCTGAGCATTCATCGACTGAGAGTGAGACAGAAGGGCAGTTTGCATCTCCTGACGCAGCGCGGGGAAGTCGCTTTTGGCCGAGTCGCCGCGCCGCGCGAAAAGCCAGACGACCCCTATGGCAAGCAAAATCACCAGGGCCAGCAGCGCTGCAACTAAGACTTGCATTTATGCCCACCGATCCCCGAGGCGAAGATATGGCGAAGCCATGAGCTACTTTACCGCAGAATCGGCGCCGACGAAAGCAATTGATGGGTCTTTTTCGGTTGTCGCTGCGCACCGGACCAAGCTGAAACAGAAACCGGAAGAAGGCACGGAAGATTCAACCATGGAGCCGTTTAATCCCGGGCGCGGCCCTGGGATACTTGCACGAATGGCTGTGATGTCTGAGCCGTGCCCGAATCAACAGTCTGAGGTCCGCGCCAGTTGTCGATCACGGCGACTTGGTGAACGCAGGAGACCGTGCACCGCGGGGCGCATGATTTTTTCGTGTAGAACTCCTGGCGGCGCCGGTCCGGTGTGTACTCGGCGAGCGGAATGCCGGGATACCCGCGCTGTTGCGAACAATAGTGTACGAGGCCGTCCTCGCATATATACAAATAGCGCGAGCCCGCACGGCAGCGCCAATCGTTTTCGCGTCCCGCGGCGATAGTGTGTTGAAACGAATTGACACGCGAGAACGAACGTTTACCGAGGCGCATGATTTCCTCGAAAATCTCGCGTTCGTGCGGCCCAAGCGACTGCAATTGGCCATTTCCATCGTGAATAATGCCGACAGTCGACGAAAATCCCAATTGCAGCGCACGACGGGCGACAGCCAGCGCGTCATCGGGATGATGTATGCCGCTGCCTAACACGGAATTGATGTTGACGTGGAAATCCGCGTGTTCGGCTAGCAATTCCAGCTTTTGGTCCAACACCTTCAAGCTTTTTTTTGAGACCTCGTCCGGCTGAGCATTGTCGATGCTGATCTGCAGGAACTCGAGACCAGCCGAATTCAACCGTTTGATGCGATCCGCGACCAATAGATAGCCATTCGTGATCATGCCCGCGATCATTCCGCGGTGGCGAATTCGGCGGATAATGTCGTCAAGCTCCGGATGCAGCAAGGGCTCGCCGCCGCTGATCGTGATGATCGACGTGCCGAAGGAAGCGAGCCGGTCCACCCGTCCCATCATCTCGCCCAGCGGAACCGGCTTCGAGAAGTCGTCGTATTCATTGCAGTAGGTGCATGCCAGATTGCAGCGTCTGATGGGAATGATGTGCGCCAGCAGCGGATGCTTGGTCGACAGCAGTCCCTTCGCGACCATCCGCCATGTTCGGGCTGCGCGATGCGCCGCCAGCAGCCGTCGCCGCATTTTGTTGCGCGCGTTCATCTTTAACTCTCTATGCTATAACAGACTTACGCCCGGTGTTAAGCTATTGGACGCAGCAGGTTTCGAGCGGGGCTGTAGCTCAGACGGATAGAGCAGCAGTTTCCTAAACTGCGTGTCGGGAGTTCGACTCTCCCCAGCCCCACCACTTGTCACACTGAAGTCGGAGAGTGTCCGCGAGGAATCAGCTTACGATACTTTCTGTTCGGCAGCCGCCAGGTAATCGGCATAGGTGCCGTTGAAATCTTCGACGTGGCCGCCTTCGATATGCCAAATGCGCGTGGCGACTTCGTCAATCACGTCGTGGTCATGCGTGACGAGCAGTACGGTGCCGTCATACCGCTGCAAGGCGATATTGAGCGCGTTGATGGATTCGAGGTCGAGGTGGTTGGTCGGTTCGTCGAGAACCAAAAAGTTCGGTTTCTGCAGCATTAATCGGCAGAAGATCAGACGCGCGGATTCGCCGCCGGAAAGCGCGCGCGTTGGCTTCAACGCATCGTCGCCACTGAAAAGCATCTGCCCCAGCAGCCCGCGAAGCTCCTCTTGGGATGCTCCGCGATTGAATTGGTGCAGCCACTCGATGGTGGTCGTTCCTTTGGTTATGGAATCGCTGTGATCCTGCGCAAAGTAGCCGACGGCGGCTTCGTGCCCCCACTTCACCGTGCCATGGTCGATTGCGAATTTCCTATCCGGGTCCTCAATGTGTCCCGTTGCGTTTCGTATCAACGACTTCAGTAGCGTAGTCTTGCCCGCACCGTTGCGGCCTATTAACGCAATTTTCTCTCCGCGCGAAACGTTCGCGCTGAATCCCCTGATTACCCTTTGGCCGTCATAAGCCTTGACGAGTCCCTTGAATTCCAGCGGATACCGTCCCGAGGGGCGATTCATGTCGAAACGGATGTACGGCCGCGCGATATTCGATCGGGCCAACTCCGAAGTCTGTATGCGCTCCACTTCTTTTTTTCGCGACATTACTTGCGATGAGCGTGTGCCGGCCGAAAACCGCGCGATAAATTCATTTAACTGTGCGATTTTCTTTTCGCGTTGCGCGTTTTCCGCTTCGATGCGTGAGCGAATTTGCGTCTTTGCCAGCACCATGTCGTCATACCCGCCCGTGTACATGATGATCGTCTGATAGTCGATGTCCGCGGTGTGCGTGCTGACGCTATTGAGAAAGTGGCGGTCGTGCGAAATCACGATCACCACGCCGTCGTAGTTGCACAGATAATCCTGGAGCCAATGCACCGAGTCCAAATCCAAATGGTTCGTCGGCTCATCCAGTAACAGGGCAGGAGGATTACCGAACAGGGCTTGTGCCAGCAGCACGCGGACTTTTTGGCCTCCCTGCAGTTCGCCCATTTTCCGCTCGTGCAGCGAGTTGTCGACGCCAAGCCCGTCGAGCAGTACGGCTGCATCGGCCTCCGCTGTGTAACCGCCCTCTTCGCCGACGATGCCTTCAAGTTCACCCAAACGCATACCGTCTTTGTCAGTCATCAAATCGTGCGGTTTGGCGTAGAGCGCATCCCGTTCCTCGAGAGCCTTCCACAGCTGGGCGTTGCCCATGATCACCGTGTCAACCACGCGAAACTTGTCGAAGGCAAACTGGTCTTGTCGCAGAACCCCTAGCTTTTTTGGACGTCCAATCGACCCCTTCGAGGGTTCAATCTCGCCGGTTAAAATCTTCATGAATGTGGATTTGCCGGCGCCGTTCGGCCCCGTGATGGCATAGCGCCGCCCCGCACCAAACGTGCAAGACACGTCGTCGAACAGGATTCTCGCGCCGAAACGCATGGAGACGTTATTAACGGTGAGCAAAGCACTCAATTATAACAAAGAATTGCCACACGTGCTTGCGCGCTCCAGTGGAGATTCTATATGCGCGTGCGTCAACAGATTGTTATACTTTTCTGCATTTGAGGATCGTTTTGCGCCTTCGCTGTTAGCGATTTGTGGTTGGTCGGCCGGGATTGATCATGAAAATCGTGGCATTGGCCGGTGGTGTCGGGGCGTCGAAATTCTTATCGGGCCTTTATGCCGCTATGGATCCACGCGAGCTCACAATTGTCGTCAATACTGGCGACGACATCGTTCTCCACGATCTCGCCATCTCACCGGACCTTGACATTGTGACTTACACGTTGGCAGGCGTCGTAAATACCGAAACGGGATGGGGTTTTAGCGACGAAACTTTTCGTGCGCTCCACCAACTGGGTCAGTATGGCCGTCCGAGCTGGTTTAATTTGGGTGATCGTGACCTCGCGACCCACATTCACAGGACCGCGATGATCCGCTCGGGCACGAGCCTCTCGGAAGCCGCAGAATCGATTCGGCAGGCTCTCGGTGTACAAGCGAAAATTTTGCCGATGAGCGATCAACCGGTCTCAACGATGATCCAAACGCCAGACGGGCGCCTGAACTTCCAGGAATATCTCGTTCAGCGACGTGCAGAGCCGATTGTCCTGGGGATTACGTTCGAAGGAATTGATCAGGCGCGTCCTGCTCCAGGAGTGCTCGAATCTATCGAGCATGCGTCAGCGATTGTGATTTGTCCCAGCAACCCGCTGGTCAGCATAGGCCCGATACTTGCCGTCTCCGGCATTCGGGACGCGATGCGCAAGCGAAGAAAGAATGTGACGGCCGTTTCCCCCATTGTTGGCGGGAAATCGTTGAAGGGACCGTCCGACCGCATGCTCGCTCAACTAGGATGTGATGTCTCAGCGGCCGGCGTCGCGCGAATGTACCAGGACATTTGTGCGACATACGTGATCGATTCCGCTGACGCTTGCGAGAGGGCCGCGATTGAATCCCTGGACATGAAAGTCATTATCCGCAACACGGTCATGAATACTATCGAGGATAAGGAGCGGCTCGCGCGAGACGTACTAGAATTGTCTTCGATCAAGGCCACGGGTGGGGTATGAAAGCGATTCTGATACCGGTGAAGGAATTTCGTGAGGCGAAGAAACGTCTGGCACCGCATTTTTCTTCCGCGGATCGAGCGGCGCTGGCGGAGGCCATGTGCAAAGACTTGTTTGAGGTGGTTGCGGCAACCCGCCGCGTCGAACGGGTGTTCGTGGTCAGCAAGGAACTTGCCGCGCTGTCGCGCGCGCGCAGACTTGGGTGGGAAGTGATTTCTGAGACGCAACAGACTTCCGAGAGCGATTCCGTCGATGCCGCGTCGCAGTATTGCGCCGCGCAAGGTATCAGCGCGCTTCTCCGGTTGCCGATTGATCTCCCGCTAGCGGAACCGCGAGACATCGAGGCAATTTTTGAGCAGTTTAGGGTTGCGCCTGCCGTTGTTCTGGTTCCTTCCAGGGATGGCACAGGTACGAACGCGCTGCTGCGGAGCCCGCCCGGACTCTTCGCATCGCACTTTGGGTCGAATAGCTTCGCGCTTCATTTGGCGGAAGCAGAGCGCTGCGGCGCAGGCATATTTGTCTTTAGAAATGCGCGGCTCGAAATGGATGTCGATGAACTTGAAGATCTTCGCGGCGTTTCCATGCGCCTTCGGCCAGGTTCTGCGACTGCGCGTTGGTTAGCGGAGCACGGCGAAGGAAGGTCGGCAAACCAGGCTGCCGCAGCCGATTCTACCGAGGGTCGGGGATCGGCAGGCCGGTGAAACGCAGGCCCGTCCGTCGGACGCCGTATTTGCCGTTGATGGAAAGAATAAGGGCGGTGATCTGCTCGACGATCCGGGAGTTTTCGAGACGTCCCCCGTTAATGGCTCGAACTCCGGGAAGTTTTTCCGCGAGTTGCATTGTGATCTGCCGTGCCCGCTCGTCATCGGCGCAAACGACGACGTCAGAATCTACGGGACCGTCGCCATTCAGCAGACCTGCCGAGACGTTCTGGAAGGCAGCCACGACGCTAACTCCTTCCGGAACCATCTCCGCAGCCTGCTGTGCTGCCGAACCTTGCCATACTCCCAAAGTTCGCGTAGGCAGTCCTCCGACGGTCGCGGCAAGTGGAACTGTTGTGTCAATCAAGACCGTTCCGATCTGAAATGAGCCGCGCAGCTTCTTAAGCAGTCCTGCGTGACTCAAGAAGGGAACTGTCAACACAACGACTCGAGCCTTTGTCACAGCTTCCGCATTTTCAGCGCCGCTGACGTGGCCCCCCGATCCAGCTTGCGCGGTAATCTGAGCGGCGGCTTCTTGAGCTTTCTGCGTGTCGCGAGAACCGATGATGACCGCTTCACCCGCGCGCGTCCAGCGCAGTGCCAGGCCCATGCCTTCCGCTCCCGTGCCTCCGACAATCGCAATTGTGTCTCGCATCGGCAATCCCAACCTGCGTAAAATAATATAAGTCGCGCGAACCGAAACACCGCGCATCATACACGAATTACGCGCTCAACCGCCTCGAGTCTGACTGCGCAGCTACCAGGCGCATCCGGCAAGCGGCAAAGCTTATCGAAACAAGTCTCGTCTTGCGGGACGTATTAAATCACGCCCACTTCCCGAACCCTGTCCCAAGGGGAGTCCCTGAATGATAGCAACGGGAATTCTGCTGGATTTACCCATTACGAGCTCGGCTGCAGAAGCAAGTTCGTCGGCCACCGCGATAACTGTGGCCCGCAGAAGCTTCCCACCGGCGTCACGCCTGCCACGGTAATCCAGCAGAGCGCCGATTCCGGCCACGCCTAAGGCTACATTGACCAAGCCCTCGCGCCACGGCCGTCCGAATGTGTCGGAGATAATCACCGCAATTGATTTTCCGAGCTTTCTGTCAAGCTTCGCTTTCAAACGCCGGGCCGATCGATCTGGATCTTCCGGCAGTAGCACCGCCGTACCTTTCGGTGTGTTGGATGTGTCCACACCCGCATTCGCGCAAATGAACCCACTTCGCGTCTCCGTTATAATTATTCCTTTTTCCATGCGGACAATCCGCTTCGCGTCTCGCAGTGCCAGCTCCACCAGACGCGCGTCCCTTTTATGTTTGGCCGCCCAGCGTACGGCCCGTTTGGAGGGTCTTACCGAATCAAGACGCACAATTTCTCCTTCTGATTTCGACACAACTTTCTGGGCCACGACAAAAATGCTCCCGGAATCTATCGGAAGGGATTGCTGTGTTACTGCTCCCATAATGATAATCGCGAGATCATCACCTGGCGCGATCTCAGGTATTCCGATCAGGGGAATTACTTGGACCAAGCGCCGCACGAGCGATTTCTATCATAGTATCGCTTCAGCGTCCGCCGATCATTTCAGGGTTGCAGTTCAGTTACAGCGAGAGGGATTGCGTTTTGAAGCCGGGTCAACGGGCATGCCGGGAGTCAGAGATGTGAATCATTCTGATTGAGTTTGAGCATCACGGGCCGCCGTTGCGCGGCCCGGCGCGCCTTTCCCAAGAAAACGAGTCAAAGGTTCACTTTGAGCTTTCGATCTGGAGATTATTCGTTACGGAAAACACATTCGGAACACTATTCGCCTGAAGGTTCGCTACGTTTTTGTCGGCTTCGCTGGATACGAACCCTTCCAGAGTTACGTGGCCATTTTTGACGATAATGTGTATGGACTGGAGGTTTCCTACGCCATATCGCTGGAGCGAGGGCTGCGAATAGATTTTCCGATATTCCGCGAAACGAATCTGATTATCCATGGGACCGTTTGGAAGAACTTCAATTTGATTGTCGACTTTCTCGACGCCCTCGATATGTTTCACGGCCGCCTCAGCGTCAGATTTAAGGGATGGATTAACAACCTGTCCTTTCAACGTTACGGTATATCCATCGACGGTATATTGAAGACTATCGAAAACCGTGTACCACGGCAGCAGCAGCAGTTGATGGCGTACTTCCTGCTTCAGCCAATCCGAGTATCGTTGGGTTCCTTTTTCCGGAGGATTCTGATGTTGCTTCGCTTGCGTTATGCCTGCTCCGACTAGAGGCAGCATTAGCATGCCCAGGAAGAGCGTCTTTGCGATCCGTATCATTGATTTTCTCCATGAACCTAATTCGACACAGAGGGGCCAAAATTCAGTTTCAGCATATGACTCTCCGTTCTCACTCACAATCCAGAAAGCGAGGTATTTACGAACCGGAGAAACCCTTAGTATGCGAACAACTTGCGTTAGCTGAGACGCCCGGCTAGTTCTGTGAATTGTTGGATCTGCACGAGTGCGTCACCGAGCGTCGTAAGGATCAAATCTGACTCTCAGATTCGAAGCAAGGTTTTCATTTTGTCAATTTCACCGTCATAGCCCCATAGTGCGATGCCGATTCGACTCTGCGGGGATTTCGATCGGGTGCGTTTGTAGAGACGCCGGATTGAGGAAATTCCGAAGGGCGGCAGCGCCGAAATGTAAAGAATTCCGCACCCTTTCTCACCCACCTCGTCGAGCATATTCGCATGCGGTCCCAGCCCGATGGAATGAGCGTCATAGCCAGCACAAAGGAGAAGGTGTGCAAGCATCACACCGGCGACTTCATCACCTTCGTCACGCGCCGCTAGGCAGCAGACTGCAATTGCTGGAGCATTCCCCGATCGATCCGCCAAGATTTGTTCCGCGGCGTTGAGCGGCTGCGAAGCATCAATCTGGGCATTTTCCTTTGTGTAACGGACAGCAAGATTCTCCACAATCCCTTTTAGCCCTTGAAAAAGGTATCCGCCTCGATCGCCGCCGAATGCAGCGTCACGCTTATTCCTTTCCGCCAGGATCAAAACGGGAATAAAGACCGAATCGTAAAGGTCGCGCAGAGAATTTTCATGCAAGCATTGCTCGATTACTCGTTGTGCCTCATCCATGTCCATGGCGTTTAGATTGACTGAACAATGGTTAAGTGACCCATCCATCGTGTAACGGCCCATTTCCGAAGTCTTAAGTACTCTTCGGACGCTTGTAATCGCTTTCCCTGCCAGTCACATACGGTCTTGTCTTGGCGCAATATCAATAGTCCCCCGTATTGTTAAACCTGCTCTCGTGTTCTACCGTTGTTACTCGCAAGGCTGTTTTTACCTACAAAATTAAGGGGTCACCGAAATGGCAGGAAAGAACCCGGCACTCTTCGGCATCTACGTGAACTTAGGCTCTTTGCAGAAGTCTATGGATTGTCTGAAGGCTATCGGTATCAAGGCCAATGACATCGCAATTCTCTTGTCATCAGCATCTTCGCAGACCGGCAGACAGGGTCAACGTGGTTCGCAAGGGTCCCTGCCGAGCTTCCTTGTTTCTACGACACGGATCAGCGTCCCGGTTTCTGGAGTATTGATCGACACGCTAATAAGTCTGGGAATGCCGGTCTATGACGCCGAACGCTACGAAAATCGCGTCCAGAACGGGGGAGTGCTGATCTATGTGAGATGCCTTAGCCCTGCGTGGTTCGATCGTGTCCACGAAGTACTAAGACAGACTGGGGCGGAGGACGTCTCGTTTAGCCGGGATGCGAGGGGGCAGGTTCATTCGGCTCATGTCGAACCTTATACACCAGCTCAGGGACTTGGCGGCAATGGGGCTTTGCTGATGGAAAACGCTCGAACACAGGTATTAGCGACAAGTGAAGGATAGCCTGGCTGGTCTGCTGAGAGTCTTCTTGAGCCTGACGGAGTTTTGAATGGCAACCACATCAAGTTCGCGCAGCATATGTCCTAAGTGCCGTTGCAGTAGTGTTCGCCGTTCTCATCGAGTTGGGGTGGTCGAGCGGATGTTCTTGAGTGCCTTCTGCATTCGCCCCTATCGATGCCTTGATTGCGACAATCGTTTTTATCTGTACGACCGCGCGTTCCTCGGAGCGCTGCCAAAACAGTTTGCGGCACGACGCTGAGCTTCGTCGCAAGTTATCGTTACCCTTTCGAACATCATTTCTTTGCGAATATGCGGCTCATGTCGAGTTTGAACGACGGCTTCTCTCGCGTTCCCGTAATTTTTATTGGCAAAACCGCTCCGGCATCTTTCGATTCAAACAGCGGATCAATCATCTTCAGGAATAATGACTTCACACCTTTGGTTGTCTGGGACAGTTTTGCCTGGAGGCGTAGAGTGCCGCTGAAGTCCAGGCCCCCCGAATTCAGATCGTATGTCCCATGCAGCAGAACCTTCGCACCCGAAACTCTGAAGGTTAAGTTCGAAAACTTCGCAACGCCACGTCTCAAAGTGAAATTGCCCTGCAAGCTCGACACGGCTGTATCGTCATCGGTTGATTTCGGTTCCCCGCGGCCTCGCCGGCTTAATGCGTTAACCTTCTCCTGAACGGTATTCTTGGTGAAACGGACCGTGCCTAGACCGAACGTGCCATTCAAACGGAGCCGCTCGCTGATATCCACTTTGTCCGCGTTGCGCGATGGCAACGCGAATTTTGTCTTCAGGTTCACGTTTCCCGTCATTATCGGTTTGTCCGAGTTCACCACGAACCGCAGTAAGTCTTCGATTCGCGCATTCTCCGCCGTGACGTCGAGTACGATCGTCCGCCCAGCATCTCCGGGGATCTTCGCTACTTCACCTCTACACAAGAGCGAGGAATTCGACAATTGCGCGTCAACGTAATTCAAAATGGTATTTCCATTTGTTCCGTCTACGATGGCATTAAACTCCGTATTCAGCGGCGTGGGGTGCTTGCCGATTGTCAGCATAAAATCCGGTGTCTGTGTTTTCCCCTGAACCTGGACGTAATCGAGAACTCCGCTGAACATTCCCTGCGAAGATAGGAGTCCGGAAATGCCCTTGAACGTGGCAAGGTCAGCCCGCGAGAATGTGTAGATTCCCTTCACCGGCGTTTGGCTCGGCTGATCGCCATCCCACGGACCAAATTGGCCGTGTGTTTGAATTTCTCCGACGGGCCTGGGGTTTGTCAGAGTCGTATAAAATTCCGCTGGTTTTTCCGGTTGGAAGGACACGATATTAAGTTGGTGAAGAAGAAACGTAAGTGTTGGCTTGTCATCCTTCCGCAGAATATTCAGCTCTGCGTTCGAAGAGATGATTTCATCAATGATGAAGTTCGTATGGACCGTTGTCTTTTCTTGAGCTGACTTCGCTCTTGGGGGAATATTGAGTTGCAATCCTTCCAACCGTAGAACGTGGAAATGCACGGGGCGCTTCGACAATCCAAGCCAATTTGCGTCCAGAAAGAGCTCTCCCATCCAACTGAGGTCCAGCGAAAACTTCTTCACGGCCATGAGTGGCGGGACGTCGGTTCTTCCTCGGTGCCGCAGCGTCAAACCTGTTCCCTGTATCCGCAAGCGCGGAAGCACCGAGACGTCCAGGGTATCAAGCTGCAGCTCGCTCCTGAATCGACTGCGTACCACGTCTTCCGCCTTGCGCTTGATGTAGGCATTGAGCGGATGAGTGCGATGCGCCCAAATTCCCGTCGCGACCGCAAAAATCACAGCGGACAGCACAGCGGCCGCGAGGTATCTCCTCGTTGAGACCGTCATCTGATTGTTTCGAATTTCGAGGATTCACTGCACCCGCAAACGCTGCCCATCGTTTCAATTAACTCAAAATATGCCGTGCGGGCAATACGGTGAACTATTGATACCGGCACTTGGTCTCAAGGTATACGGATATTCATTTTCTGGCTGACTTCCTATGCAAATCAGAAGGATCCTGCTGGATTGCTAAGGGAGAAAGCCCTTTTTCGGGAGGAGGGAGAACGGAAGCTGATGCTACCTTGCCTGTGGTGAATCGGAATGGGTTGGGGTCCTAAACTTGAGATTGGCGGGGTTGATCTGGAACTCGTTGAACGCGATCCCGATCACCCATTCCGATAAATGATTGAATCCGACTTATCTGCCCTGGCGCGAGCTGCCCTTGCAATTTTTCTCGTGTTCTCTCAACTCACTGGATGACCCGAACGACTTGCCACATTCACTGCACTGGTGCTGTTTAAATTGACCCGGCATATCATCGCTCCTTTCCAGAGTTCTGCACGCCAGAATTTGGCATGCACTCGCATACTCTAAGACTGTTTTTGAGTCTAGGACGCGAGTGGGTGCTCCAGCAATCCATTATTCCGTGTATATCGGTATACGCGAGTGATTGTAAGGCTGGGACACGTTCCAAATTAACCCACCCATGCTAACGTCTACAAGCAATCTGCCGAAAAGATACATCGTAAAATGGATTCCTCAGCGAGCGCCTGTTGTGCCGATAATGAATCGGAGTTCGCAAATCCAAGCGGCCACGGAGGGAACAATGAAACGGTACGTTATGAGTCTCGCGATGTCGCTGCTTTTGGCCGTCGCAGTGTCGGCAGCAACCACCCATAAGCCTGCACAGGATGAAAACAGTTCGTCCAGGTCCTTTTCCGGGGAAATCATGGACAGCGCATGCGCGGAGATGGGCAGCCATCACCAAATGGAACAGAAAGAAGGAACGAAGAGCGCCAGGGCTTGTACGCTCGCCTGTTTGAAGAATGGCAGCACATTGGTTCTGTACGATCCTTCGACCAAAACTACGTATCAGCTCAGTGATCAAGACAAGGCAAGATGTACGCCGGTCGCAAGGTTACTGTGAAGGGCACATACGACGAATCCAGCAAAACTATCACAGTGAGTTCAATCTCGCCGGGTTCGAGAATGCATTCGAAGTCTGAATCGGGTTCAAGCTCGGGCCGCTAATTTTTCAGCGTGTCCACTAGGGGCAGCTTCACGCTGCCCTTCCTTTTTCTGATTGTTATTGGCGATTCCGTTCCAATAGCCAGAATAGCAAAAGATAATTTTTAATGGTGTGGGTAATAAGGAAGTTTTCCTTCACGTGATCGTGTCCCGCGTCTCCCAATCGTTGGGCTAATGCAGGGTTTGAAAGCAAATAGCGGATCTGATAAGCGCAACCTTCCGCCGAGTGCACCAGCATTCCAGTGAGCTTGTGGAACACTTGGCGGAAAATTCCCCCAACCGCGGATGCGACGACGGGCTTCCGCTTCCACAGAGCTTCTGTCACGGTCAGCCCAAATCCCTCTCTCAGCGATTTTTGAACGACAATTGTCGATGCCCGCTGCAGAGCATTGATCTCCAAATGACTCCACGGGGGCAAATTCAGTAGAAAAATGTCGCTGTCGCCCTTGGCAGCCTCCTGGACCTCGGCATACACGACTGATCCCTCTGGATCATCACTCGCTCCGCCTCCCGCCAGGACCAGTTGGCAATCCTGATACTTCTTCACCATTTTGTAGGCTTGAATCACGCCGAGAGGATCCTTCAGCCGGTCGAAGCGCGATATCTGGCTAATGATTGGTCGCGACGCATCGATCCCGAATTTGTCGACAACGCTACGAATGAACTGTGGTTCGAGTTCGCGATTCTTGTCAGCCAATGGATCGATCGTCGGGGCGATCAGATATTGCGGAATGGGCAGCGAGTGTGTAAACGCTGCCGACGAAAACATCGAAGCGTCGAATTTTTCCACGAATGGTCGAAGGAATTCCCAGACACGCTCATTTGGCTGCGATAGATCGATGTGGCAACGCCAGAGCCAATGGTTGGTTTTTCCTGCCCGCGCACTGACCAAAGGCAAAGGCTGTGGATCGTGAATGACCACAAAGTTCTCGTCGAACTTCATCCGCCGACGGTTTTCTTCGTTGGTTGCGAGGAATAAATCAAACCACTCCGGGCGGTCATCATAAGCCATTCCGTGCAATGCATTGTGAAAGGCTTTTGTAACGGAGAAAAATGTTTCTCCGCCAGTGATGACGTCCCACGTCGTCGGCAGGCCCACTTCCTGAAACAGGGGAACGGCGCGGTTGAGAATTTCGGCGACTCCCCCGCCTACTGCAGTTGAATTCACCATCTTGACTGTTCGGTTTTCCAGTGATTTTGCGAGGGTCCAGAGTTCGTCGATTTCTGGCCGTCCCACAATGCCGGCATAGTCGCTAAGAGGGGGCACTGAAGTCTGCGCCGGAGCCTGGCTGCTCATCGGTTGATCCAGGGCCGAATAGACTCAAGAATTCCGTCGCGGACCCCTTGGAGTGTGTTTGTATAGAAATCCACTCGGTCAATTCGCGCTGCAAGTTCTGGAAAATCCAGTTCTTTTTCGATCCAGTGCGAAAAATCATTTGTTCGTAAATGCAGTCTTAGCCGGGAATTGACGAAGTGAAAATGGAGCGAGTGTAAGCTTAATCGTCGAATACCTTCTGACAATTCCGTCAGATTGGAAGCCCGCATTTCCAGCGGCAAAGCAATCTCGCGCGTTTCGGAAAAGAAGAACGGCTCGAAAGCTGGACGGTCACTGGATCTTGGCTGTGCATGCAGGTAACTGTCGATCGTGTGAACCAACGCCGAGCGGAGATCCCTTATTGCCACGAATTGCCGGATGTCAATCCCTCCCAGCCGCTCTGCGAGTTGTTGTTCATTGCATGCGGCCATGGCCCATTGCGCAAAATCGCTAGAATAGGAAGAGTAATGGTGCATGGAAAGGCTATGGAATGTGTGGCAGAAAATCGACGCTTCCGATGCTCTTGCGATACTCTGCGACAGATCCCGAAGGGTGGTCGGCCGGTCGTGCCCAATGCATATCAGGTATGAGGCGGCAACGAACTGAAATGGCTCTTTAGCGTGCTTCATGGAACGGTTTAAACACTATTCAATCAGCATCGGCGGCCGCAATGGAAGAACCACCCACGCATTACAGATGCAAATCACTGCGACTAAGTCGCCCAATGCTATCGAGCAAATTAAAGGCCGGAACGAGTTTGGTGATGATCATTCCCGTTCCGGCCATCCAATTGGATACCGCATTGCTGCGACGGATCTTATCGGTCCTTAGTTTCAGTTCGCGATCCCTGCGGTGACGCCTTGTCCAACAACGAAACCAGCCTCTCGGCGGCCTGGGGCGTCTGTGTAGCATGGCCCATCACGATGTCCTGCGCCCCCACCTTGTGTCCGTACAGTTGCTCATTACCTTCATTGTCCGGATGCAAACTTGCGCCGTCCAAAGAAACTCCGGCGAAAAGCCCACGTGAACGGGAATACGTCAAGATCTGCGCTCGCATGTATGCATCGGTGTCTGCCTCAGCGGAACGTCCCACTGGTCCGGCCGCTGCGGAGATGTTGCCTCCGATTTTCACCTTGCTGTGCAACAGGCTCCTCGCTCCGCCGTCGTTTATTACCAACAGGACGAAATCCGTTGCCGACCCACCAATCTGGAATCCGACGCTGCCACTTTCGAGAACGTACATCGCTGGAGCGCCCCACTCTGCGGTGAAATTGTCCCCGGAGCGGCACACCATCGCTCCGCGGCCGTAGCTCCCTCCCACTACAAATGCTGCCTTCACCACCGAAGGGATCACTACGACACACTTCGCCTTGTCGAGCAAGTCTCTGGGGATATCGTCGGGGATATTTAGAATTTCGCTCAACACCTGCCCGGCATTTTGCAGTCGCTCTTCCTGTTTCTGTTTGTCATTGTCGGCGGCGGTAACGGTTGTTGCCACCAGAACAATGGCAATCAATAGGCTATAAAGACTTTTCATTTTCCTCGTGCCTCCTCTTGCAAAAGATTTAGGGTTTTTCTGCATGTAAGATTCGAGTATTGTTCGTTTAAGAGTACCTAGCTCACCATTCTCCCCGGTGGGACGACTTGCTATCAATACATACAGTCGCGTATTTCATGATGACAAGTTACCTGACTCACGAATGACAAATCGATGGCGAATAAAATGCCGGAGGTGACCGGGTTAACTGTCATGGCGAAATGAAAGCCTGACCTCCTGCTGCTACGGTGGTGTCCGATGAGTCAAGCACGGGGGAGGACCAAGATTCCCCCGTAATTTTCGCATTGCATTAACCTTACGGGCATACCCAGATCCCCTCTACAACGTCGTAATTTGCGGCAGCCGGGATACAGCAACCTCCGCTTAAAGTTACAGCATGCCTCGGATAGACCCTATTGGCCCTTTCGGTTACGGTGCTCAGGGACAGAGCAAAATGTTACGTGAAGGAAAAATGTATTGTCTTTTTTCATCTTCATATTTATTTACCGGTCGCCCCGTCTCGGGATGTTTCTTGACGCTCGCGATTCACGTCTCTGCTTCGCGAGCAATGCTGACTCGTTTAATAAACGAGACGGGGAGGCCGTCCAACAACTTACCGGATTTTCCTTCGGGGCGACGCGAGACTCGTGGCCTTCTCGTCTCCAGTCCAATCACATTATTCAAATCCAAATCCCACTTGCGCACGTCACGAGGTAATTCCTGTGCCAAACGACCGTAGAAACTTAGAACCACCCATTTCAGTCGAAACTCCGGCAGATCTAGGCTCCGTCGACGAATCCCTTCTTGTAGCGCAAGCGCAGGCTGGTGACAGCGTCGCCTTCTCTAAACTTATCCGTCCTTATATGCGGAAGGCCTATCACGTTGCCCTCAAGATCACCGGCAATCGCGAGGACGCTGAGGACGCGGCGCAGCAAACTCTCCTGAAGGCTTATGCTCATATCGATCAGTTCCACGGAGACGCCCGTTTCTCAAGCTGGCTGATTCGAATTGCCATCAATGAAGCGCGCATGAAGGTGCGCAAACGGCGCTCCGAAGACTGCTATCTTTCCTACGATGTCAGTGTCCCGGGCCGCGGCCCCAGTACTATCGAAATGCTGTGCGCGGGGGAGTCGTCCCACCCGGAGATTCTGTACTCCAAGACGGAAACTCAGCGTGTGCTCCGAGAAGCCATTGGCGGCCTTCGCAGCTCGTCTCGCGTCGTTGTGTGGCTGCTTGGATTACAGGAACGCCAGACGAAAGAGGCGGCCAAGATTTTGAATCTTTCCGAGTCCGCTGTGAAGACGCGGTTCTTGCGTGCTCGGCAGCAATTGCGTGAATGCCTGACCGAACGTATTTAGACGGACTGCCCAGAGGCTTCAAGACCGAAGAGAAACAGGGAAACAACTATATGGACGGTTTCCAAGGGACCAAACGTCGTGAGGAGCGGCATCATCGCGTTCGTACCGCGCGTACGGTTCAGTCCGGTTACGGACACTTTGACTGCGTTCGCTCATCGCGGCACGATCATTGCGAGTCTGCTATTGAGCCGATGTCGCCTTTCGCAGAAGTATCGGCATCGGCGCGATGTTTTCGCGAAGACGTAATGAATTCCGTATTCCCGGTTTGCACAACCACGCGCCGTAAGGAGAGAATGGTCCAGGTTCTTTAGGGACCGAAGAAATCCTCTAGCAGGGTCTTTCAGTTCTCGCCCAGCTTTTGTCTCAGCCCACTTTTCAGTCATGACTCCCCAGGAGGAAAAACGATGAGACGCATATTTCTTTGTTTGCTTTTAGGTTTATTTGTCACTCCTTTCGCGTTCGCCCAGAGCAGGGGGAGCGACCATATTGAAGGCGGAATTTTCGTCGATTATTTTCGTCTGAATCCGCCCGATTCGAACTTCGCCGGCCTGGGAGCGCGGCTCGGCGTCAACGTCAGGCCCCACATCCAGCTCGAGGCGGAGATGAATTACGACTTTGATCGAGTCTTTACTGAGGGATTCAATTCCGGCGGCTCAATCACTGCCACTCGATCCAACCTTAGAATTCTCCACGGAATGTTCGGACCGAAATTTCAGACTGGCTCGGGTGCCGTGCGTCTTTTCGCCACAGTCAAAGGGGGCTTCATTAACTTCAGATTCGACCCGCGCCCGCCGTCCTTTTCAGGCTTCACCAGCAGCGTGGAAGGGCTAAGGGACAAGAACGTGGATGGCGTCTTATATCCTGGTGTCGGTGCGGAAGCCTTTCTCGGCCCCGTTGGACTTCGCCTCGATGTTGGTGACGAGATCTTTTTCAACAGTGGGGCTCACAATAATCTTCGCGTTACGTTTGGTCCCACCATTCGCTTCTAGCTGCATTGTCTTGTGAGCGAGCGGCCCATTCGTTGTTGCGGACAAAACGGGTCGCTCGCGTCTCTATCTTCTTAACGAACCTGACGTGTCATTGTATCTGCGGCGCGTCCTTCGTACTCGCCACTTTTCCTTAGTCCCGCGACGGCATAACCCAAGTCTGGGCGGCCGCCTACCAGCGACCTAGATGATCGAATTGTTGGATGCTTGTCGAACGGTGCCTATGGCCCGACGAGTTTCGTTAGCCGTGGGCTTCTTGAAGGCGGACCGCGGGCCTCGTCACGGGACTCCTTGAAGATCTTCAAGGAGTCCCAGACCAGGTTAATTTAACCGGATGGCGACGTGTTTAAGGCTGTGCGGGGGTGACGTGGACGGTGACTGCTACATTGTTTCCATTGCTATCGGTCCGATAACTAACGTCGGCATTCGCACCAACTGCAAGTTTTCCGTCGACCGTTGTATTCTGATCGATGGTAAACGTCATTTCCTTGCCTTGATCCTTGCTCTGGTTCGGGTCTTGAGTCTGCACCGAGGCTTCATGGCTTGGCGGATTGCTTGCCATCGTCTTGAGTGTGAAAGAACCGCTCGAGACGGCCGTGATCTTGCCGGAAGCCGACTGTAGTTGCGCCGCGCTCTGGCTCGGCGTCCCGGATTGGTGTGCCGCCGGAGACGCTGGCAAAGCCCATGCCGCACCAGCGAGCAACGCGCTGGATATGATCGATAGGGCGATATTGCGAACGTTCTTCATTGAGGTTAACCTCCTCGAATTTTCGACTACGCCTGCACTACTTGCAATACTGGTACCAGATTCGTTGCGCCTCTCAAAGATTAGGAAGCGTCTGCAATTGTAAGCCTTTATCGATCAGCTCGTTTCGATTGCAGTGGTACTAAACCTTGGCAATAAGTTCCGTGGACGATTCTAATCTACATTGTTTTTCAAGGGCGACGCACGAGGAGCCACGAAGCGGCTGTCGATCAAAGTATATGTTTTGACCACTTTCCCTCGAAGGTGCTAAGCTTACGTCGGTCCTGCGGCTACGGGCTTTTCCGTACAGTAAGGGCCGTCCACCAGGCTGACACAACAGATGAAGACCCTTCGTATCCTGATTGCCGACGACCACGACTTGATGCGCCGCGGGGTTAAGGCGCTCCTTCAGTCTCATGCGGGATGGGAAGTCTGCGGGGAAGCACACACAGGCCGCGAGGCCGTTTCTAAATCCGAGGAACTTAAACCCGATGTCGTGATTCTTGATATTAGCATGCCTGAATTGAACGGCGTGGAGGCAGCCCGGAGAATTCGGAAGGCATCGCCGAATACAGAAGTCCTGATTCTTTCAGTGCACTACTCCGACCAATTGATTCGCGAGATACTGGATGCGGGCGTGCGTGGATATATGGTCAAGTCTGACTCCGATCGCGACCTGGTCATCGCCGTTGAAACGCTCGCCAGTCATAAGCCTTTCTTTACTCCTCGTGCAACAGAAGTGATTCTCAGCAATTTCAGCGGAGGTTCTCGCGCAGAGCCGCCCGAATTGGTTGGAGACCGCCTCACGTCGCGCGAGCGGGAGATTGTGCAGCTGCTGGCCGAGGGGAAAAGTAGTAAGGAAGTGGCCTCTTCGCTGTGTATCAGCGTTAAGACGGCGGAGACCCATCGCGCCAATATTATGCGCAAGCTGCAATTGCACACGGTAAGCGAGTTGGTTCGCTACGCTGTGCGCAACCAAATTATCGAACCCTGAAATTATTTGATTTCTACCTCTAGCCACTTGCATTCTGGCTGCAAGCATAATCCGCGTTCTCTTCTGGTTGTCTCTTCGTCAGCGAAACACTTGAACGGAGCCTACAGCAAGTTCCCGTACGTCCCTAACGAATCAACGGTATTGTCCGCGGAGCCTATCCCGAAGATTATGCGTCTGCGGAATGTTAATTCCGTTTCATCGGAAGAAGAAGACAGGAAGTCGAGGCGCCTTGAGAGATCAAGGCCAGAAGGGCTGGGCCGGCTTCCTTCTTCTTCTCCTCAAGCTCCATCAGAAAGGGCCGAGCTATGGATGCCGCAATAGCCTCCGTCGAGCAATTCCCAGGCTTGAGACCGGTCGTTGATTTCAACTTGGCGCCCGAGTCACCCACAATTTTGGTGGCAACGGTTGACGGACAAGTCTCGGACTCCTTGGCAAAGATACTCGAGCTTTATCCTGTTAACATCGTTTGGGTGAAGGGTCTATCCGACGCGCGAACCTGGCTCAACAGTCAGAATATTGCAGCATGTCTTTGCGGTTTCTGGCTCGAGGATGGAAACTATCGGGACTTGGTGAAGCAGGCAAAGCGCGAAGCCGCAGAGATTCCGGTAATAATTGTGTCCACTCCGGCTTGCGCGAATGAATACCGCGAATACCTGGCTGCAATGAATACTGGGGCCTTTGATTTTCTATGCTATCCGTACCAACGCCTTGAACTTGAGAGAGTGCTTCGGCTGGCTATCACCACCCATGTTCGGGCCGCTCGATAGCGTACTTAGTTTGAGTGGGGCTCTCAAGTGCGCTCGGTTCTGTGTCACGAAGGGCTTTCCGGAAACCGCCCGGGCTGTGTAAGATTCCCCCAAATCCCCACACAGTCCGGGCTGTTCTGGATTTCGTGCGAACCGCCGCAAACCCGAGACTTGGTATAGTGTTAAGTTCTCCGTTTTCCCTCATCTTTTTAATTTCCTCTATTCAGGGAAGTGAATTTTCTCGACCTTAGAGGATTGTATGTCGGAACGATCCGATACCGCGCTCGGAGCCAGCCTTCTCGACGACGGCTCTTGTTCTTTCCATGTATGGGCCCCGTTCGCGCACAAAGTGCAATTACAGATCCTTGAACCTGTTCCGATGCGTGTGCAAATGGAACAACTCGAACGCGGTTATTTTCATTATTCAGGCAGAGATGTCTCCCCCGGTGCGGTATACATGTATTGCCTGGACGAAACAAAGCAGCGCCCCGACCCGGCATCGCGCTTTCAGCCTTACGGGGTTCATCGCGAGTCCCAAATCCGTTCTTCCGAATTCCTGTGGTCCGATTTGCAGTGGAGGGGCATTGCGCTTGACAGCATCGTTTTCTACGAAATCCACGTTGGTACCTTTACGCCGCAAGGCACTTTCGACGCCATTATTCCGCGTCTCTCGGAACTGAAATCCTTGGGCGTCACAATGGTCGAACTAATGCCCGTTGCTCAGTTTCCCGGCGAGCGCAATTGGGGATATGACGGCGTTTATCCGTACGCTGTCCAAAATTCCTACGGCGGACCTGATGGATTAAAAAGGTTGGTGAGTGCCTGTCACCAGATTGGCTTGGGGCTCACCCTCGACGTTGTCTACAACCACTTGGGTCCCGAAGGAAACTATTTCAGCGATTTCGGGCCGTATTTCACAGATCGCCATCGCACTCCGTGGGGCAATGCGATCAATTTCGATGGCCCCGATAGTGACGAAGTTCGCCGCTTCTTTATCGAGAATGCTTTGTATTGGGTTTCCGAATTTCACGTCGACGCTTTGCGGCTCGACGCGATACACGCCATCATAGACGCGTCCACTAAAACCTTTCTTGAGGAACTAACGTCGCGAGTTCATGAATTCGCGGCTCGCAGCGGGCGAACCATCCACTTAATTGCCGAAAATGACAGAAACGATGCCCGGACTGTTAAGTCTCAGGACGCTGGCGGGTGTGGCTTCGATGCGCAATGGAATGACGATCTTCATCACGCTCTCCATTCCCTCGTTACCGGTGAGCGTAACGGCTATTACGAAGATTTCGGCTCCATTCACAACGTAGCGAAGGCCTATTCCGAGGGGTTCGTGTATTCGGGGCAATATTCGCCTTTCCGCCGCCGCCGGCACGGAAATTCCTCGGCAGCGGTCCCTCCTCACTGCTTCGTTGTCTTCAGCCAGAATCACGATCAAATCGGAAATCGCGCAGAGGGCGAACGCTTGTCGCAGATCGCACCATATGAATCACTCAAACTGATCGCCGGCGCCGTTCTACTTTCACCCTTCGTTCCGCTCTTATTCATGGGCGAAGAGTATGCCGAGTCATCTCCGTTCCAATACTTCGTTAATCACGGCGACGAAAATTTGATTCATAACGTGCGCGAGGGCCGCCGCAAAGAGTTCGAACATTTCAATTGGCGCGGTTCTGTGCCCGACCCTCAATCGCCCGAAACTTTCGCGCGCAGCAAGTTGCAGTGGGAGGAGAGAGTGCAGGGTCAACACGCAATCATTCTCTCGTTTTACACGAACCTGCTCACTCTCCGCCGCACCATTCCGGCTCTTTCGCATCCCGACGCACAGGGATTGCGAGTAACGGCCTTAGATCCCTCGGCCCTAGTCGTCGAGCGGTCGCACGACGCAGACCACATACTCATTGCTTTCAATTTCGGGCATTTTCCGGCGCATCTGACATATTCAACGCTTGCGGGAGTGTGGAAAAAGCAACTGGATTCAGCTGATCCGCGATGGGGAGGCCCGGGAACCAATGCGCCCGCGGTTCTCGATTCAAGGAACGCAGTGACTTTGGTTGTCCCTCCAACATCTTTTATTTTGTTCCGTTTGGAAGATGGGGGGTTTCATTGAACGGTCGTTTCCTCTGTGTCCACGCGCACTTCTATCAGCCCCCTCGCGAGAATCCGTGGCTTGAGGCGGTCGAAGTGCAGGACTCCGCATATCCTTATCACGACTGGAACGAAAGGATCACCGCGGAATGCTATGCCCCCAATGCGGCGTGCCGGATCCTCGATGGGGAAGGTCGCATCGTCGACATAACAAACAACTATGCCAAAATCAGTTTCAATTTCGGTCCCACCTTGTTGGCCTGGATGGAGGAGAAGGCGCAAGATGTCTATTCGGCGATCCAGAGCGCCGATAAACTGAGCCGCGATCAACATCATGGGCACGGATCAGCCATATCTCAGGCCTATAACCACATGATCCTCCCGCTGGCGAACGCACGCGACAAACACACGCAAGTTTTGTGGGGCATTCGCGATTTCGAGCATCGCTTTGGCCGCTCCCCTGAGGGTATGTGGCTTCCGGAAGCCGCTGTAAATCTCGATTCTCTCGAAACCCTCGCTTCCAACGGTATCAAATTCACGATTCTCTCGCCTCATTCAGCACACATGGTCCGGCGCATCGGCGAAAGCGAAAAAGACGGGCGCGACGTCAGCGGCGGCCAAATCGATCCCTCGATGGCGTACAAAGTTCAATTGAAGTCCGGGAAAGACATCGCTGTTTTTTTTTATGATGGGCCTGTCTCCCGTGGAATTGCATTCGAGAATCTTCTCGAAAATGGCGAGACGTTTGCCAATCGCCTGATGAGCATTTTCTCCGATTCACGCGACTGGCCGCAACTTGCCCACATCGCCACGGACGGCGAAACTTACGGGCATCACAAGCCGCATGGAGATATGGCTCTGGCCTACGCGCTCAAGTTTATTGACGACAACAAGCGGGCCACTTTGACGAATTACTCCGAATTTCTCGAACAGCATCCCCCCACACACGAGGCGCAGATTTTTGACAATAGTTCCTGGAGTTGCGCTCACGGCGTCGAACGCTGGCGCAGCAATTGTGGCTGCAATTCAGGAATGCATACGGGATGGAATCAGAATTGGCGCGCGCCGCTTCGCGAGGCCCTGGACTGGCTTCGCGACGCGCTCGTTCCGATATACGAAGAAAAAGGCCGCGAAGTCTTTCAGGATCCCTGGCGGGCGCGCGATGAATATATCCGCGTCATTTTGGATCGCTCTTCCCAAAATGTTTGCGAGTTTTTAAAAAAGGTTTCTGGGCGCAGCCTCTCATCAGAAGAAAAGTTGCGCGCCCTCAAACTGCTCGAGCTCCAGCGACACGCTATGCTGATGTATACGAGCTGCGGTTGGTTTTTCGACGAGCTTTCCGGATTGGAAACCGTGCAGGCAATCCAATATGCCGCGCGCTCTCTTCAACTTGCTGTGCAGCTCACCGGCAACGCAAATCTTGAAACGGAATTCGTCGAGCGCCTCGGGCGGGCGAAGAGCAATATCCCGGAGAACCAGGACGGCGAACACGTCTATAAGCAATTTGTGAAGCCGGTCATGTTGGACCTGAAAGGTGTCGGCGCTCACTTCGCAGTCAGTTCACTCTTTTCAGACGCGGGTCCCGAACAGCGCATATATTGCTACACCATCGCGCGGCAGGACTTTTGCACCCTCACGTCAGGGAAGACGCGGTTAGTAGTGGGCCGCGCTCACATCGCTTCCGATATCACCACCGAATCAGCGGATATCTCATTTGGTGTGGTGCATCTCGGTGATCACAACATTGCCGGTGGCGTCCGCGAATTCGTCGGCGAGGAGTTCTATCAAGCCACTACCAAGGAAATCACGCAGGCGTTCGAATGCGGCGATTTTGCCGAGTTGGTTCGCGTCGTCGATAAAGAGTACGGGAGCGGGTCATACACCCTAAAATTCCTTTTCCGCGATGAGCAGCGTAAGATCGTCGGTCAGATTCTTAATTCCGCCTTGGAAGAAGCTGAACATGTCTACCGGCAACTCTACGAGAACCGCGCCCCGCTAATGCGTTTCGTAACAGCGCTCGGCATGCCGCCGATTCGACGTTTCCAGGTCGCAGCGGAATTTACTTTGAACTCCGACATTTTGAAAACCGTCGAATCCAACAACCTGAATATCCAGGAAATGAAAACATTGCTTGATGAAGCGAAGCGCACGGACATTCCTCTCGACGGAACCACGCTCGAATTCGCAATTCGCAACAAACTACAAGCGATGGCCGAGCAACTTCACGCTAAACCTCTCGACACAGAGCTTCTAGAAATTTTAGACGCTGCCGTGGGTGTCGCCGAGGCCGCCCCCTTCCCGGTCCGTTACTGGACGGTTCAGAATATTTACTTCGATGTTTTGAAGAATGTGTACCCGCAAGTGCGCGATAAAAAAGTGAATCCACCTATCGATTTTGAGAAATGGGTCGCGCTGTTCCGATCGCTCGGTGATAAGCTTTCGATTCGTGTTGAATGAGCTCGCATGCGAATTCCTTCGGCTACTTATCGGGTTCAGTTCAATGCAAATTTTCGATTCACGGATGCTGAAGCGCTCGTTCCCTACCTCCACGACCTCGGAATCACGGACCTTTACGCATCGCCGCGGTTTAAAGCACGCAAGGGGAGTTCGCACGGATATGACGTCGCCGATCCGCTTCGCGTTAATTCAGAACTGGGTACCGAAGAAGAATTCGACCGTCTCACCGCCACGCTTCGTCAATACAACATGGGACTCCTCCTCGATATTGTCCCAAACCATATGGCCGTTAGTACGGAAAATCCCTGGTGGTTGGATGTTCTCGAAAATGGCCGTGAGTCCCGATATGCGCGTTTTTTCGACGTCGATTGGCACCCTCAGGGGCCAAAGGTCGCTGATCTGCTACGTAACCGCGTCATACTTCCTATCCTTCAGGACGCATACAGGCAGGTCCTCATCAATCAGGGCATTCGGCTCCGCTTGGACGATCGCGGTTTCTTCATTGAATACCAAGATGATCGATTCCCCATCAACCCTCGCACGTACTCGGAGATATTCGCGGTTGCCATCGAATTGTGCACAGGCAAGAATGAAGTTAAGACGACTGAGCTCGAAAAATTGGGACTTGCCGCAAGTAATCTGCCCCGTGGTGACAGTGAATTTCAAAATTTTGGTGAGGAAAGTGAGAAAGCGCGCGCGGAACTCAAAGCCGCGGTCCGGCGCTTGTATCAAAGTGACGACGTGATTCGGAAAGTCCTGGATGACACGCTCCTTACATTGAACGGCGTCTCGGGAGACATGTTTTCCTTTGATCGTCTCGACTCTCTTCTGAACGCCCAGACGTACCGCCTCGCCGACTGGCATCTCGCGTCACGCGAGATTAATTATCGGCGCTTCTTTGATATCAATGATTTGATTGGGCTGCGCACCGAGGATCCGGTCGTTTTTGCCGCCCGGCACGGGTCCATCATGCGGTTGATTCAGGAAGGAAAAGTTTCTGGCCTGCGAGTGGATCACATTGATGGACTGTTTGACCCGCTCGAATATCTCGAGCGTCTTAAGTCCATTCCCGTTTCGGACGCCGTGGAAAATGGCGACGCATCTCCCATCTATACCGTCGTCGAAAAAATCACGTGCGGCAGAGAAACGCTTCCTCCCGAATGGCCGATTTCTGGGAGCACCGGGTACGATTTTCTCAATGCAGTCAATTCAGTGTTTATTGACCAGAGCGGTTACCGTGCTATCGAAAAGTCGTATCGAGAATTCACTCGCTTGGGTTCGTCGTTTGCAGATACGTGGTACGTCCGGAACAAAGAAGTCATGGAAGAGCTTTTCCCGACGGACGTTAATCGATTGACTCATCGGCTCGCCAAGCTTGCCGCGCTGTGGCCCCTCGGACGAGATCTTCCCGCTGCTGAACTAACAGAAGGCTTGAAGGAAATCACCGCGTGCCTTCCGGTGTACAGGACGTATTACCGCGACGCAGTTTTACGCGCTCAGGATCGGATTTCTGTCGAACAGGCCTTATCCACTGCTCGTGGCCGAACGCCTGCTTTACGCGTCAGTGGCGCAACCTGGAGTTTTTTGCGTAAAGTTTTTCTTGCGGAACTGTCATTTACGACAGAGATGGAAAGTAACTGTTGGCTCGACTTCATCATGCGCTGGCAACAATTCACCGGCGCAGTCATGGCCAAGGGCTTGGAAGACAGTGCGTTGTTTGCCCGCCCCAGTCTGATTTCTGTCAATGAGGTTGGCAACAATCCCTTCCATTCGGAGATTCGTTTTGGCTCGCCTGCATTCCACGAATTCAATTCACGTGCTCTCCAGAATCATCCGCATAGTCTCAGCGCGACCTCCACTCATGATACGAAGTGGAGCGAAGACGTGCGCGCCAGACTCAACGTTCTCTCCGAAATTCCTGACGAGTGGCGGAAATGCCTCACGCGCTGGTCCGCGTGGAATAAGAGCACGAAGACCAAGTTGGGCAAGCTTCTCGTGCCAACGCCAAACGAGGAAACGATCCTTTATCAGGCCATGCTTGGAATATGGCCTATAACATGTTCGAAAAATATGAATCGTGGCGAACTCACACAACGAATCGAGCAGTTTTTCATTAAGTCAGCGAAAGAAGCGCGAACTTATACGAGTTGGATTTCTCCGGATGAGCCGCACGAAACCGCGCTTCGCAAATTCGTTCGCTCGATCCTTGGTGATTCAGGTCGCACTCGATTTCTGGATGATTTCCTGGCCCTGCATCGGAAACTCGCGTTTTACGGTGCCTTAAACTCTCTTTCTCAGCTTATCTTGAAAATGACTTCGCCAGGGGTCCCTGATTTTTATCAAGGCAGCGAAATCTGGAACTTCCGTTTGACGGATCCGGATAACAGGCAGCCAGTGGATTTCAAGAAACGAATCGAAATGCTGGACGAACTGAAATCCCGCGATGTCGATGCACCAAACGAGCTATTTCATGACCTGCTAAACCATTGGTGCGACGGCCGCATCAAGCTCTACCTCACTACGCGCATTTTGCAATTTCGACGAGCGCACCAAGAGCTATTTTCGAATGGCCGTTACCTCCCCATAAGAGTTGAGGGAAAGAGCGAATGCCTGCACGCCTTCGCACGCTGCGCTGGTCAAAATTGGGTTGTCATTGCAGTCCCGCGGCTGGTCACAAAGATTGCAGCTCCGGGAACGTACCCTGTCGACCAAAAGACATGGCGTTCGACCGCGCTCGTCTTACCGCCTTCCGCTCCCGAGTGCTGGGTCGATGTTCTCAGCAGGGAATCATTGACACCGCGAAGGCGAGGCACCACACTGTTAGTGCCACTGAGTGCGATGTTCCGCGATTTGCCGTTTGGCATACTTGCCCATGTCCCATCCGATGAACGGAAGAATTGAATCTCGATTCACCGATGCGAATGGCACTAAGAGCACTCGTTTGTCTATCTCTGGAAGAATCTTGTCATCCGTGCATTTGTGCCAGTGCTCGACGGATATTCGGGAAGTCGTTTCGCGGTCAGCTCTCCGTACCGGAAGCGATGATTCACGAGCGCTTGGCAGACCTTGGGCATTGCGGCTGACGCTCAAGTCCGCTGCGGTCCTGCTGTTCCTCTTTCTATTTACAGTTCGGGGTTCGCAAGGTTTCTCTGTCCTCACTCACGAGGCAATCATTGATTCCGAGTGGGATCCCGTCATTAAGCCGCTGCTTGTGAGGCGATTCCCGAACGCCACTCCTGACGACTTGAAAAACGCTCACGCTTACGCTTACGGCGGGGCCATCATCCAGGACATGGGCTACTATCCCTTCGGAAATAAGTTCTTCAGCGATCTTACCCACTATGTCCGAAGCGCTGATTTCGTCAGGGCCCTGATCCGTGATTCTCAGGATTTGAACGAATATGCGTTTGCTCTCGGAGCGGTTGCGCATTATGTCGCAGACAATGATGGCCATCGTCTCGCTGTTAACCGCGCCGTGCCGATGCTGTACCCGAAACTTCGCCGCAAGTATGGGGCTATCGTGGTCTACGATCAGGATCCTGCAGCTCATTTGAAGACGGAATTCGGATTCGATGTCCTGGAAGTCGCGAAAGGGCACTACGCTTCGGAGGACTATCACGATCGCATCGGGTTTCAGGTTTCCCAGGACCTGCTCCAGCGAGCTTTCCGGGATACCTATTCCCTTGATCTGAACTCCGTGATCACGAAGTACGACCTGGCGGTCGGGACATTTCGTTATAGCGTCAGCACCGTCATTCCTCAAATGACCAAGGTGGCGTGGCAGACCAAGAAAGATGACATTCGAAAGGAAACTCCCGGCATCACGCGCAACAAGTTTATCTACAATGTTTCACGCGCCAGCTATAAGAAGAGTTGGAAGGATCAATATAGGAAACCTGGATTCGGCACACAGTTCCTTGCTTTCTTGCTCCGAATCGTACCGAAAGTAGGACCATTTAGAGCTTTATCGTTCCGTGCGCCTACGCCCCAGGCAGGAGAACTCTTCATGGCCAGCTTCAACGCTGCTATCAAGGACTACGCCGGCGCCATTCATCAAAAGGACGAGAGTGGCGAACTGCAAATTCAAAATGACAATTTCGACACCGGTACTGTCACCGGACCGGGCGAATATCCGCTGGCCGATTCTACCTACGCCGAGCTCGTCGACCGTCTGGCTAGAAATCACTTCCAGCAAATTTCACCCGAGCTTCGCAAGGACATCCTTTCCTATTACGGCAATCTAAACGCGCCATTCGCGACCCGAAAACACAAGAAAGAATGGGCTCGCGTAGTCAGTGAAATTGGCGAGTTGAAGGCGGCATCTGCGGTCCCCGCCGCCGCAACCGCGACCAGACATCCCTAGATTTGCATTTCCTCCATCCATGGGTGACGCGTCCTAGTGCCTGGTTTTCTTGTTTAACTAAGTTCCTCAGAGGGATCTGTCATCCCGGATATGTGGCGTGGGGGTGGATCAGACGGAAGGGGTTTCGATGGAGGTTCTTGCGGGTTACGAGCTAGTTTGCTAAGTCTTGGCTTTGCTACCGGCTACTACCAGGATAATTCCTCCCACCAGGAGAATTCCGCCGAATATCGGGGAGAGGGGGATTGTCTTGTGCTCTGTCCTCGAAGCTTGTATCGGTCCCAAGTCCACCACTTTCTTGTGCGTGGTGTACGTGATCCCTTGATAGGCGAACGAGATTATACCTAGGACAATCAGTATAATCCCAATAAGCATTGCGCTTTTCATTGACGTCCTTCGCGAGAGTAAGGTGAAGTGCTCGCGGGGAACTAGTCCCCCGCGATTCCTTGCAATCAGATCCACGGGCCTACGTGCGGCGCATCAATCCACCGACCAGGGACACCAGGAACAGAATGATGAACACAAAGAAAAGGATCTTGGCGATTCCCGCAGCCGCCGCCGCAATCCCGAAAAATCCAAACACCGCCGCGATAATCGCTACGATGAGGAATACTACTGCCCAGCTCAGCATTGTTCCTCCCCTTTGGGGGCAACCTGCGATTTCACTTCGAGTCCACGGCACGCCCCCGTGACGCAACCCTTTTAGGCTCTTTTCAGGCGCCAGACAATACACCTATTCAGGTATCGAGGGTCGTGGTTTGCTGTATAGCAGCTAAGTGCCTTTGCCACGGCATCTTGGGCTACCCGATTCTCCCCGGTCCTATCAGGGTTACTCCGTATTCCTTCCCCGCTCCCGATGGTGTCTTCTGAGTACCAGCGAGCAGCGCTGGACGTGCGCGGCTTGAGAGTTGTAACCGGACTAAGACCAAACGGTTCTAACGGAGGAATAAATGAACTGGGACCAACTTGAGGGCAAATGGAAGCAATATAAAGGCAAAGCCAAGGTCAGGTGGGGCAAGCTCACTGACGATGACCTTGACGTCATTGACGGCAATCGCCAGCAGCTTGTCGGCAAGCTTCAAGAATACTACGGTATCACCAGAGAGGTCGCTGAAAAGCAAACTCAAGAGTTCGCAGATACTCTGAAGGCCGAACAAGAAAAGGTTCAGCGAGCGGGCCGGTAGGTTACGGTTCCAATTTGATCCGGCGGCAGAAACTTCAAGCGGGACGCCTGGTCCGCCCAAGGCGTTTCGCTTCTCTACTTTGTTTCTGAAAGGAGTCGCATGGCGAAAGGCTCAAGCTCAACTTCGAGTGGGACGGGCGCCGGTGAGCCCAAGATATCTCGCAACGAATTGATTAATTTGCTGAATAGAGACCTCGCTCGCGAATATCAGGCCATAATCGCTTACGTCGTCTATTCGCAGGTGCTTAAGGGCGCCGCCTACATGAACATTGCTGCCGAGCTTGAGAAACACGCTCAGGAAGAACTGAATCACGCGCTGATCATCGCCAAACAAATTGACTATCTTGGTGGTATGCCTGCGGTGAAACCCCTCGAAGTTCGCACGTCCGAAAAGGCCACTGATATGCTTCGGTACGATCTGGAGCAGGAGAATGAAACCATTCGCGACTATCGCGAACGCGTCCGGCAGTGCGAAGCCCTCGGAGAATTCGCCATGGCTGAGCATATTCGCGGCATTCTTGTGAATGAACAGGAACACCAAATGGACTTGGCCACCGCTCTCGGGGAAGATACGCCCAATGCCGCAACCGCGAAATAGCTGTAGAACGTGTAGCGTTTTCTCCCCATCTATCTACGGAGAATCTTGTGGGGAATTAAAGTTTTCCGCCGATGGTGTTGTTTCACGCACGTCTGTATTCTGTCGGCGTAATGTTCACCCGACCGCAATACTCACTCGCCTCTAGCCACAACCCTCCGAAAGGGGCCGTTGCAATTCCACCCGATAATGACGGCCCCTCCTACCTTTTCCCGTCAGATGTTTCGTAGGGTTTAGTTCATATTCGTACGTTCAATTCTGTTGTTCGGTACAGCGTATGCTGGATGGATTGCCGCGCAGGGATGCTTCACACTCGGGCCAGTTCAAGGAATTGCAAACCCTAATGACGACTGAATCACGCAAGACCCGACGAGCCCTTTGCGAGATACGCAGAGAAGAGGAAAAAAAATGACAACTCAACAGCATGGTGCGCAAATCGAGGCCCGGCTGGAGGAGCCACCTCAGCCGGATCCAAGCCGTCCCGAGCCTGGCCGCAGACGCAAGCGCCGGTCAAATGATCCAGATAAACCCGCGCCGCGCCGCGATAGACCAAGTCCGGAAACTCCCCATGATCCCCAAGATCTTCCAAGTCAGGAATTAGCCGATTCGTTGAAGGGTTAGCTGTGGCTAGTTTTTATTGAGAGTCGATTTTTAGGCAAACAACCTGATCGAGGAGAAACTGAATGAGAGTACTGATAAGACTTAACTCCCGACTTCCCTGGAGCGCATACATATTGCTCGCGGCGACGCTCGTTTGTATCGCCCCTCGCATTGCGGCGCAACAGATTCCACCCGATAACACCAAGAAAAATCAAAGTGCGGGTATGACAGCGGACCAGCAGAAAAACAATTCTTCCGACATCGAAATCACGCGGCGCATCCGCCGGCTGATCATCAATGACAAAGCCCTTTCTACCTATGCCCATAACATCAAAGTCATAACGCGTGGCGGACGCGTAACCTTAAAGGGTCCCGTCAACTCCCGGAAGGAAAAGGAAGTAATCACAGCGAAAGCCTCCGAAGTGGCAGGCCATGGAAATGTTACAGACGAAATGCGTGTAGTTTCCAAACAGTCGGAACAATAGGCAAAATCCAACGAAATGGGAGGAAGACTATGGCTGGCAAAAATACGGCAGTGTTTGGCATTTATGCGAACCGCCCCGGCGTTGAATATGCTCTGGGAAGTTTGAAAGACGCGGGATTCCGCAATGCGGATATCTCCGTTCTTCTGCCCGAAAATCTTGGCTCGAAGGATCTCCTTACCGAGAAGAACACCAAAGCACCGGAGGGAGCAACCACAGGCGCAAGTTCCGGTGCCGTCATTGGCGGCGCGCTGGGATGGCTCGTCGGAATTGGCGCGCTAGCGATACCAGGCCTTGGTCCGTTCATCGCTGCCGGGCCTATTCTGGCGACCCTGGCCGGTCTTGGCGCGGGCGGCGCGGTTGGCGGCTTCGTTGGGGCTCTCATAGGTATGGGAATTCCCGAATATGAGGCCAAGCGTTACCAGGGACGCATGGAAAAAGGCGGGATTCTCCTGTCCATCCATTGCGATAACTCGGATTGGACGAAAAAAGCCAAAGAGATCCTTAAGAATACCGGCGCGGAAGATATTTCCTCGACGGGAGAATCCGCTGCCGACTATGCCGAGAGTGACCGTCCTTATACTCGCGGCGCGGCCAATTAGCAATTAATCAGTCGAAATCAGAGGCTTTCGTTTTTTTTTATACCGGCTGCGCGAGGACTTCATCTTGAAGTCTTCGCGCATTTGTTTTAGGCCGTCTCTCTCTCCTCCTTGCAGAATCACGCCGTCAACTCCCTATCTGCTTTGCAGCTTTTCCACGCGCGATACAAGGCGCTTCGCATCGAATGACGCGCGCACTTTCGCGTCATTGTCAAAGTAAATGAAGACATCTCAACTCGAATTTGCCAGTGGCACCCGCGAATCTTTCAGTCTTCGAACATGCGTTCTGAAACGTGGTCCCTTCAAAGAACACAAAATCCTCAGGCGTTGCCCGTCCCTAGCGGACCGTTCTTCTCTGACTTCGGTCGAAAATTCACCGTATGCGAAACGTCCCTGCGACGCAATGGAGCCGCGCAACAATCGCGTCGCAGTTCGCGCCTCTCCTTCCAAATAAAGGAAACTTGCAGCTTTCTCGGCGCGTAGTAACATCAAGGATGGGAAATGCCACAGGGCGACGATGGAGTTGCAATTCAAGCGGAAAGCGTCTCGCGCCATTATCAAATGGGTGCCGCGCGTATTCGCGCCATTGACGATGTAAGTCTTAGCATCGGCGCTGGTGAATTTTTGGCCCTTCTCGGCAGTTCCGGCTCCGGTAAATCCACGCTTCTGAACTTAGTCGCCGGCCTCGACCGTCCCACCGCAGGGGCAATTGTTGTCCGCGGACGCAACCTCGCGGACATGGACACGCACGAGCTCGCGCGCTACCGCAGCCTCACTGTCGGCATGGTTTTTCAAGCGTTCAATTTGCTACCGCGCATGACCCTCGAGGAGAATGTCGAGCTCCCCTTGCGTCTGGCGGAAATCGATCGTGCGAGTCGTGCTGCTCGCGTCCGTGAAGCGCTTGAGCGCGTTCGCCTGGGAAAACGCCTCATGCATCGGCCCAGCGAGCTTTCGGGAGGCGAACAGCAGCGCGCCGCGCTCGCTCGCGCTCTGGTGAACCGTCCCACGCTTCTACTCGCCGATGAGCCCACGGGAAATTTGGACAGCGTTACCGGCGAAGAAATCATGCTGCTGCTTAAGAATTTCAATCAATCCTTGGGCATGACGATTGTTATGGTGACGCATGAGCGTGCCTTGGCCGAGCGTTTTGCCGATCGTATTGCCACCGTAGCCGACGGAAAATTAATCAGCGTTACGTCGAAGTGCCAAGAGGGCGGCCCATTATGAAATTTGGCGACTTGACCGAACTCGCAGTCCGCAATTTGCGCGAAGCTGTCCTGCGGAATTCGCTTACCACACTGGGAGTTGCGGTCGGCGTCGCCTCTCTTGTCGCGATGCTATCGCTCGGAGTAGGCTTGCAACAGTTCGCTTCCCAGCGCCTCGCCACGAGTGGCCTGTTTAACGCCATTTTTGTTTCTTCGCGATACAACAGCGAATTCGGCCGTGCCTCGCGGCAAAATCAATCCGCCTCTTCCGTTTCAGCGCGCCCTCTCGACGAATCCGCTCGCCAGGAGATCATGCGCCTGCCCAACGTCAAGGAAGCCTATCCCCTAATTCGTTTTATGACCGAAATTCGTTACGACGATAAGCCATATCCCACGATGGTTGCCGGCATGCCCGATTCCGCGCGCACGGACGGCGCGTTCGACGGCATGCAAGGCAAATTTTTTTCGAATCCCAGCGCGAATGAAGCCATCCTTCAAATCGAATTCGCGAAGGATCTTTCCGCACAACCTTCCTCGCTGATTGGCAAAGATCTCGTCTTGCGCTACGCCGAACGAAAAGACCTCCCTGTTCAAGTCAGTGGGGACACGGCAGCCTCCTTGAGACATGACAATGAAAGTTCCTCCGCCGGCGGCTTCTCTGTCGTTCCGCACGAAAAAAGATTACGCATCGTTGGTATTGTGGAAACGGAACCCGAAGGGGGCTTCGGCGGCTTTGGCCGCAGCCGCGTTTATATTCCTCTCACGGTCGCTCAAACTCTCAGCGCCACACAAGTAAACGATCTTCGTGACGTCTTGAATAGCTCGAGCAAGACAAGTAGCTACGCCAGCCTCACCGTCCGCGTCAAGAGTCCCACGCAAGTCCCACAGGTGGAAGCCGCGATCAAAGACATTGGCTTCACCACTTTTTCCTTGCTCGACACTACTCGCAATCTCCGTTTATTTTTCACCGTTATTGATTTGCTGCTCGGAATTTTCGGCAGTCTGGCATTGGCCGTCGCCACGCTCGGTATCGTCAACACTCTCGTCATGGCGATCCTTGAACGCCGCCGCGAAATCGGTGTTTTCAAAGCCTTGGGCGCCGATGACCGCGACATCAAACAGCTCTTTTTCGCGGAAGCTGGGGTGATGGGCCTCGTTGGAGGTGTCGGCGGAGTTGCGCTCGGCTGGCTTATCGGGAAAGGCGTCACCCTCGGAACCAACATTTACCTCAACCGTCAGAATCTGCCGCCGGTGAATATTTCTGCCGTGCCCGTGTGGCTCGCACTTGGCGCGATTGCCTTCGCCATTATCGTGAGCCTCGCCGCGGGACTCTATCCTGCCTCGCGTGCCGCACATCTCAATCCTGTTGAGGCCCTGCGATATGAATAGCCTGCGCAGCGCTGCAGTCTTTGCGGCGCTCGCGTTCGTCTCTATCGTGTATGCTCCGCGCGCGCATGCCTCCCTGGGCCGCATCGAATGCCGTTCGATGCGGAGCGAAATTCTTAGTCGCGCGGTTCGGTATTGCGCGATCTTGCCGCCCAGTTACGATGAAAACAAGACGCAGCGCTATCCAGTTCTGTATTTCCTTCACGGCCTCGGGGAAAACGAGCAGATGCTGGTAAGTTCCGGTGGATGGAATCTGATCGAGGATCTTTGGGAACAAAAACGAACCGGCGAATTTCTCATCGTCACGCCGGACGCCGATACAAGCTTCTATATCAATTCGCGTGACGGCCATCGGCGTTACGAAGATTTTTTTATCCGCGAATTCCTGCCCTTCATTGAACGCTCCTACCGCACGCGACTCGGCCGCCGTTATCGCGGCATCGGTGGCATTTCCATGGGCGGCTACGGCGCTCTGCATCTCGCCTTTCGCCATCCGGAATTATTTGTATCCGTCAGCGCCAGCAGTCCCGCTCTGGTTGGCGCTCTTCCGGATGTGAAATTCTCGAATCCCCGGCAGTCGCGTTTGCTGGGCCTTCTCGGCGTTTTTGGCACGCCGCCCGACCCTGCGCTTTGGCTTCGCAATGATCCACTGACCCTGGCGCGAAGTGCTCATCTCGACGGCCTCAAAATTTATTTCGATTGCGGCACGGAGGATGATTACGGTTTCGAGAAGGGCGCGCGGAGTCTCCACGACACGCTCGTAGCCCGCCGCATTCCGCACGAATTTCATCTTTATCCCGGAGGTCACGACTGGCGATATTTCGCAGCGCACTTGCCCTCCGCGCTGGAGTTTCACTCCCGTGCATTCGGACTCAGCCCACCGCAATAGCGCTCTGAGCCACACAAGGATCGCGCAACTCGTTATACAATTTGATATCCGATGCAGTGGAGTGAGTGCCTGGAACATTTTGAAATAAACGAATAACGAATGTGCGGCTGCCCCGTCTAACTGGCGTGCAGACTGATTTAATCCTCTCGAGGTGATCGATGAAAGAGCAGACCTTCGCTAACCATACGCGCATCGTGCCGGCATTTCATATGGTGGCGTTGCCGATTCTACTTCTCAACTTCTTGTATTCGATTTACAGGCTCGTACATACTTGGTTCTCGTTCGATGCGCTCGTGTCGTTTTTGCTCGCAATTGCGCTGATTCTGGTGGCGCTCTACGCCCGAATGTTCGCTCTGGCCGTGCAGGATCGCGTGATCCGTCTCGAGATGCGTTTGCGCCTCGAAAAGCTTCTCCCGGCTGATCTAAAACCTCGGATCCCCGAATTCGCTGTCGGCCAGCTCATTGCATTGCGCTTTGCGAGCGATGCGGAACTTCCCGATCTCGCTCGACAGGTCTTGGACGAAAAAGTGAAGGACAAAAAAGTCATCAAACAAAAGATCAAAACGTGGAAGGCGGATCATCTTCGCGCCTAAGTATGTTTTATCAATCGCGGCCATTGCCTCGAATGAAGAAGTCTTTTTTATCCTGACTTGCTGGTACAGCCACATCGAAAAATCCCACCATCATTTCGTCGTACGTCTGGTCGCCCCAGTGCACCGCAGCAGTCGGATCAGGATTGTGCGGATTGTCGTGCGAGTTGTCATACCATGCGACCGCTTGCAGTTCCGTTCCGGCTTTCAGAAATCGCGGCTGTGCCAGCCGGTAGCTTAATTGCCAATAAAAATCATAATTCACGCGCAGCAGCGTCTCAGTCCGGCCTTCGGAATCGATGATGTTGTACTCGAATTTCTTTCCGCGCAGGTGCATGTGTGGCAAAAAACTAAGCAACGTGCAGTCATTTGGCAACGTGCCATGAACTTCCACGCGAAAATCCGGCACGCCTGGCGGGATAATGAAATGATCGTTCGTCAATTGCAACGTCAGGACGCGCTGCTCAGGACGCTGTCTTGCAAATACCAGCCCGATGCTCGACTGGTCCGTTTCTGCGCGTCCCTTCGTCACGTAATGCATCTGAAAAACAAGGTCCGAGCCAGCCGGAACGAATTTCGCCATGCTCGCGGGCCATTCGTCCGGCGAACTCCCCGGCGCGTAGACGAGCAGCACATCGCTGTCGGTCCATTCGGCATCGTGCCGGCCCTGCGCGTCCTTAAGACTGGACGCCGTGAACGGCACGCCTACCGGCGCGTTCCGCAACCATTTGGATCCGGGCGGCCGTACATACACCACGGCATGATGTACGTTTTCCCGGCTCGAAGGCCGAATCTCCGACATCTGCACCCATTTGTCTTCCATGAATCTTGTCGGCACGATCTCATACGTATATTCCACGTCACCGTTTGCCGGAATCGTTACCGGCTCCGGCATTTTCACCACATCATCCGGCTGCGGGATAATCCATCCCGATGCCCAGTGCCGCGGCGGTGGCGCGTCGCGCGGATCACCGTCTGGCGCGCCGGCATCCGCCCATTCGGCAAGCATCGCGGTCTCCATCGGCGTCAACGACGGATCATTCGCGAAGCGGCCGCAGCACGGATCAGCAAACCACGGCGGCATGATTCTCTGCGTCACTTTGTCCTTGATTCTATCCGCATACAGTTGCGCTTCACGATAAGTCAGCAGCGGCATGGGCGCGATTTCACCCGTCCGATGGCATGCCTGACAGTGTTGCTGCAAAATCGGCTCAACATTTTTATAGAATGTGGGTGGTGTAGCTGTACGGACCTTTCTTTGTTGAGCTGTACCTAGTCTTATCGTTACGCAGCTGCACAGCAACACCACGGTCGCCACCACGTCTCGAACTCTCAACCGTTGCTTATTCATGTCGTTTTGCTCTTAGGGTTTCAATTTCAGTCCAGCCGCGGTCCTGAAGGTAAGCGCACCGTCTAAATTGTACAGAGATGGATACTGCGCTGTCTCAAGTTGTTGTCCGGATCTTCTGTTGACCTGGCGTCACAAATCTTCGAAGATCGTGGAACTTTCCTGCCCGCTCGATTGAATACCATATATAAAGCTGCGATAGGCTCGGTTCCATCGCCTCGGTGGCGGTTGTCCAGGCAATGGAGAGACTCTAAATTCCCGAACCACATTTTGGAATCAGGAGTAACGTCAGGCAGCCCATTCACGTCGAACAAATGTCAGAAAATAGTTTCCGTGACCCGAGTTCACGCCGCGAGTTGACGAAGGAGCAAGCGCTCGTAACCTCGGATACGAAGTGCAGCCGGCCACCATCGTCTGCTTCCGCTGTTCAAAAAACTCGGCAAGGCAGTCTTGTCCTGAAGGTCGCCAGAATATTCGGCTGGATTCTTGGGGTTCTTCTCGCCATCGCACCTTTCGCGCGAGCCCAGCAGAGCACCGTCTCGCAAACGCTCATCGCAGTAGCCGGTGTTGTTCAAACGGATGGCGGCATCCCGATTCCAGGCGCCGCCGTTCGCGTGGAAAATTCGTCAACGCATCGGCGATGGCTAACCTGGACCGATGAAAGCGGCAAGTTCAGCTTCCCCGGCCTTCCTCCAGGCTCTTACCAGGTATCTTCGGATGCTCTGGGCTTCGGAACCGCCACGCTCGACAGCGCATTCCAGTCTGCGACGCCTCCTCCTCCGCCTCTTATCCTCGTCCTTCATGTTCTCTCGCTTGCGGAAATGTCTCCCAACACCTCGGCCGCCATTGTTCCCGGCAAACCGTCCAAATCAGAAAGCGAAGCATCTTCCACGAATAATAGGGCCGCCGCGCTGCAAGGCAGCCCACCTAGCGTTGCTCACGGCCAGACCGCTCAGCGCCAACCCGGTCGAGGGCGTCAAGCCGGCGCTGCGGTGCCCGCCGGTTTGACGAACGCGATGCGCCAAGGCATGGGCGGTTTCCAACAGGTCGATGTGGATGTGCAAGGGAGCGGTGAAGCAACGGCCACTGACCGGACTCCCGCCGCAACCAACACCCCGCTTGGTGCCGCATCATCTTCGGATTCTTTACTGCTGCATGGCTCGGTCGGCGTTGGCGCAAACACGTTTGGTCCCGGCTTCGGCAACGGCGGCCTGCCGGGTTCAAATCTAGGTGTCGATCTTGGTCCGGCCCCGGGACAAAAGGGAATCATAATGGCCGGGGACGGAGGCGGGCGACGTGGCCCTGGCGGTTTTCGCGGCGGTGGAGGTCCCCGAGGGGAGGGCGGCGGCATTTTCATGGTTCAGAGGTTCGAGGAGCAAGTCAATCGCATCCATTACGGTTTTGCGGAGACCTATCAAAATTCGGCCTTCGATGCGCGCCCTTATTCTCTGACGGAACCTAATCCACCCAAGATCGGCTTCTACAATGAACGTCTCAACTTCAATGTCGGCGGCCCTCTGAAGATTCCGCATATCTACGATGGCAGGGACAGAACCTTTTTCTTCGCGAATTACAATCTCAATCGCCAGGAATCACCCAAGGATGTTTTTTCGACTGTTCCCACGCAAGCCGAGCGTGGCGGCAATTTCTGCGGCGTTGTGGCCCAACTATACAATCCATTTTCCAATTCTAACGGTCCGCGCCAGCCACTCGGCTGCTCGATTCCGAACGGCATGCTCGATAACGCTGCGCTTGGCCTTTTGAAATTCATTCCCTCGCCCAATCTTCCCGGCGCGGTGCAAAATTACCATCTTGAGGCTACGGTTCCCCAGTCGAGCGATTTCATCAACATTCACATCCTGCACACAATTTCTCGAAAGTTCAGCGTAAATGGGGGATACAACTTCAATTCCAATCGCAGCAACACGCTCGCGGATTTTCTAACTCTCGGCGGCACCGATTCATCTCGCAATCAAAACGTTGACCTGCACTTCGTTCAAACATGGTCGCCGCGGCTCATAAACGATTCCTTTGTCAATTGGAGCCGCAGCCGTAATCGGATTTTGAGCGACAATTCTTTTGCCAATAATATTTCCGGGCAGCTGGGAATTAATGGCATCTCCAACGCTCCGATTAATTTCGGCGTCCCCGGAATTAATTTCACGAATTTCACTGGGTTGTCTGATCCAATTCCTTCACTCGTTCGCAATCAGACCTTGCGTTTCAACGACAGCGTCACTTACGTTTTGCCCAAGCACACGATCACTTTTGGCGCGGAAGTGCGCCGCATGCAGAACAATACTCAGTCCGACCCCATCCCTCGCGGCCAATTCGATTTCACGGGACTTATGACCAGTCAGCTTGATTCTTCCGGCCAACCAGTACCAGGCGAGTCAGGCGTAGACTTCGCGGATTTTCTCCTCGGCGTTCCGCAAACCACGCAGTCGCAATTCGGCAGCACCAGCACTTACTTTCGCAGTTGGGGTTTCATCGGGTACGCTCAAGATGACTGGCGCGCCAGGCCACGCTTCACCCTCGAGTTGGGTTTGCGATATGAGGTAGAGACGCCGCCGATTGAGCTCTTTAACAAGATTGCCAATCTCGACTTGAATTCGGGCATCACCCAGGCGCAAGTTGTCGTGCCCGGTCAGCCGGGTCCCTTCAGCGGTTCGTTGCCTAGATCGCTGGTTCGGAGCAGTTACACTGATTGGGCGCCGCGTTTCGGAATGGCCTGGAAGCCTTTTGCGAAACACGCGTTCATCGTCCGCTCGGGCTACTCGATTTTCTACAACGAATCGGTCTATGGCCATCTCGCATCCGAACTAGCAAACCAGCCGCCCTGGGCGCAGGCGCAGTTTCTCAGCACGTCCGCCAGCCAGTTCTTGACGCTCGAAAATGGTTTCCCGTCGCCGCCTTCGCAGCCGTCCTCGGGCATAATCACCAACACCATCGCGGTCGATCCGAATTACGCTGTCCCGCAGATTCAAATCTGGGATCTCGGCCTCGAGCAGCAATTGCCGCGCAGTTGGGTTTTGGACGTGACGTATACTGGCACAAAGGGAGCAAATCTGGACATTCTTCGCGCGCCCAACCGCCTCGTCCAACTCAATGGCTCCGTCCGCCGCATTCCAAACGTCGGCGGCTTCACTTTGGATCAGTCCGGTGCCGAGTCGATTTATCACGCGGTTCAAGTTCGTTTGCAGAAACGCGTGTCGCGCGGTCTTACGGTGTACGGCATCTACACATTCGGGAAATCGCTCGACGACGCCAGCTCCATCGGCGGCGGCTCCCCCGTGGTGGAGCAGCAGGATGGCAATCTTCGGGCCGAGTGGGGACGCTCCGCATTCGATGTGCGCCAGCAGCTCAGGATCTTTGGAGTCTATGAACTTCCCTTTGGCGCTCGGCAGCGCTGGGTGCATCATGGCTGGCAGTCGTCGCTTTTTGGGAATTATCGCCTCAACGCCATCACTACTTTCTCGAGTGGTCTGCCATATACAGCCCTGGGTCCTCCTTCCGACAACACCGCCAGCGGCGGCGGGTTTTCCGAGCGGGCCAACCAAGTTGGAAATCCGTGTCTACCGTGGAATCAGCGCACTCCTCTCACTTTCTTTAATACTGCGGCGTTCGTCGCACCTACCGCCGGCTCATTCGGCGACGCCTCACGTAACACAATCTGCGGCCCCGGAAATTTCGATATCAACGCCGGCCTTTCAAAGTCTTTCGTTTTTGGAAAAGACCAGCAGCGCCGGATGAACATCGGCTGGCAGGTTCAGAACTTGACGAACACCCCGAATTTCTTGGGCCTTTCCACTGTCGTGAACTCCTTCACGTATGGCCGTGTGCAGACCGTGAAGTCCATGCGCACGATGGATATCTCTTTACGGGTGAACTTCTAATGTGTAGGCTCACTCTCTCGCTCTTCATATTTCTGTTCACGG
Organism: Candidatus Acidiferrales bacterium; assembly: GCA_035279805.1. Classification (GTDB taxonomy): domain Bacteria; phylum Acidobacteriota; class Terriglobia; order Acidiferrales; family UBA7541; genus DAHUXN01. Next base: position 43,627 of record DATEHB010000169.1, read on the forward strand.
TTTTCGCTGCATTCTCGCAGGAACAAAAAATCCCGGCGCCGCCGCGGCAGCAGCAGAGGTCAGCTCCACCAGTCATGCATGCGAATGTGAATCTCATCGCCATCGACGCGGAAGTCACCGATCGTTCCGGCAGTCCAATTCGCGGGCTGCGCGCGGACCAGTTCACCTTGCTCGAAGACGGTAAACAACAAAAAATCCTCTCTTTCGTCTACTCAGATATCGAATCTCTCGAAAAGGCCGGAAAAACCTCAGGCCCTCCGATTGTTGTGCCGATCGAATCCACGGCAACAGTTTCAAATGAAGCTCTGGCAGCGACCGTTCGCGACCACCGCATGATCCTCCTGTTTTTTGATTTGTCGTCTCTGCAGAATGACGAACTCTTGCGTGCACGTGATGCCGCCCTTAAGTTTGTCCGCGAACAGATGACGGCCGCTGATCTTGTGTCCGTCGCCGTACTCGGGAATCAATTGAGCATTCTCTCGGATTTTACGAACCAGCGTTCAAATTTGGAGAAGGCTGTTGCAAGCCTTACTCCCGGTGTCAATTCGCAGCTTGCCGGCTTTTCCGCAGCGCCCGCGCAGAATGGCGAATACGACGTCAGCGAAGATACTGGCGCGGCTTATACGCCGGACGACACGGAATTCAATATTTTTAACACCGATCGCAAGCTTTCCGCTATGCAGGGACTCGCCAATCTCCTGAAACATATTCCGGGCAAGAAGATTGTGATGCAATTCACTGGCGGCATCACCCAAACAGGCGAGGAAAATCGCACCGAGCTCGAAGCCGCAACCGATGCCGCAAATCGCGCGAATGTCTCTTTTTACACCGTAGACGCACGGGGCCTTATGGCCGAAACTCCGGGCGGCGACGCGACGCAGGGCGCTTCGGCCGGGCAATCGATGTTCTCCGGCGCTTCGGTTTTTAAGCAATCCGAATCGCGCCAGGATTCTCGCGACACGCTCTCCACGCTAGCCGACGATACGGGCGGCCGCTCATTTTTCGATACTGGCGATTTGTCAAGAGCATTTCGTCAGGTGCAGCAGGATACCTCCGGCTACTATTTGATCGGCTACAGCACCTCGAACACCAAGCCTGATGGAAGCTGGCGGCGCGTCACACTGAAGCTCAAACTTCCGGGCGCGCGTTTGCGTTATCGCACTGGATATTTTGCCCCGCGCGATTTCAAGCACATGTCCACCGACGATCGCGATCAGCAATTGGACGAAGCCCTTCGGTCCGATTCCCCTCGTGTCGAGCTTCCCATAGCTCTCGAAGTCTCGCAATTCCGCGTCAGTAGCGGCGAAGTATACATCCCGATTGCCGCCAAGCTTCCTTCGGGTGCTTTGCAATGGGCTGCGAAGCGCGGGAGTCAGGAAGATGAATTCGATTTCGCCGCGCAAGTCGAAGACGCGGGCACAAGACGGGTGATCGCTCAATTGCGCGACACGATTAACGTGCGTCTTGGCGCGGAGCATTTCGCGCAAGTGCATCGAAACGCGCTACTCTACCAAGGAGGCATGATTCTTGCTCCCGGTTCTTATCGGCTCAAATTCGTAGCTCGCGAAAATGAAACGGGCCGCATTGGCACCTTCGAGCAAGCCCTCGATATCGCTTCTCCCGATCCCAAGCGCCTGGCGCTCAGTTCCATCTTGCTGTCAAGTCAACTTGCTCCTGTCGCGAAGTCCTCCGAGGTGCAAATCAAGACGGTCGGCCTTGCAGCCAGCCTCAAGAATTCGCCTTTGGAATTTTCCGGCGAACGGCTGATTCCCAGCGTGACCAATGTGTTCCAGTCCCAGCAAACGATCTACGTTTTCTTTCAGGCCTATCTCCCCAAGAACGTTGATCCTGCTTCCTTACGCGGAGGCCTCGTCTTTTTCCGCGATGGAGAAGAAGTCAGCCGAACTCCTTTGCTCGAACCGGTACAAGTTGACGCGAAAACTCGTTGTGCCGCGTTCCGCATCAGCTTGCCTCCGGGCAAATTCCCCGCAGGGAACTACGCAGTTCAGGCGATTGTCGTCGCGGCCGGCCAGCCATTGGCGGCGTTCGGACGAGCTTACATGGCTGTGAATTCTGCTCCGCTTGAGCCAGCGCCTCAGTAATCTGCCTCGCGCGGTAGTAAGAAACGCGGCAATCGTGCCGAAAGCGTGTCGAGGTGACGCGCGCAACGCGTGTACTATCTTTGACGTGAACCCTCACGGCCTAAATCGCAAAATCATCCAGTCCACCGGCATCGTCATGACCAGCGTCCTGCTCAGCCGCGTGCTGGGATTTCTTCGTGAATGGACGGTCGCACACCAAATCGGCTCGAACGCCATCACCGACGCCTATTACGCCGCCTTTACACTCCCTGATTTCTTGAATTATCTCGTGGCCGCCGGTTCGCTCAGCATCACCTTCATTCCCGTTTTCACGAAATTCGCCGCTGCAAATCAGGAGGAAGAGGCTTGGCGCGTTTTCTCCACCGTGATGACGTTCATGGGCCTGCTCGTCGCCGCCCTCATTTGCATCGCTGAAATTTTCGCGCCGCAACTTGTTTCCGTGATCGCACCCGGTTTCGGCCCTGTCGAAAAACAGCACGTCGTTTTCCTCACGCGATTAATGCTGCCCGCGCAATTCTGCTTTTACCAGGGGGGCATTCTTAGCGCCGTACAGTATGCGAAGGGAAGATTCGTCGTACCGTCGCTTGCTCCGCTCGTCTACAACACTTTCATTATTCTCGGCGGTGTCTTGCTGGCGTCGCGGATCGGCATTACCGGCTTTGCCGCAGGCGTTCTGGCGGGATCCCTCCTCGGCAATTTTCTTTTGCAAATTTACGGAGCTCATCAGGTGGGCGCGAAGTTTTCTCTCTCCCTCAATTTGAACCATCCCGGCTTTCGGCTCTTCGTAAAGCTCGCCGTCCCCATCATGCTCGCGCTCTCGCTTTCGTTCACCGACGATTGGATTATCCGTTGGTTCGGCTCGTATCTTGTTCCCGCGTCTATCACATGGCTCACCTACGCGAAGACGCTCATGCGCGTCCCACTCGGCGTCGTGGGCCAGGCGATTGGCGTCGCTTCGTTTCCCGTGCTTTCGCAATTATATTCGGAAGGGAAACTTGCGGAGCTAAATCGCGTCTTGAACGACACATTCAAGGGCTTGATCTTTCTTCTCGTGCCCGTTTCCGCTTTCACCATTGCCGAAAGCCCGTACGTCGTCCATTTGGTTTTCTCGCACACGCGGTTGACCCCTTCCGACTTGCAGGCAACCGCCTCGACTCTCGCGCTTTTCTCCATTGGGATGTTTGCCTGGGGAGCCCAAAACTTGGTCGCGCGCGGTTTTTATTCCACGCGAGACACATGGACCCCCGCCATTGTCGGCACTGTTTTCACATTTCTCGACGTGCCGCTTTATTGGTGGCTGGTCAGACAGGCCCACCACCTTGGCTTGGCGCTCGCGAGTTCGACGGGCATAATCCTTTTCACAGTCGTGCTTTTCACTCTTCTGATTCGGCGGACGCACAATCACGAAATCGGCGACCTCATGCGTTTCTTCCTTAAGGTCTCCGTCGCCTCCATTCTTTCCGGCGCCAGTGTCTATGAACTGGCGAAAGGGCTCTCCCATTCGATTGCCTGGCAGAGGACCTTGGGATCATTCGAGATTTTAATGATAGCTTCAGCCGCGGGCTTGGTGGTCATCGTGGCCCTTCTCAAGCTTCTCAGGACCAGCGAACTTGATTCGTATCTCGCTCGCCTTCGCCCCCGGCTCTAGCGGTTTGCAGGGGGCTCGATTGGTTGCTGCGTTGCGACTTGCGGAAATAGTGTCGCTACTTCAGCGTGCCTATTGCAGGCGGGCGAGCATCCGCATTCGTTCAAGCGCAGAACGGTGCGCTCGTCTGCAGATTTGTCTACGAGTAAGTCTCTACTGGACCAAATTGGATGAAGAAATTCCTGCGCCGATGACTTCGTTGCGGGAATGACGCACTCTTCAAATCAAATTCAGCGGCGAAGCAAAGGGCTGAGCCCCCCAATTTTATCTGTGCGGACGTCCACCGCCGGAAGGGTGTGATCCTGACGAACGTGAGCCACCTCCGCCGCTCGGCCTGCCGCCACCACTACCACCACTAGGACGGCTGTAAGAACCGCCACCGCTCGGTCTGCTGTAAGAGGGACTGCCGCCGCCACTCGGGCGTCCGTAAGATCCGCCACCGCCGCCGTACGACCTTGGCGAGTATGTGCTGGTTGGCCGGCCGCCATAAGGGTTGCCCCCTCCGTAGCGTTGCTGTGCTCCGCCACCGCCGCTGTAGGTCCTGTGCGAGTATCCGCTATCTGGTCGGCTGTACGGACTGCCTCCGCCACTGTAACCGCGTTGTGGTGCCACGCCGTAGTTCGAGGGCGCACGCTGAGAAACAACCGGCTGGCGCATGTCGAGCGAAGGTCGATAGGAACTTGAGTTATTCGAGCGTCCGGATGAAGACCAGTCGCTGTGCGGCTGAGACGAACGCGGTGGAAAATTCTGATATCCGGGCCGCGTCGGGGTGTTAACCCGCGGTGCGGGCCTGGATTGTTGTTGTGATGGCGGCGTGAACTGACGATATCCGCCCTGACCCGGCTGAGAGGTGGGACTCTGCTGCTCAAATCGCCGCGATGGTTGAGATGGTTGACCCGCTGGTTGAAATGATCGCGACGGGCCTCCCTGATTCATCCGCGCCGGAGCTTGCGGCTGACGGTAACCATTGTTCCTGTCGTTCCCGTTCGACGGCGTGAAGCTGCGCCACCCCGGACGTTGCGACGTTGGAGCAGACGGCGGAGAGGAAGTATTCGGCCGTTGCTGAACTGGCACCACCGGCCTCTGCGTGGAACCGGAACCGCGATCCTGGGTCTGACCTTGCACCGACCCGTGATTCTGCGTGGGACTCGGTGTGGAAGTCCCGCCGCCTTGACCGAAACTGTGCCAAGTCGGACGAACACCGCTCTGCTGAGACGGGTTGTTGAATCGCCCATTTTGTGTCGCAGACGTCCCTGTCGAACGTGAATTATTCGATGGGAACGACCGCATCGATTGCGCATCTGTGTTGTGCTGCTGCATCGCTGGAGCCGACGGCAACTTCGAACCATTCACTCCGTTGTTTCCGCGATTGTTCATCGTTCCTGCTTGCGTCCGCGAGTTCGCGATCATGCGTTGCGTTTGTGCTGCCTGCTCGCTGAAAGGCCGCGGCGTGAACGATGGCTTACTCTGCGAGAAGAATCGTTGGTTGCTTATACTTCCGGTGCGGGCGATCGTCGGTGAGACGTTGCGCTCCAGACGCCCCAGACTTTCGCGGGTCGGCGCAACAGGAAGCCGCCCAGTCATCAAGCTGGCCTGGCGGAACTGGCCTGTGCCAATGCCACGCTGGAATTTGGAGGCGCCGCCACCCCGGCCAAATTCGTCGCCGCGAACAGATGAGATCCCACTTCGTATACGGGCATCATTTTCCACGCGAGTGATATTCGAGAATCCGCGTCCGGCTCTGCCGTTGAAAAGAGGCGGTACGGGCAGCCGGTTAAAATTGTTGATGTTCGTGATGTTCGAAACGTTCGTGATGTTGGTGACGTTGACGACGCTGACGCGGTTCACACCGGAGCCCCACCACGGGCAGAATGGATCGGCGGGCCCTATCGGCAGCCAGCCAACGTTGCCAAAGCCGAAACCGAAGCCAACGTCGTCACCCCAGCCGAAGAACGAGACGTATGCGGGCGACCATACAGGGTAGTAGCCTCCCCAGCCGCCATATACGCCTACTGGCCCCGGCCACCATGCCCAGTTACCGCCGGAAACGAACCAGCGGCCATAGTGATACGGCGCCCATCCCCACGGCTCATACGATTGCCACGTCCAGCCGTAATAGGGTTCCCAAACCCACTGCCCATCGCGATACGGCGCCCAGCCGGAGTTCTGCTCCGGAACCCACACTTGGCCGTAATCAGGAACGTTTTCCCAGTGGCCGTAAGCATCGAGGTCTTGTGTTCCAGTGTAATAGCGGTCCGTGTGCTGCCAGCTCTGGGCATCGAGAATCGTGCTGTTGCGGCTCTCATTCCATTTGTCGAAATCGTCTTTACGCGGAGCGTTCATGGTCTGATACTGCGGATTGTCGGTACCTTGTACTTCAATAAGCTGTCCGCTTTCAATGCGCGTGCTGCCTTGGGGTTCGGATACTTCCGCCTGTCCGCCGCGGACAATCACCTGCGAATCGGAATCGCCATTCACCTGAATGCGATAGTCGCCATCGCGCAACGGGTGGACGGCGGAGTTCGGAGTGTCAATTTCGGCGTCGGTCTGGCTATTCTTGAAGACGCTATATTCCACCAAGCCCTGGCCGATTTGCACTTGAATGTGCGTCTTCGTAAGGTCAGTAATCTTGACGGTCGAGTTCTCGTCCAGACGAATGACGTTAGCGTAGTCCAGTTGCACTTCCGCGCGCCCGCCGTTGCCGGTCGACACGCGGTCGCCAGCCTCTAGCGGCGTGTTCAGCGTCGCCGCGATCCAGTCGCCCGAGTCGCCGCGCTGCACAGAAACGTCGCCATGAATCATGCTGAGCCGCCCTACAGCAGGCTGGACCTGAGAGTTATCCTGGTTTTGGTCCTGCGCACTCTGATCCTGATACTGTGCGAGTGCGGTACCTGTGACACCTGCCACCGAGAACAGAACCGCTGCTGCGACTATGAGAAACTTTTTCATGACTGTTCTCCTCCCGCCGGGAACGCCGGTCGAGACCGAGTAGTTTCGTGCTGCTAAAGGCACGCTCGATGCCAAACGCCCAGTTGTACGACGCACCTGTAAGGCATTTATTTACAGTTAGTTAACGATGACACTTCGCGGGTCCCGGTCTCGCGCCTGCCGGTCAAAATCGGTGCTTTTCGCGCGCGGGCGGTGGTTTTCAGCCACTAAGTAAGATAGGGGTCTCTCAGGAAGAGGATATAACGTCGGCACCTTTGTCTTATGCGATCGCGAATGCTACAAGATATGGTTGCTCTTGGGGATATGCTGCCAGTACAGGGAGGTCCTGCTACGATTCTTTCTCCGGGTCAGCAACGCCCATTTGAGACAGTCGGTACCTCAGGGCATTCCGTGACAAACCCAATGCGCGCGCTGCCTGACTCTTGTTTCCGCTGGCCAGACGCAACGCCTCACGAATGATTTCTTGCTCCCATTTGTCGAGGGTCATGCCTTCCGGAAGTACAGGCGCAGAGCCTGCGCGATGATTCGGCGTGCGCGTGTCGAGTTGCATGTCGGCAGCCTCGAGCATCGAGCCCGACGATAGCGTAACGCCGCGCTCTAGGATATTTTCGAGTTCGCGCACGTTGCCCGGCCAGTGAAAATTCATCAGGAGCTGCATCGCCGCTGGCGTGATCGCTCTCACCGACTTTTCGGATTCCCTGGCAAAGCGTTCGAGAAAGAAATTCGCCAGCGCTGGAATATCCTCCTTGTGCTCGCGCAGAGGCGGGATATCAATGGCAACCACATTCAGCCGGTAATAAAGATCTTCGCGGAACGTTCCCTCTTCCAGTGCCGCGCGCAGGTCGCGATTGGTTGCGGCAATCAGCCGTACATCCACCTTCAGGGTTTTCGTTCCGCCAAGCCGCTCGAATTGCCGCTCTTGCAGCACGCGCAGCAGCTTCACCTGAGTTGCGGGCGGCACATCGCCGATTTCGTCGAGGAACAGCGTTCCTTTATCTGCCAGCTCGAATTTCCCAGGCTTGCTGGTGGTCGCTCCGGAGAATGCGCCCTTCTCGTAGCCGAAGAGTTCGCTCTCCAGTAGATTTTCCGGGATTGCTGTGCTGTTGATTTTTACAAATGGCCCAGATGCGCGATGTGAATGTTCATGAATCGCCCGCGCGATTAAATCCTTGCCCACACCGCTTTCGCCCCCCAGCAGCACGGTGGAGTTTGTCGGCGCCACGCGCTCAACCAGCGCCAGGACGGCCTGCATTCTTTCGCTCTTGGCTACAACGTTGGCATATTCGTATCGTTGGCCAAGCGCTTCGCGCAGCGTGCGATTCTCTTCGCGCAGTTTGTGAGCGGTCAGTTCCTTGCGAATCACCAATATCATTTCCGCCAACGAGAACGGCTTCAGCACATAGTCGCTTGCGCCCACTTTCATCGCTTCCACTGCGGATTCCACCGAACCGTACGCCGTCATGATCACCACGGGCAGGGAAGCGTCCACACGCTTGATCGCTTGCAAGAATTCCATGCCGTTCATGCCCGGCAGCTTGAAGTCCGTCACCACCAAATCGATTTTTTCCTGGGTCAGGATTTTCAGGCCCGTCTCCGCGTCGCCGGCGGCGTGCGTGGTGAATCCCTCTTCGCCCAGATTTAGCTCCAACAGCCGGCGCATTTTGGCCTCATCTTCGACGATCAAAATCGACGCCATGAATTTCGCGTTCTCCTTCGTCCCTATTTTTTCGCGGCGGACGGCAAAAATACGCGGAGGCACGCCCCGTGCCCCGGTTTCGATTGCAACTGAATGGACCCTCCATGATCATCCACGATCTTTGCGACAATCGAAAGCCCCAATCCGACCCCGGTTTTCTTCGATGTGACAAATGGATTGAACACATGCTCGCGAACTTCCTCGGCGATTCCAGGCCCCGAATCCTCGATCTCCGTCGCGATTCCCGGAATTCCCAGGTGCCATTCCGGCCTAATCGAAACCGTCAGCGTGCCTCCGAGTTGTCCCGCGGCCGCGCCGTCTTCCTGCGCGCCCATTGCTTCATACGCATTCAAAATCAAATTGACGAAAACCTGCTCGCACAGCTGTTCGTCCGCCAACACTTCCGGCAAATTCTCGGCGAAGCGTCGTTCGACGATCACATTCGCATTCGGATACCGGTTGTGCGCGGATTCCAGCGCGCGATCCACGATCGCGGGAAGATTCACACGAGAAAGCGCCAGATGCGACGGCCGCGCGAAGTCCAGGAAACGTGAAACGAGCCCGTTCAGCCGGTTCACTTCCGTCGAAATAAATCCCGCCAGCTCGCCCGCCACGGGCTGCGCAGATTCCAGCTTCTTACTCAGCATTTCCGCCGAGCCCTTGATAATACCCAGCGGATTGCGAATTTCGTGTGCGAGTCCCGCGGAAAGCTGGCCAAGCGCGGCAAGGCGTTCCGCTCGTCGTACATCTGCCTGCGCCTGCTGCAGCTTCTGATTCGATTCCTCGAGCGTCGCGGAAAGCGCCCGCTGCCGCTCCACTTGCCTCCGGTTCTCCATCACGAATCGGTTCACCAGCAGCGCCGCCAAAAAGAAGAACAGGATCCGAATGCCCAGTATTCCGTATCCTTTCGGCGAAATTTCGTAGTCGTCGATCACAATCGCCGGAATCAAGTACGAGCAATACGCCAGCGACGCGAACGCTGTCCAGCCCAGCGTCGCAATCGGTCCAAAATAAATCGCTGCCGTCACCACTGGCAGATAGAAGATGGGATAGTAATCGCTGTTAATGCTGGCTCCGCCCGTATGCCCAACCAGCAACGTCGAAAGCAGAATCTTGATTAGCACGCTGTAAATTCGGCCCCGCCGCGGCCGCCACGCGATCAGGCGTCCTTCGAATATCTGGAACAGGCCGATGGCAAGCAGCGTCAGTTGCTTGTGAATTTCCGTGAAAGGGGGCAGCGCCGCCAGCCCGCCAAGGAACGCGAGCCACAGCACGTCGATCCAGCCGAACTTTCGCTGTACGCGCGCTTCCCAAGCACGCCCTTGGCGTTCATCCGCGCGGATCGCGCCTCTGGATACTTCAGCGTGCGTGTCTTCTGCTGAGGAATTCAGCGTGACCTCGTCATGCTGCAACATGTGCGCGCGTTATCCCTGCTGAATCTAACACGGAGCAACTGACTTGGACCTACCGGAATTTGTTCGGGCGGGGCAGTTAATCACGCGCATCTTGCAACGCAGAGCAACGTTACGGAGGGGCAGACAGATTTTCGCGCGAATGGACGATTGCTTAGCGTTGAAACAGTTCGCTTGACGGCGCCCTGCCGAAGGAACGTCTCGTGCAGCGGCGACCAATGAGGGAGTTGAGGCGCAACCTTGCAAGCCGCGCGCATCTGGCTGTGGTTGTTGTTTTTACTTTCAAACTACCGGCTATCCTCACTCATACCGCAACGCTACCATCGGATCGACTTTCATCGCCCGTCGCGCCGGGATATAGCTCGCGAGCAGGGCTACTGCTAACAAAAACACTGGCATCGACACGAATGCGCCCGGATCGAGCGGGCTGACGCCGAAAAGAATGGCCGAAAAGATGGTGGATATCGCCGCGCAAAGAAGCATCCCCATGATCACGCCAGCGAGCACGGGGAACATCGCCTGCCGCACGACCAGCCACATCACGTCACGATTATCTGCCCCCAGCGCAATGCGGATCCCGATTTCGCGGACGCGGCGGCTGACGCCGTAGGAAACCATTCCGTAAATCCCAATGGAAGCCAGCAGAAGGGCGATCGTTCCCAAAATGATGGAAAGCACAGACACGACACGCGCCGGCGCTCGCCAGAACTCCAGGGCGCCGGAGAGCGGGCCGATCGTAAGACTCAACTCTGGGTCCAGCACGCCCGCAATCGAGTCAATCTGTTTGCCTATGGCCGGATCTGCCATCGCGGTATGAACCATCACCTTGCTGTCCTGTTGCTGCGCGGGGCCGTCGGTTTCATAGACGTAAGGCTTGCTAGAGTCACCCAGATTCGCAACTTGGGCATCAGCAACGACGCCGATGACTTGCCATGAAACCCACTTGCCGCTGTATGGGTCGCCGCCGAGGACCGTCTGGCCGAGTGGATTCTTCGCCGGGAAAAACCGTCGCGCCGTCGATTGACTCAAGATAACCACTCGCGCGCCCGAGCGTTCTTCGTCATCGGTGAAAGTGCGTCCCCGGAGAATGGGAATGCCTAGGACGTGAAAGAAGTTTGCGGAGACGTGATTGTATTCGACTTGGTAGTCTTTGCTCTTATCGAGCGTGGAAAACCCCGTATCATCGTGCGAATTCCCCAGCGGGATCGACGTCGCGTGCACAATTTCGTTCACGCCGGGCAGGGCAGCGAGGCGGTTTTGCAACTGTTGTTGGAAGACAGTGGCGCGCTGCGGCGTATAGCCCGCACCGGAAAGGTCAAATGCAACCGCTTCGATGTTGTTCATCTCGAAGCCCGGATTGACGGTTTGAGCGCGGTACAGGCCATGCAAAAGCAGCCCTGACGCGAGAAGGAGCAGCATGCAGGCCGCCACTTGCAAGCCGACCAGGAAATTGCGCAAACGCCCGGCGCTGGTTGTTCCGGTCTGAGAGTGCGCTCCATCTTCTTTCATCGCCAGAGTGAGGTCCACGCGCGAAGCGCGTAAAGCAGGAGCCAGTCCAAAGAAGCAAGCAGTAATCACGGAGAGCGCAAAGGCGTAGAACCAGGTGCGGAAGTCCGATGTGATGTGAGGTGTAAATGTAATTCCCGGATCGATCGGTAGATGCGCCATCGCTAAATGAAAGATTGCCGCTATGGACCACATGGATGCCAGCGCGCCAGCCGCGCCTCCGATGAATGCAAGCGGCAGGCTTTCTGTGAGCAATTGTCGAATCAGCCGGCCGCGGCTGGCTCCCACCGTTAGCCGAACGGCAATTTCCTTGCGCCGTCCCACCGCGCGAGCGAGCAGCAGATTGGCAATGTTGGCGCACGCCAACAGCAGGACCAAACCAACGGCAGCCATGATCAGGCCGCCGATCAGCAACAGAATGGAGCGCAGCGACGGCATGGAAACAGACGTGGCGCGGCCGAGCGTCACGGTGGTGATCCGCCCCTTTTGCAATGAATTCATGCCGGAAGCGATGACCTTTAGGTTCGCAGCGGCCTGCTGCGTCGAGACGCCCGGCGTAAGACGGCCAATCATCGCCAGCCAGCTCATGTAATTATCGCCAAGATAATCGTATGTGGGCCGGAACGCCTTTACCATTGTCACCGGTGCCCAGAAGGCTGAGCCGACTGCAACGGTGCCGTCAAATCCCGGCGGCGCAATTCCAATTACGCGGAAGGAAGTCCGGTTCAGCGTGATGCTCTTTCCAATGATCGCGGGATCTCCCGCAAACGTGGAATGCCATGCCGCATCGCTCAGCACTGCCACAGCACTTTCGCCGGGCGCCGCGCAATCGGAATCCACGAAAAAGCGCCCTCGCTCCGGACGAATCTCAAGCACGTCAAAGTAATTGCAGGAAGTCAGGGTTCCCATAATGGGCGCGGGCTTGTCGCGAACCAGGGTGGTTTCGGTAAACGCAGAGTAGGCTAGCAGGCCGGAGAGTACGCGATTCTCTTTCGCGTAGGTCTTATACTCCGAGTACGAAACGAAGGTTGCGTCATCGTGGACGCTGCGGTGAATCGACCCCTTCGTGCTTCGTACATCCTGACCAATGGTGACGAGCTGATCCGCATGTGGTACCGGCAGCAGGCGCAGCGCGACGGAATTGAGTATCGTGAAAATCGCTGTATTCGCGCCGATGCCGAGGGCGAGCGTAAGCACGGCGATTGCGGTGAATCCCGGCGATTTGCGTAGCATGCGCAAGCCATAGCGAATATCCTGCGCGAGGTCCTGCAGCCAATTTACTTTGCGCATGTCTCGGCACTCCTCTTTCAATCCTTCCACGCCGCCAAACTCCCGCATCGCTTCGCGACGCGCTTCGGTCGCCGGCATCCCCGCGGCGATATTCGCTGCGATTTGCTGCTCCACATGAAATCGCAATTCTTCGCCAAGCTCGCCATCTACTGCACTTCTGCGAAACAGCGAGCGGACACGCAGCGAAATTTTCGTCGGCCAGCGTCCCATGTTCACGTTTTGTCCGCTTCTTTCATTTGCCACCGGCAATTCTCGGCTATCGACTATTCCTCACTCATGCCGCAGCGCCACCATCGGATCCACGCGCATGGCACGGCGGGCCGGGATGTAACACGACAACAAAACAGCCGCAGTGAGCAGCACCGACACACCGGCGTATGTAAGAGAATCAGTCGGTTTCACTCCAATCAGAAAATCACCCAGCAGTTGCCCAATACCGAAAGCCGCACATATTCCCAAGGCGAGCCCTGCGGCGGCGATATAGAAGCCCTGGCGGCATATCATAAACAGAATTTGCTCCGGCTGCGCCCCGAGAGCCATTCGTATCCCGATCTCGTGAGTGCGCTGGCTGGCTGTGTAAGACATAACGCCGAAGATTCCAACCACTGCGAGCGTGAGTCCCAGCAGCCCCAGGACAGACGCCAAGCCGGCGCCAATCTGAAAAAGGAAAAGCCCGTTCAATCCGCTGAGCGCTTTTGTCATGGTCCGGATGCCCACAACCGGCATCGCCGGAGCAATCGAATCGATGAGTTGCGCAATCGGCCGCGCCACAGATTCGGGAGCACCTATGGTCCTTACCTGCAATGTTGCGCTTGAGGAATAGCTCTGCGCGATCGGCACAAAGAAGCATTCGTCAAAAGGGCTGTAAAGGTCCACCATCCGGCTGTTCTTGACTAACCCTATGATCGTAATCTGATTTCTGGGGTCCGACGCGCGTATGAATTGTCTGCCAACCGGATTTTCGTCAGCCCAAAATTTCTTCGCCATGGCTTCATTGATTACCGCAACGTGCGGAGCAGTCTCGCTGTCGGCGCTGGTGAAATCACGGCCTCTCAGGATTCTTATCCGCATTGTATTGAAATAGTCGGGCGATACCTCGTTCATGTCGGCATTCGGCTGCGCCTCACCTTTCTTCAGCTGACGTCCCGGAATTCGCAAACCGTCGCCGATAATGGTGTCCCCCAGTGGCACGATCGCCGCCAAGCTAGCTGACTGAATACCCGGAAGAACGCGTACTCGTTCAAGTAGCCCTCGGTAAAAAGACATTCCCTGTTTGGCGCTGTAACCGATTTCGTGTGGATCCACAGTCAAATTCAGCACATGTTGCGGAACAAATCCTAGGTCCGCATGCGTCACGCCTTGAAGACTGCGCACGAACAGTCCGGCGACAATTAGCAACATCAGCGATCCCGCCACTTGCATCGCTACCAGAGCCCCTCGAACTCTCTGGCGCTTCCCAGTGGAAGCGCGATCACCCTCATGCAAAATCGCATTCAGATTGCCACGCGACGCGCGAATCGCTGGCGCAATGCCAACAAAAATTCCGGTAAGCAGCGCCGCCGTAAACGCGTATGCAAAAACACGCCAGTCCGGCTGAAAGTCCAACAGAAGAGGGAGCTCCGTCTGAATGGGAATTGCAGTGAGCGCACGGCTGCCCGCGATCCCTGCGATAATTCCAGCCACGCAGCCGAACAATGCCAGCAGCAGGCTTTCTGTCAATAATTGACGCACCAGCCGCCCTCGCCCGGCGCCCAACGCCGAGCGCACGGCCATCTCCCTCTGCCGCACCGTCGCACGCACCAGCAGCAGGTTCGCTACATTTATGCACGCCAGAATCAGCACGAATCCCGCAAGCGTCAGAAACACGAATGCCGCTTTGGGAATAGGATTTTCGCCGTTCATGATTCCGGGTGGTCGCAGAGCATACGCGTGAAGGGCACTCTCGTGCTCTTCGCGTGGATATTGCTTCAGCAGTCGCCGGCCCACAACAGTGAGCACGGCTTGGGCTTCTTCCAAACTCACGCCCGGCCTTTCACGCCCCAATATCAAGAGGCGCCGCACCTTGGGATCTCCCATGAAATCTCGCACGTGAGCTTGATTCACGGCGGCCATGCCTAGCGGCAGATATATCTGGGTTTCGAGAATCGGAGTGATTCCAACAAATCCCTTTGCAGCAATGCCGACGATCGTCACTGGATGGCCATTAAGAGACGCATTTTTCCCAACAATCGCGGTATCGCCGTTGAATCGGGACATCCAATACCGATAGCTGATGACCACTACTGGATTAGCGCCCGCGACTCGTCCTTCTGAAGGCAGAATTAAACGGCCAAGTAGCGGTCGAATTCCCATCATCGTGAAGAAATTCCCCGTGACATATACGTTCTGCACTGGCTTCGTAATTCCGTTTACCGTCAGTCCGTCTGCGCTTGTTGTGTCGCCCGCTACCCCTCCAAAGCAATAGCCGGCGACGTCCGAGAAAATCTTCCCCGTTTGGTTCCGAATGTCCTGGAGTTCCACATTGGAGAAATTGGCATCGAAACGCTCCCCGTTGCCCGAATTGCTGGGCAATGAAAATCCGAGAAAAGCGAGTTGTGCAGGCTTTTGAACAGGCAAAGGCCGCAGGGCGAGCCAGTCCACCATGCTGAAGATGGCGGTGTTTGCACCAATACCCAACGCCAAGGTGAAAATCGCGACAATCGTGAAACTGGGACTCTTCCGCAGCATGCGCATTCCGAAGCGAAGGTCCTGCCCGAGATCCTGAATCCAATTCACTTTGCGCATATCTCGGCACTCCTCTTTCAAGCTTTCAACGCCGCCAAAATTGCGCATCGCTTCCCGCTGCGCCTCCGCAGGCGGCATTCCGGCGGCAATATTCACTGCAATTTGCTGTTCGAGGTGAAAACGTAATTCGGAATGGAGTTCACCATCGACATGGGCGCGATGAAACAACGACCGCAACCGCAGCGAAATTTTGGTTAGCCACCGCATCGAAACTTCCTAGCTTTCTGCCGCGTCGAGAACAAGACCGATAGCCGAGGACAGGCGCTCCCAGTTTGCCTGTTCTTTTTCGAAATACTTCTGACCGGCCTTCGTCAGCGAATAGAATTTCGCGCGACGGTTGTTCTCCGAATCGCCCCATTGGGCGCGAATCCAGCCCTGCTGTTCGAGTCGGTGCAGCGCGGGGTAAAGCGCGCCTTGCCTCACTTGCAGCACATTGTTCGAAACAATCTGGATGCGTTGCGCAATTCCCCATCCGTGCATGGGCTCGTGCGTGATCGTTCTCAGGATTAAGATGTCCAGCGTTCCTTGGACGAGATCGGTTGGCTTGCTCAAAGAAGCCTCCCCTTAGTTATCGACAGGACTGTACGCTTCTCCTGTCAATAGTCAAGGGGAAAGAACATTTCGTTTTGGCTGTGCGCCACCCGCCTACGGAATCGGCGCTGCAGCGCTCTTGTCGGGGAAGTGTTTTTCGTACCACGCGATGGAGCGATCCATGTCGTCGATCTGATGTTTTACTTCGCGAATGCCGTGCCCTTCGCGTGGATACATCACGAATTCGGTCTCCACGCCGACGTCCTTGAGCGCAATATAAAACTGTTCTGCATCGGGAATCGGCACGTCGGGATCGTTCGCGCCGTGCATAATGAGCGTCGGCGTCGCCACTTGCGCCACGTATTTCAAGGCCGATCGCTTCCACATGATATCCATCAGATCATCTTGATGCGGCAGCGCGCCGAACTCCATTTGCTCGTATTGATTGTAGTAGGTCAGATAGTTGTAGCTGATCAGGTTCGTGATTCCCGCCGTCGGAATCGCCGCCTTGAATTCGCGCGTCTGAGTG
>DATEHB010000170.1:0-7636 GCA_035279805.1 Candidatus Acidiferrales bacterium
CAGGAAAAATCCCGCAGCCAGCCCCGCGAACGCAAACGCCGTCCACGGGAAAATCGGAAACAGCCAGTGCTGCGGCGTTCCCTGATTGTGGACGCCATTGATATACGACTCGACCGGCCACGGAAGCCAGCGCGGCTGCCACGTTGTCCACATCGGCGGAGTCGCCAGCGCAATTCCCGTTGCCGTCGCGCCCGCCAGCATCGCGTTCGTGGGCCGCCGTCGCGCGAAGCGGCAAACGATGCCCATCAGCATCATCGAAACGCCGATCGTGTTCAGAATGTCGACACGCAGCAGATCCGTCCACGGCGACCACGGATAGCCCAGCGCAAATTCCTGCACGCGAAACAGCAAACCAAGTCCAAGAATCTCCGCGCCCCGCCGAATCGTCGTCAACGCGATTTCATTCGCCGTCGCGCCCTTCTGCCGCATCCGGTCCGTCACCAGCGCAAACGAAATTCCCGCCAGGAAGAGAAACAGAGGCGCCGGAAGCGTGCCCAATAGTTGCGACCATCCGAAGAAATTGCCTTTTCGCGCCGCGGGACTCAGCCACGAATCGTAGCAATGCGTCTGAAACATCAGCACGCACGCCAGCCCGCGCATCCAGTCAATGTAAGCGATCCGCTGTTTTACCGGCAGGGGCACCACTGTAGCTCACGTCCCGTCCCGACGCCGTCTGTCGGGACTGACGTGAGCCATTGCCATCTGGAATTCGTCGAGCCTAAGGAATCGAATACGCTTCATACCCTATCCGCCATCTTGGAATTCGAAATCCAACATCGCTGCACTGCGAGGCTTCAAGAAATTTGTCATTCCGAGTGCGGGATGCATTCTGTCCGGCGCGAGGAATCTGCTTTGTATTGGGTCTCGAGAAACTCAGAATTTAACGCATCACGCCGGCTACCGGGCTAGACGCCGTCGCGTAAAGTTTCTTCGCGATGCGTCCCGCGAGAAACGCCTTTCGCCCCGCCTCGACCGCTGCGCGCATCGCCTCCGCCATCAGCACCGTATCCTGCGCGCCCGCAATCGCCGTGTTCATCAGCACGCCATCCGCGCCAAGCTCCATCGCAATCGCCGCATCCGAAGCGGTCCCCACGCCCGCATCGACAATCAACGGCACTTCCGTAATCCGTTCGCGCAAGATCCGCAGATTCGCCAGATTCTGAATCCCCATCCCCGACCCGATCGGCGCGCCCAACGGCATCACCGCCGCCGCTCCCGCATCCACCAGCTTCCGCGCCACGATCAAATCGTCGTTCGTGTACGGCAGCACGATGAACCCTTCCTTCACCAGCGCTTTCGTCGCGCGAATCAACTCCTCCGTCTCCGGGAAAAGCGTCTGCTCGTCGCCAATCACCTCCAGCTTCACCCATTCCGAAAGACCCGCTTCGCGCCCCAGCCGCGCCGTGCGAATCGCCTCGTCCGCTGAATAGCATCCCGCCGTATTCGGCAGGATGAACATTTTCGCGCGGTCAATGTAATCGAGCAGCGATTCCTTCGTGCGATCCGTCAAATTTACGCGCCGCACCGCCACCGTCACCATCTCCGCGCCTGACGCTTCGTGCGCCCGCGCCATCTCCGGCAGCGACCGGTATTTCCCCGTCCCCACAATCAGGCGCGACCGAAACGCGCGCCCCGCAATCACCAGTTGGTCTTCCATGGATTAACTCCCTGCCAACATTCTATCAGCGCGCGCCCAAACGCGCTAAATCGTGCAGAACAGGCCCACCTGCCGCAGGCCCGCTTCAACTCGTGCGCTCTCGCTTCTCGCTTTTCGCTTTTTGCCTTCGTAGGGGCCGACTATCGTCGGCCCGCGCCGCACGAATGTGCGGCGGCTTTTCCGCCTTTCTA
This sequence comes from Candidatus Acidiferrales bacterium, assembly GCA_035279805.1. Taxonomy (GTDB): domain Bacteria; phylum Acidobacteriota; class Terriglobia; order Acidiferrales; family UBA7541; genus DAHUXN01. Next base: position 1,849 of record DATEHB010000170.1, read on the forward strand.
ATTTCGCTATTACGCTTCTTGTCTGTTGCGTCGGACCTCTCTCACGCCCTTGTCTGCGGCCTCGGCTCCTCGACGTCCGCGTATAGCCGCGCAATCGTGTCGCCATATCGCTGCAACACAACTCGCCGCTTGAGTTTCAGCGCGTGCGTCAATTCACCACTCTCCACGGTGAAATCCTTTGCGATCAACGCGAACCTTTTCGGCTTCTCATACTGCGCCAGACTCTCCGTCAACCTCTCGACTTCCCCGCCAATCAATTCCCGCACCCACGAATCGTTGCAAATGTCCTTTCCAGTCAAATCAATGCCTTCAGCGCGAGCTTTCGCGGAGATCGCCGCCGCGTTCGGCACAATCAGCGCCGACACGAATTTCTTCGTGTCGCCCACCACCATCGCGTTCGCAATGTATGGACTTGTCCTCAGCCTGATTTCAATCGGAGCGGGCGCAACGAATTTTCCTGCCGCCGTCTTCAACAATTCCTTCTTCCGATCGGTAATCACCAGATAACCATCCGCGTCCAAATGCCCAATATCGCCTGTGCGCAACCAGCCATCCTCGGTCAGCGCATCCCGCGTAGCTTCCGGTTTTCGGTAGTAGCCCTGCATAATGTTCGGCCCACGCGCCAGGATTTCGCCGTCGCTCGCAATCTTCACTTCGCAGTTGCGAATTGGCCGTCCCACTGTGCCAACTTTATTTTCGCCCGGCGCGTTCGTCGAAATCACCGGAGACGACTCCGTCAGCCCGTACCCCTGGTAAATCGGCACACCCACCGACCAGAAAAACTCCGCCAGTTCCACCGCCAGCGGCGCTCCCCCGGAATAAAACACCCTCATGCGTCCGCCGATCCCCGCGCGAATTTTCGAATACACAAGCCGGTCGGCAATCATCCAGCGCAATTTCATTCCTGTCGTTGCACCCTTTCCGTGCGCGCGCCACGGCACAGCCTCCCCTGCCACGCGCAGCGCCCACTCGAATATTTTCCGCTTCACGCCAGTTTCTTGATGGCCCTTTTCCAAGATATTCGCGTAGGTCTTTTCGAAAACGCGCGGCACCGCCGCGGCGATCATTGGGCGCACTTCAAGCAGCGCCTTCGCCGCATCCTCGATTTTTCCCAGATACGCAATCGTTACGCCATGGAACAGCGCGGTGTAATCGAATATCCGCTCGTAGACATGCGACAGCGGTAAGAACGAAAGTTCCACGTCGCCCGGGAAATATCCCACCTGCGACGTCGCATCGATCGCGTTCGAAGTCAAATTCGCATGCGTCAGCATCACACCCTTCGGCTCCCCTGTGGTTCCCGACGTATAAATCAGCGTCGCCAGTTGCTCCGGCTTCACGCCCGCCGTGCTGCGCCGATACTCCGCAATATCCGCATCGTTTGCCGTCGCAATCAGCGTCGAGAAATCCAGAAACTCTCCGCTCAATTCCTCCGGCGCGCCAACGCAAATAACTTTCTCGAGCGCCGGAATTTTCGCACGGCAGGCTGCCACTTTCCGCGCCTGGGCTTCTCCGGCAACAATCGCCACGTTCACAGCCGCGTCATTCCAGATGTACTGAAGCCGTTCCGGCGATTCGTTGTAGTAAATCGGCACATCGATCGCGCCCAATCCCAGCACCGCAAAATCCGCAACGTGCCACTCCGGCGAATTCGGCGCGAAAATTCCGACGCGATCTCCTGCCTTCACTCCCAGCGCAGCCAATGCCTTCGCGAGTCCTGCAACCCGCCTCAGCATCTCCTTTGACGAATACGCATCCCATCCGTCCGGCATGCGATACATCTGCGCGCGCGCGTTCGGGTGCCGATCCACCGCGTCCAGAAAACACTTTGTCAAAGTTGGATAATTTCTCGAAAATTCCATCATCAGTTTCGCCACTCTAGCGCAGCATTATCCCATGCGCAACTTCACTGGCTTTGGCATATTCTTGTCATTCCGAGCCCACCTGCTCGACGACACGCGGCAAGCAGGCTCCGAGGCGAGGAATCTGCTTTTTCTCGTTTGTACACGCCACTGGCCGCCCCACGTTGTAGCTCAGGTCCCGACGGCGCAAGTTTTTGCGCCGTCTGACCTGAGGCGGTCCTGAGACCTACTTTTCCTTTGCACGCTGCGTTAAGATAGCTTTTCCCCGGGAGGCTCCATGTCGAAGCTCGCCGTAGAAAATCATACGGGCTATCAACCGATGCGCGCGCCGCGCGGCACGCAAATCTCCTGCAAAGGCTGGCAGCAGGAAGCCGCTCTGCGTATGCTCATGAATAATCTCGATCCCGAAGTCGGCGAGCGCCCCGAGGATCTGGTCGTCTACGGCGGACGCGGCAAAGCCGCGCGCAACTGGGAATGTTTCCACGCCATCGTGCGCTCCCTCCGCAATCTCGAAAACGACGAAACTCTTCTCGTTCAATCCGGCAAGCCCGTCGGCATTTTTCGTACGCATCCATACGCCCCGCGCGTCATCATCGCCAATTCCAATCTGGTCGGCCATTGGGACGATTGGAAGAATTTCAACGAACTCGAACGCGCCGGCCTCACCATGTACGGCCAGATGACCGCCGGAAGCTGGATTTACATCGGCACGCAGGGAATCTTGCAGGGCACGTATGAAACTTTCGCCGCCGCCGCACGCAAACACTTCGGCGCAAGTGCCGACCTTGCCGGAAAACTCGTCGTCTCCGGAGGAATGGGTGGAATGGGTGGCGCGCAACCTCTCGCCGCCACACTCAATGGCGCGGCCTTTCTTGGCATCGAAGTCGATCCCGAACGCATCAAGCGCCGCGTCAAGACCGGTTATTGCGACGTGATGGTCAACAATCTCGACGAAGCTCTTCGCATTCTCAAAAACGCGGTTCGTAAACGCGAAGCCACTTCGGTCGGCCTCATCGGCAATTGCGCGGATTTAATTCCGGAACTTGCGCGACGCGGCGTCGTTCCCGATTTGCTCACCGACCAGACCAGCGCGCACGATCCCATCGGTGGCTACATCCCGCAGGGCCTCTCACTCGCAGACGCGAAAGAACTCCGCGAACGCGATCCTGAGGCCTATCGCAAACGCGCCATGCAATCCATCGCCACGCACGTCGAGGGCATGCTCGCCTTGCAAAAAATGGGCTCTATCACTTTCGACTACGGCAACAACATCCGCACTTTCGCCTTCGAGCAAGGAGTCAAAAACGCTTACGACTTTCCTGGCTTCGTTCCCGCTTACATTCGTCCGCTTTTTTGCGAAGGCCGCGGACCATTTCGCTGGGCCGCGCTCTCCGGCGAGCCATCCGACATTCATCGCACCGATCAGCTCGTCCTCGAAATGTTCGCGCAGAACGAATCGCTCTGCCGCTGGATCAAGCTCGCGCAAAAACGCGTCCACTTTCAGGGCCTGCCCGCGCGCATTTGCTGGCTCGGCTACGGCGAACGCGACAAATTCGGTCTCGCGCTGAACGATCTCGTCGCGCGCGGCGAACTGAAAGCCCCCATCGTCATCGGCCGCGATCATCTCGATTGCGGCTCGGTCGCTTCGCCCTATCGCGAAACGGAAGCCATGCGTGACGGCTCGGACGCCATCGCCGACTGGCCCATGCTCAATGCCATGCTCAACACCGCCAGCGGCGCAAGCTGGGTTTCGATTCATGACGGCGGCGGCGTCGGCATCGGCTATGCCGTTCACGCCGGACAAGTGACTGTCGCTGACGGCACCAAAGAAATGGCCTCGCGCATCGAGCGCGTGCTCACCAACGATCCCGGCATCGGCGTTGCGCGCCACGTCGACGCGGGTTATCCCGAGGCTATCAATTTTGCCAAACACCACAATGTCAAAGTCCCAATGCTCTAGCAGCTTGTCGAAAAAGTGCTTTCAGTCTGTCATCCCGAGATTGCCTGCGGGAAGCAGGCGAAGCGAGGAATCTGCTTTTGTGCGAAGTGCCGGCGAAACAGCAGATTTTTCGTCGCCTTTCGCTCCTCGGAATGACATCCAATTGTGCTTCTCAACGCACTGTTGCAATTATGGCGTTCCGGCGGCTGACATCTGAATGACGGCAAGAATTCAATTCGGACTGCTTGCATTGATCGCGCTCTCGGCCCTTGCTGCGATTGGCGTGACCATTCTCATCGCCCGCCGCCAGGACATTTCCGGCGCCGCTCGCCGCGCTTTTCTCTTGAGCAACGCTGCCCTCGTTCTCTGTCTTGCGTCTGCGGTTGCGGGCATCGCGATTTATCCCGCCGCGCCATCCTGGGGACTGACCCTCGGTGCTGTCGCCGTTGTTTGTTTGATACTTAAATTCATTTTCGTGCGCCAATTCGCGCATCTCATACGTCGCGAACATCCGCGCGCAGCGCAGGAAAACATTTCTTTGCCCGCTTCCGATAAGTGAGACTGAGCGAAAGAGCCTGTGTCATACTTCGTTCTTGCGTCAGGGCATGGCCAGCCTTCCGCTTGGCTGCCGGGGCGGGCAGGCAAACTTTAACCGTTCCCGTCGTCCACGCAAATGACTGCGGTTTAATCGTGCCATGCTTAGCTCTTGCGTCAGGGCACGGCTTCAGCCGTGCCGTCAACGGCGCAAGTGAGTGCGGCTTCAGCCGCTGAGGTGTTGTCGTAACGAGTCACAGAGATTCGATCTCTCTATTCGCAAGGAGGCCGCCATGATCGCCATTACCGGAGCCACGGGAAACACAGGAACCCCAGCGGCGGAGGCATTACTCGCAAAAGGGGAAACCATTCGCGTGATAGGACGCGACGCCGCGAAACTTGAGGTTTTCGCTTCGCGCGGCGCTGAAGCCTTCGTCGGCAACGTCGAAGACGCCTTTGACATGGAACGCGCCTTCGCCGGAGCCACCGCCGCTTATCTCGTCATCCCGCAAGCGCTCCAGCGTGACGATTTCCGCAACTATCAGGAACGCGTCAGCGACGCTTTTGCCTCTGCCGTCTCCAATTCCGGCGTGAAATTCGCCGTCACACTTTCGAGCATCGGTGCGCAGAATATCGCGAAGACGGGCCTCGTTCTTGGCCTTCACAGCATGGAGGAAAAACTCAATCGCATTTCCGGCCTCAACGTTCTTCATCTTCGCCCCGCAACGTTCATGGAAAATTTCCTCATGAGCATCGACGGCATTCGTATGATGAACGTTCTTCCCGGCGCCTCTACAGCTGACGCGCCTTTTCCCACGATCGCCACAAGAGACATCGGCAACTACGCCGCCGGACGCCTCGCCCGCCGCGACTTTTCCGGCCATTCCACGCAAGAGCTTCTCGGCCCCCGCGACATCACCATGAAGGAAACCGCCGCAATCATCGGTCGCGCCATCGGCAAACCGAATCTCGCCTACGTCCAAATGCCGCTGCCGCTTCTCGAATCTGCTCTCGCGAGCATGGGGCTGCCGAAAAGCTCCGCAGCGCTGCTTGTTGAATTGTGGAACGGCGCAAATGAGGGCCTGCTCGATCCGCAAGAAACGCGTTCCTCCGAAAACACCACCCCAACAACTCTCGAACAATTCGCAGAGGAAATCTTCGCGCCGCAATTCCTTCGTCGCGCCGCCAAAGCCTAGTCTCGCCGCTCCGTAGGGGCCGGCTATTGTCGGCCCGCGCCGCGCAACGCGCGGCGGTTCTGCTTCTCCGAGAATGGAAATTTCGCCTCGCGATTTTCGTTTCTCGGTGTTTGCTTCCGTCGATTTCGCCTTCCGGCGTTTGCACTCGCCGCGCCGCCATGGTCCGGTTTCGTTGTCGGTCAACGGTAACGCGGGATTTCGTCTCCGGCATTTGCCTCTGTAGGGGCCGACTATTGTCGGCCCGCGCCGCGCAACGC